>NZ_JAFCTU010000017.1:0-120492 GCF_049896185.1 Massilia sp. TSP1-1-2
CGACACCGGCCAGGTCATTTAACTCGTCCTGAGTAAGTCACGTCCGGTCTGCCGAGAACTGACCACCCCGCCGCCAAACATCAACCCCATGCCGCTTCATTAATGTCCCGTTTAAATGGGTAGGGGAGCTATTGCTCGCAACATTGAAATTGCTGCCGATGAGGCACTGCGTCGGCCAGCCGGACACGCAGTGGCAGTTTATGAAACATTCAGGCTAGCGCCCGGAAATGCGCCGCCCTCGCCCTTACTCTGGCCCTGCTCCCGCCGTCGCTCGCACTGGCCCAGGTCAAGCGCACCCCGGTCCTGACCGCCGACGTGGCCGCCCCCGGCCGTGAAGCGGTGGTGGTGCGCGGCGAAATCGACCCCGGCGCAAACGCGCCGCGCCACACCCACCCGGGCGACGAAATCAGCTATGTCATCGAAGGCGAAGTCGCACTGCTGATCGACGGCGAGCCGGCCCGCACCATCAAGGCCGGCGAGGCGTTCGTGGTCCCGGCCGGCAAAGTGCATGGCGCGCGTAACGACAGCGGCGCGCCGGTCCGGTTTGTCGGCGTGTACGTCGTGGACAAGGGCCGTCCATTGGCCACGCCGGCACGCTGACGCGGCGCAAGTTCCGGCTCGCATCGGCTTTCGTTTTCCTTAATCCAGTTTAAGGCGGACAGGCTGCTGCCTGGGATACATTGCGTGTGGGCCGGCACTGGATCGGCTCGCCTCCAATGAGTCCCCCATGAATCTGTCACAGGCTTTACTGCACGCGCTGCGCCAGCACGGCGCGCGTGAAATATTCGGCATTCCCGGCGACTTTATTCTGGCGTTTTTCCGCCAGGTGGAAACGACCGGCATCCTGCCCATGTATACCCTGAGCCATGAACCGGCAGTCGGCTTTGCCGCCGATGCGGCCGCGCGCTACCATACCCGCCTGGGCGTGGCGGCCGTCACCTACGGCGCCGGTGCGCTGAACATGGTCAATGCCGTGGCGTCCTCGTATGCCGAAAAGGTGCCGCTGGTGGTGATTTCGGGCGCTCCCGGCGCGGCGGAGCGGCGCAGCGGCTACTTGTTGCACCACCAGGCCAAGACGCTCGACTCGCAAATGGCGATCTTCCGCGAGATCACCTGCGACCAGGTGGTCCTCGACGACCCGGCGCGCGCCCCGCAGGACATTGCGCGCGTACTGGCCAGTTGCATCGCGCAATCGCGCCCGGTGTATATCGAGCTGCCGCGCGACATAGTGATGGCGCCCTGCGCGCCGGTTGAACGCCTGGCGAGAGCGCCCGTGCCGGCGCGCGCGCTGGCCGCCTGCGCGGACGCGGTACTGGCCAGGCTGGCGCAGGCAAGTTCCCCCCTGCTGCTGGTCGGCGTCGAAATCCGCCGCTACGGCATCGAGGAAAAAGTCGCCCGCCTCGCGCACCTGCTGGGCATTCCGGTGGCCACTACCTTCATGGGCCGCGGCCTGCTGGCCGAGACCGACGTTCCTCTGCTGGGCACCTACCTTGGCGTGGCCGGGCCGCTGGCGCTGTCGGCGGCGGTCGAGCAGTCCGACGCGCTGTTCATGCTGGGCGTGATCGTCTCGGACACCAACTTTGGCGTCTCGGGCGACAAGGTCGATCTGCACGGCGCCATCCTGGCCTGCGACGGCGCGGTGACGATGGACTACGAGGTCTACCCCGGCGTGCCGCTCGAAGCGCTGGTGGACGCTCTGCTCGAACGCGGGCACCGGGTCTGCGACCGGCCGCACGCGCTGGCGCCGCCGTCCTACCCGCACGGCCTGCAGCGCGACGCGGCCTCGATCGCCCCGCGCGACATCGCGCGCGCCCTGAACGACATGCTCGCCACGGACCCCGGCCTGCCGCTCGCGTCCGACATTGGCGACTGCCTTTTCACCGCGCTCGATATCGCCCACACCGCGCTGGTGGCGCCCGGCTACTACGCCACCATGGGTTACGGCGTGCCGGCCGGGCTCGGGCTGCAGGCCGGCGGCGCGGGGCGTCCCGTCATCCTGGTCGGCGACGGCGCCTTCCAGATGACAGGCTGGGAGCTGGGCAACTGCCAGCGCTACGGCTGGGACCCTATCGTCATCGTCTTTAACAACTGCAGCTGGGAGATGCTGCGCGCCTTCGAACCGGCGGCCGGCTTTACTGCGCTGAGCGACTGGCACTTCGCCGACATGGCGCCTGCGCTGGGCGGCAACGGCTGCCGCGTCAACACCCGCGCCGAACTTGGCGCCGCGCTGGACGCCGCACTTGAACGGCGCGGCCGCTTCGAGCTGATCGAAGTGATGATCCCGCGCGGCGTGGTGTCGGACACGCTGGAGCGCTTCGTGCAGGGCGTGCGGCGCCTGCAGCAGCCACATCAGTCCACCACCGTAGCGACCCCGCTCGAAATCGAACCAGCGCTCTAATTGACAGGCGACAGACCTACTTGAACACTTCAACTACTCACGCAGTTCCCGAACTGGTATGCCCGGCCGGCAGCCTGCCCGCCCTCAAGGCCGCCGTTGACAATGGCGCCGATTGCGTCTACCTCGGCTTTCGCGACGCGACCAACGCGCGCAATTTTGCAGGCCTCAATTTTGACGACGAGACCATTGCGCAAGGCGTCGCCTATGCCCACAAGCGCAACTGCAAGGTACTGGTCGCCCTGAACACCTATCCGCAGGCCGGCGACTGGCGCGCCTGGCGCCAGGCCGCGCAGCGCGCCGCCGAAGCCGGCGTGGACGCGCTGATCTGCGCCGACCCGGCCCTGATGGCCTGGGTCGCCGAACACCATCCGGCACTGCGCCTGCACCTGTCGGTGCAAGGCTCGGCCACCAACGCCGAAGCGATCAATTTTTACCACCGCCATTTTGGCATTGCGCGCGCCGTGCTGCCGCGGGTGCTCTCGATGGCGCAGGTGCGCCAGGTGATCGCCAGCACGCCGGTGGAAATCGAGGTCTTCGGCTTTGGCAGCCTGTGCGTCATGGTCGAGGGCCGCTGCGCCCTGTCCTCGTACGCTACCGGCGAGTCGCCCAATACCCACGGCGTGTGCTCGCCGGCCAAGGCTGTGCGCTGGCACACCACCCCGCAGTCGCTCGAGGCGCGCCTGAACGGCGTGCTGATCGACCGCTACGCAAACGACGAGAACGCCAGCTACCCCACGCTGTGCAAAGGGCGCTTCGAGGTCGAGGGCGAGAACTACTACGCGATCGAGGAACCGGCCAGCCTGAACACGCTCGAACTGCTGCCGCAACTGATCGCGGCCGGCGTGCGCGCCGTGAAGATCGAAGGCCGGCAGCGCAGCCCCGCTTACGTTGCCCAGGTCACGCGGGTGTGGCGCGAAGCGCTCGACGCCTGCCGCGACAACCTGCCGCGATACTCGGTCCACCCGGCCTGGATGGCGGCGCTGGACAAAGTGGCCGAAGGCCAGCAGCACACGCTGGGCGCCTATCACCGCGCCTGGAAATGAATACTACCGGAGTTTAGTCCATGTTAAAGCTGGCCCTTGGCCCCGTACTGACCTATTGGCCGCGCGCGGCCACGTTCGATTTTTACCAGGAGGTGGCCGAAGGGCCGGCCGACATCGTCTACCTGGGCGAGACGGTCTGTTCGCGCCGCCACGAAATGAAGCTGAGCGACTGGCTCGACGTGGCCGACCTGCTGGCCGACGCCGGCAAACAGGCCGTGCTCTCGACCCAGGCGCTGATCGAATCGAACAGCGAACTGGGAACCCTGCGCAAAATCGCCGCCAACGGGCGCTACCTGGTCGAAGCGAATGATTTTGGCGCCGTCCACAGCATGGCGCCGGGCACGCCTTTTGTCGCCGGACCCCACCTGAACCTGTACAACGGCCCTTCGCTGGCAGTGCTGGCCGAACTGGGCGCATCGCGCTGGGTGCTGCCGCTGGAGATGGGGCGCGAACAGCTGGCCCATGTGATGCGCGACGGCCCGGTGCAGATGGAAACCGAGATCTTCGCCCATGGGCGCATGCCGCTCGCCTTTTCGGCGCGCTGCTTCACGGCGCGCAACCGCAACCTGCCCAAGGACGACTGCCAGTTCAGTTGCCTGGACCATCCCGACGGCCTGCTGCTGCGCACCCGCGAGCAAAAGCCCTTTCTGGTCCTGAACGGCACCCAGACCCAGTCCGCGTCCGTGAACTGCCTGATCGGCGAACTGGAAGACCTGGCGCGCTGCGGCGTGGACGTGCTGCGCATCAGTCCCCAGGCCAGCGGCACGGCGCAAGTGCTCGCCATCTACGACCAGGCCAGGCGCGGTTTGCTGGACGCGAGCGACGCCCGCGCGCAGCTGGCGCCTTTGCTGCCGGGCGAAGCCTGCAACGGTTACTGGTACGGCCAGAGCGGCATGCAGCAGGTGGCGGCATGACCTGGCGCCAGCGCCCCCTGCCCGTGTTGCCGCCTCTGCTGCCGCCCCTTGGCAGCGTCCTGTCGCGCCTTCCCGCCTACCCCGGTTCATGGCTGTTTGCGCGCATGCTCAATGCATCGCTGGCACCCCAGCTGGCCGCCGACACCAAGGCCGGCCTGGAAGGCAAGCTGCTGCGGCTGCGGGTCAGCGATCTTGGCATCGCCTTTGATGTCAGCTGGCGCAAAACCGGCTTTGCACCATCCGCGCCACAGGCAACGCCCGACCTTGCCATTGCAGCCTCGCTGCACGACCTGTGGCTGCTGGCGCGGCGCGAAGAAGACCCGGACAGCCTGTTTTTCCGGCGCCGCCTAGTGCTCGAAGGCGACACGGAACTGGGCCTGCTTTTCAAGAACGCCATTGACGCGTTCGAACTGGGCGCCTTGGACCTGTTCCTGCGCCGCCTGGCGCCGTTTTCCCGGCACGCCACGCCCAAGGATGCAGCATGAACGCGATGGGCGCCGCGGCGGCACTGCTGGCGACACTGGCGATACTGCACGGCCAAACCGCCACTGCCGGCCAGGCGCGCACGGTCGACATTGGCATGTACGACAGCATGCGCTTTGCGCCCGGCGAGTTAAGCGTCGAGCATGGCGAGACGATCCGCTTCATCGTCCGCAACCAGGGCAAGGTGCAGCATGAAATCGTGATTGGCACCCGCGACGACATCGCGAACCGGCGCCAGTCCGGTCACCACGGGCATGGGGCCGGGAGCGCCATGCTGCACGTCGCTCCCGGCGCCAGCGAACAGTTCCTGTGGCAGGCCGAGCTATCCGGCGAACTGGAATACGCCTGCCTTTTGCCCGGCCACTACGAGGCCGGCATGCGCGGCACGATCCTGGTGCTGCCAAATCCTTAGCCTGCTTCAAGGACTTTTTTCATCGCCTGGCCGATAGTAGCGTGCGCTGGCGCCGTCGTGGCGGCCGGCATACAGATTTCAGGATACGCATGAACGCCAACGAAAATATGTTTAACCGCACCCTGCCCGCGCAGGAAGTATCGATCGATGTCTTGTGCGAAAAATACGCAAAGGGCAGCGAAGACAGCATCGCCGCAGTGCAGGCACGGGTGGCCCGTTCGCTGGCCCAGTACGAGAGCGCCGAGCTGCACGAGACAATGAACGAGCGCTTCCTGTGGGCGCAGCAGCAAGGCTTCATTCCCGCCGGGCGCATCAATTCAGCGGTCGGCATGGGCATGAAGGCGACCTTGATGAACTGCTTCGTGCAGCCCGTTGGCGACTCGGTGACCGGCCTGCACGAAGGCCTGCCGGGCATCTACACGGCCCTTGCCGAAGCGGCCGAGACGATGCGCCGCGGCGGCGGCGTGGGCTACGATTTCAGCGCCATCCGCCCGTGCGGCAGCAAGGTCAAAGGCACCCATTCACGCGCCTCCGGTCCCGTGTCGTACATGGAGGTATTCGACGCCTCCTGCAAGACGGTGGAATCGGCCGGCGCGCGGCGCGGCGCGCAAATGGGCGTGCTGCGCATCGACCATCCGGACATCGAACGCTTCATCACGGCCAAGCATGACGGCGCCCTGACCAACTTCAATTTGTCGATTGCGGTAACCGACGCCTTCATGCAGGCGCTCGAGGCCAAGCTGCCGTTCGAGCTGGTGCACGCTGCAGAACCGTCGGACGACCAGATCGCCGCCGGCGCGCGCCAAAGGATCGATGGCCAATGGATCTACCACACGCTGGACGCGTCCCTGCTGTGGCATGCCGTCATGCAGTCCACCTACGACCATGCCGAACCGGGCGTCCTGTTCATCGACCGCATCAACGCCGAAAACAATCTGTACTACGCCGAAGAGCTGTGCGCCACCAATCCGTGCGGCGAGCAGCCGCTGCCGCCGTACGGCTGCTGCGACTTGGGCTCGGTCGACCTGACCCGTTTTGTCGACGCGCCATTTACGCCCGGCGCCACGCTCGACTTTGCGCGCCTGCGCGAAGTGGTGGCCGTGGGCGTGCGCATGCTCGACCTGGCGCTCGACGCCACCGAGTGGCCGCTCCCGCAGCAGGCCGAAGAAGGCCGCACCAAGCGCCGCGTGGGACTGGGGTTCTTGGGCCTGGGCAGCGCGCTGGTCATGCTCGGCGTCGCCTACGACAGCGAGGCGGGGCGCAGCCTGGCCGCGCGCATCGCCGAAGAAATGCGCGACGCCGCCTACGCCGCTTCAATTGCACTGGCCCGCGAAAAAGGCCCGTTCCCGCTGTTTGACGCCGACGCCTACCTGGGCGGCCAGTTTATCGCTCGCCTGCCGCAGGCGCTGCGCGAGCAGATCGCCGAACATGGCATCCGCAATTCGCACCTGCTCTCGATCGCCCCGACCGGGTCCATCACGCTCGCCTTTGCCGACAACGCCTCGAACGGCATCGAACCAGCCTTTTCGTGGACCTATTTCCGCAAAAAGCGCATGGCTGACGGCAGCACGCGCAGCTATGAGGTGGCCGACCATGCGTGGCGCCTGTATCGCCACCTCGGCCACGATGTCAGCGACGCAGCCGCCTTGCCGGCGCAGTTCGTCACGGCGCTCCAAATGGCCGCCACCGACCACCTGGGCATGATGCAGGCGGTGCAGCCGTTCATCGACACGGCGATTTCAAAAACCGTCAACGTTCCGACCGACTATCCGTATGCCGACTTCAAGAACCTGTACCGCGACGCCTGGCGTGCCGGCCTGAAAGGCCTGGCCACCTACCGGCCCAACGCGGGCCTGGCCAGCGTGCTCAGTGTGGCCCCGGCCGAACCGGCGCCAAGCCTGCCGGACGAAGACCCGCTGCGGCGGCGCTTTGACAGCCGCCCGTCCGGGGAACTGGAATCGGTCACCTGCAAGGTGCGTTACAGTACGCAGGAAGGGGCCAAGGCGGCCTACCTGACGGTCAGTTTCATCCGCGCCGAGGGGCGCCTGGCGGGCCTGCCGGTGGTCATCGAGCGTCCGTTCGAGTTTTTCATGCCGGCCAACCAGCGCAGCGACGGGCAGCAGTGGATCACGTCGACCATGCGCCTGCTTTCGCTGGCGGCGCGCGCCGGCAGCTCGGTTGCCAAGGCCCTGGCGGACATGCGCGAAGTAGTGTGGGAAAAGGGGCCGGTGCGCTGCGGTACGCTCACGCGCGCAGATGGCGCCGAGGTGCCGGTGTATCACGATTCGGAAGTGGCGGCGATTGCCTTTACGCTGCAGCGCGTGCTGATACGGCGCGGGTTTCTGGACCAGCAGGGCAACCAGGTGCCGACAGAGCAACTGGCGCGCCAGCTCGAGGGTGCAGCAGCGCCGGCACCGCGAGTGCCAACCGCGCAAGCTGCGCAGCATGCGGGGCGCAAGTGTCCTGACTGCGGAGCCTATGCCTTGCACAAGGTTGATGGGTGCAGCCATTGCAGCGAGTGTCATTACATTGGCAGCTGCGGCTAGCGCAGCGGTTTAGTTGATCGCACTGCCAGAAGCGGGCATACCGACAAGCGTCATCGACGGCTCATGTCGGAATGCTCGCTTCGCGCTTCTCCGGTATCTACTGGCTGCCAACTAGAAATCGCCACATTTGACACCACGAAAGCCTAAACCAACATCGTCCTCGCGCACGCGGGGACCCAAAGAACGGTAGCTCGGTTGAAACGTTCTATAGGTCCCCGCGTGCGCGAGGACGATGTTGGTTTGGAGCCGTGGGGTTGAGAACATCGCAACTCATGTTCGGCGACGCGCTTTTCCGACCGTCTGGCTGCCGACTAGAAATCGCCACCTTTGACACCACGAAAGCCCAAACCAACATCGTCCTCGCGCACGCGGGGACCCATAGAACGGTAGCTCAGTTGAACCGTTCTATAGGTCCCCGCGTGCGCGAGGACGATGTTGGTTTGGCGCTGTGGGGTCGAGAACATCGCAATCCATGTTCTTTCCAGGACCGGCGAGCGTGTTACATCACCCTGCCCGTTATTTCTGCGCCAGCACCCACTTGGCCAGCGTGGCCGCTTCAGCCGGGCTCACGGCATTCGGCGGCATCGCCATCGGACCCCAGACACCCGTGCTGCCTTTGGTGATGCTGGCCACCAGCTTGGCTTCGGCGTCCTTCTGCCCCTTGTACTTGGCCGCCACATCGCGGTAAGCCGGTCCGATCACCTTCTTGTCGATCGCGTGGCAACCCATGCAGTTCTTGGCCTTTGCCAGATCGGCGTTGGCCTGTGCCTGGCCGCCGACAGCCATGGCGGCGAAGGCAAGCAAGGCGAAAATCGTGGTCTTCATAATCATCTCCATATAAACCGCAAACGCGGCAAAACAATTGTAGAACGAGCTTTCCAGTGCACGGACCGCACGCGCCGATTTACTTGAACCAGCTTAAGAACCAGCTTAAGAACCAGCTTAAGAACCAGCTTAAGTACGCGCTCTCAGATCGTCTTCGAGTAACGCATGCGCTGCAGCGGGATCTCGTTGGGACTGCCGAAGTATTTGTCGAACACCATGCACAGGTTGCGCACCAGCAGGCGCCCGGCCGGCGTGACGGTCAGCGCGGCGTCTTGCACCGTGAGCAGGCCGTCAGCCTCGAACTCGCGCAGGCGCGCCAGTTCCGGGCCAAAGTAGAGAGCAAAGTCGATGCCGTGCGCATGCTCCACCGACCGCACGCTCAGCGCAAAGTCGCACATCAGGCGTCCGATCACGTCGCGCCGGATAACGTCGTCCGGCGTCAGTTCAATCCCGCGCGCCACCGGCAAGTGGCCCGCATCAAGCCCGGCGTAATAGCGCTCCAGCGATTTTTCGTTCTGGCAGTACGACTCGCCCACGGCGCTGATGGCCGACACGCCGCACGAAACCATATCGGTATCGGCGTGCGTCGAGTAACCCTGGAAGTTGCGGTGCAGCTGGCCGCTGCGCTGGGCCACGGCCAGCTCGTCGTCGGGCTTGGCGAAATGGTCCATGCCGATGTAGACGTAGCCGGCTGCGGTGAGGCGCTCGATGCACAGGCCCAGCATGGCCAGCTTGTCATGGTCGGTGGGCAGGTCGGCGTCGACGATCAGGCGCTGCGACTTGAACAGCTGCGGCATGTGCGCGTAATTGTAGATCGAGATGCGGTCCGGGCTGGCCGCCACCACCTTGGTCAGCGTCTCGCCGATGGTCTTCAAGCTTTGCTTGGGCAGGCCGTAAATGAGGTCGATGCTGATCGAGCGAAAACCGGCCGCGCGCGCTGCGCTGATCGCGTCGTGCGTCAGGGCGTCGGGCTGGATGCGGTTGACCGCTTTTTGCACTTCCGGGTCAAAGTCCTGCACGCCCAGACTCACGCGGTTGAAACCCTGGCGCCGCAGCGAGCGAATGCGCTCCGGGTCTACGGTGCGCGGATCGATCTCGATCGAATACTCGCCGCTATCGTCGTCGGCAAAGGTAAAGCAGCTGCGCAGGTGCTCCATGAGCGAGGCCATCTGCGCGTCGGTCAGGTAGGTCGGCGTGCCGCCGCCCAAGTGTAGCTGCTCGACCCGCTGTTCGCTGCCAAGCAAGGCTGCCTGCAGGCTGATTTCGCGCTTCAGGTAATCGAGGTAGATGGCCGCCTTGTCGTGTTCCTTGGTGATGATCTTGTTGCAGGCGCAGTAGTAGCACAGCGACTCGCAAAACGGGATGTGCAGATAGAGCGACAGCGGCAATCGCGCGGCGCCCTGGCCCAGGCCCGCCACCACGGCGGCATACTCGGCATGGCCGTAGCCGGCGCGAAAGCGGTCGGCGGTCGGGTAGGACGTATAGCGCGGACCCTGCTGGCTCATTTTTGCAATCAGCGCGGCGTCGAAATGGACTGCCGACGAGGGCGCGCCCTTCAAGCCTGTCGCATCGTTGTTTCCCATGGTCGTTCTCCTGTTTTCGCCGCAGACAGCGGCGTCAATTGCTTCTATTCGGCAATCATGGTAGTCACGCCTGCGAAGCGCGGCAAGCCGAATCGTGCGCTGCGCAACTATATTTGCACGTGCCACGTGTTCTTCCGGAAATTTGATCTACATCATGGGCAATTCCCGCGCAATGCCGATAAGATCCGCTCTCCTGGCGCTATCTGGCATGCACGTTCTGGCGTGCCAGTGCCGCCAACCCCGACCGCGCACCCCCGCCACCACTACTGCGGAAAAACCTAAACTGGATCAATTTTAGCCCTACATAATCTTTGCACCGAATAAAAGATGCAAATAGAATGCATCTTAGTACTCACTCCATCACTACAACATCAGAAGGAACATCATGCACGCCACGCGCAAACTATGGACATGGCTAGCTGTCATCTGCGTACTTTCATTTGCCGCCCTTGGCTGGGTCGGCCGTGAAATTTACCTTGAGGCGCCGCCCATCCCGATGCAGGTCCGCAGTACCGACGGAACTGTGCTCTTCTCGAAAGATAACGTCCAATACGGCCAGCAGGCATGGCTCATGGCCGGCGGCCAGCAGCTCGGCACCGTCTGGGGCCACGGCAGCTACGTCGCGCCCGACTGGTCGGCCGACTGGCTGCACCGCGAGGCGCTCGCCTTGCAAGACCTGCTCGCCGAACGCACGCTCTCGCGCAAGTACGTTGAGCTCGACGCCGGCGACAAGGGCAAAATCGACGTCATGGTCAAGACCGAACTGCGCACCAACACCTATGACGCGGCAACCGGCACCCTGGCGCTCTCGCCAATTCGGGCCGAAGCCGTGCGCCGCACCGCTGCGCACTTCAACGATTTGTTCGGCAACGCCGCTTCCCTGAACGCCTTGCGCGAACAGTATGCGATGACGCCCAACGCGCTGCCAAAGGCCTACGACCGCGAGTCGCTCACCGCCTTCTTCTTCTGGACGGCGTGGGCAGCGGCCACCGACCGCCCGGGTGAAACCAACCTGTCTTACACCAGCAACTGGCCGCATGAGCCGCTGGTGGACAATACGCCGACCGCCGGCACCGGCATCTGGTCGATCGCCAGCGTCATCCTGATGATCGGCGCCATCTGCGGCATGATCTTCTACCATTCGATGCACAAGGAAGAAGGCGACCCGGTTCCGGCCAAGGACGACCCGCTGTTCGAACTGAAGCCCACCGCATCGATGAAAGCGACCCGCAAGTACTTCTTCGTGGTCGTCGGCCTGATCCTGGCGCAAGTGGGCATGGGCATCATCACGGCCCACTACTCGGTGGAAGGCACCAGCTTCTTTGGCTTCCCATTGGCCCAGATCCTGCCCTTTACCATCAGCCGCACCATCCACACCCAGTTCGCGGTGCTATGGATCGCCACCGCGTGGCTGGCCACCGGCCTGTACATCGCCCCTGCCATTTCGGGCCATGAGCCAAAGTACCAGGCGCTGGGCGTGAACGTGCTGTTCTATGCGCTGCTGTTCATCGTGGTCGGCTCGACCGCCTTCGGCTGGCTCGGCACGCTGCAAAAACAGGGCACCGACTTTGCCTTCTGGATCGGTAACCAGGGCCTGGAATTTACCAGCATGGGCCGTATCTGGCAGATCCTGCTGTTCGTTGGCCTGCTGTTCTGGGTCTTGCTGCTCGGCCGCGGTCTGTGGCCTGCCCTGAAAAAGCCATCGGAAAGCCGTGGCCTGATCGCCATGGTATTCCTGGCGGCACTGTGCATCGGCGGCTTCTATGCCACCTCGCTTACCTGGGGTCCAAAAACGCACTACTCGATGGTTGAATACTGGCGCTGGTGGTTGGTCCACCTGTGGGTTGAAGGCTTCTTTGAAGTGTTCGCCACTGCCGTCATCGCGCTGCTGTTCACCCGCCTTGGCCTGATTCGCGCCGCTTCAGCCAACACCGCCATCGTGCTTGAAACGATCGTGTTCCTGTTCGGCGGCATCCTGGGCACGCTGCACCACCTGTACTTTACCGGCACCCCGACCGCCGTCATTGCGATCGGCTCCATGTTCTCCGCGCTTGAAGTGGTGCCGCTGTCGATCATCGGCGTTGAAGCCTACCGCAACTTCCAGCGCTCGAAAGCGGCGCCGTGGGTACAGAACTACAAGTGGCCGATCCTGTGCTTCATCGCAGTGGGCTTCTGGAACATCGTTGGCGCCGGCCTGCTGGGCTTTTCGATCAACACCCCGATCGCGCTGTACTACATGCAAGGCATGAACATGACGGCAGCCCACGGCCACGCAGCGCTGTTCGGCGTGTACGGCATGCTGGGCATCGGCCTGATGCTGTTCTGCCTGCGCGGCCTGTCCGATCGCCTGGCCTGGTCCGACAGCGCGCTGCGTCCGATGTTCTGGCTGCTCAACATTGGTCTGGCGATGATGGTGTTCATCTCGCTGGTCCCGGCCGGCATCTACCAGGCCTGGGCAAGCGTGTCGCGCGGCGTCTGGTACGCCCGCTCGCCTGAAGTGGTCCACTCCGCGTTCATGGAAACCATGGTCTGGCTGCGGGTACCGGGCGACATCGTGTTCACCGTCGGCGTGATGTTCCTGGTCCTGTTCATGTGGCGCTTGGTGTTCCAGAATCGTCCTGCGCGCAAACTGGCGGCAGCACAGCTGGCAATCGTCAAGTAAAGACCCCCGGCGCCGGCCTGCCAGTTGGTTGGCAGCCGGCGCCGGTTGCATGTTCACGCAACAGGGATCACCCATGCGCCTGACCGACTACACCGACTATGCACTGCGCTTGCTGATGCATCTGGGAGGACATCCCGGCAAGCTCATCACGGTGCGCGAGATCGCCGGCATTCATGGCATTTCGCGCAACCACCTGACCAAGATCGCGCACCAGCTTGGCGCGCTTGGCGTTTTGCGAACACTGCGCGGGCGCGCCGGCGGCATCCAGCTGGCGCGGCCACCCGAGCAAATCATGTTAGGGTCTGTCATTCGCATGACGGAGCCCGATTTTCAAATGGTCGACTGCTTTTCCGCCGCACCGAGCAACTGCCTGCTGGCCGGCCGCTGCGTTCTCAAGGGCTTGCTGGCTGAAGCCACCGCCGCTTTTCTTGAGCGGCTTGACCGCGTGCCGCTGTCGGCCCTGCTGGGCATTGGCCCCGGACCCGCGCCCGAAGGCGTCCATCTGCTCTCCTTTTGCCGTACCCTGACACCATGAACTACCTCCTTCTCAAGCATGCGCACATGACCTTCGCCGCCATCAGCGCGGCGCTGTTTTTGGTGCGCGGCGTGTGGATGCTGGCCGACTCGCCCATGCGCGAGCGCGCCTGGGTCAAAAGCCTGCCGCACATGGTCGACTCGCTGCTGCTGGCCACGGCCATCGCGCTGGCCTGGTGGAGCGGCCAGTCGCCCACCACCAGCGCCTGGCTGGCGGCCAAGGTGGGCGCGCTGATCGCCTACATCCTGCTTGGCTCGGTCGCCCTCAAATACGGCAAGACGCGCCTGATCCGCGGCGCCGCTTTTGTCGCCGCCCTCGCCTGCTTTGGCTACATCGTCGCCACGGCCATCACCAAAAACCCCCTGTTCTTTCTCCCTCTTCTTTCTTTGAGAGCGCCATGACACAGCACACCGTTCCCCCTGAAGTGTTCCTGGACTTGCGCGGCATGTTCCCGCCCGAACCCATGGAACGCGTGCTCGACGCCCTCGCCGGCCTGCTCGCCGGCCAGCAGATCCGCTTGCTGATCGAACGCGAACCGCACCCGCTGTTTCGCATCCTGGAGCGCAATAACTACCTATACACCACTACCCAGCCGGAGCCGGGCCTGTACCAGATCGTGATCCGGGAGCGCTGATGCAGCGCTCCCTTGCCTATGCGCTCTCGCCCGCGCCAGGCTTGCCGCTGCGTTTTCTGCTGGCCGCGCCATGGTTCGGCGTGCTCGCCGCGCTCGCGCTGTTTGCCGCCGGCGAGCGCGCCTTCGCCTCGCGCTGGTCGGCCGGCGTGCTCGGTTCGACCCACTTGCTGACCTTGGGTTACCTGGGCATGGCGATGGCAGGTTCGATGCTGCAGCTGATTCCCGTGGTCACCGGCGCCGCCGTGCCGGTGAGCCGCGCGGCGGCGGCGACGGCCTGGGGCGGCCTGGCGCTGGGCGCCCTGCTGCTGGCATGCGCGCTGGGCCTGGGGGCAAGTTTCCTGTTTCTGCCGGCCGCGCTGCTGCTGGCGTGCGCTTTCGCCGTGCTCCTGGTCGTCATTGGACGCGCCTTGTGGCGCCCTGGCACGGCGCCCGCCATGCCGATGGTGCGCGGCATGCGGCTGGCACTGGCCGGCCTGGCCGTCACGGTGTCCCTGGGCGTGACGCTGGCGTTCGCCCTGAGCGGCGCACTGGCCGCGCCGGTGCCGATGCTGGCCGACCTGCATGCCGGCTGGGGATTGCTCGGGTGGGTCGCCATGCTGGTGGTGGGCGTCGCGTTCCAGGTGATCCCGATGTTCCAGTCATCGAAACTCTATCCGGCGCAGGTAACGCGCTGGGCGCCATGGCTCCTTTTCAGCCTGCTGGCCGCCTGGTCCGGCGGCGCCCCGTATGCCGGCGCCCTGCTGGCAGCAGCCCTGGTCGCCTTTGCCGCCTTCACGGCGTGGCTGCTCACTACCCGCAAGCGCAAGGAGCCGGACGCCACCACGCGCTACTGGCGCCTGTCGCTGGGCAGCCTGGCGGCCAGCGCGCTGCTGTTCTTTCTGCCCCCGTCAGCGCAAGCCCCGCTCGCCCTGGGCGTCGTGTTCATCGGCGGCTTTGCGATGGGTGCGGTCAACGGCATGCTGTACAAGATTGTGCCGTTCCTGCTGTGGTATCACCTGCAAAGCGATCCGCATGCGACCAAGGGCCAGGTGCCGACGATTCGCCTGATCCTGCCCGACGCTCTGGCGCGGCGCCAATTTTACTGGCATGCGCTGGCGCTGGCGGCGCTGCTGGGAGCCGTCTACTGGCCCGGCTATCTGGTGCGCCCGGCCTGCGCGCTACTGGCCGTCTCGAGCCTGCTGCTGGCAACCGACCTGTGGCGCGCGGCGAACAGCTGCCGCAAGATCAAGGCGATCTTTCAGCCTTCGTAGGTGCGCAGGCGTTCAATGTCCAGGATCGTGATCAAGCGCCCTTTCACGGTGATCATGCCCAGCTCCGACAGGTCGTGCAGCACGCGTGAAAAATACTCGGGCGTCAGGTTCAGGCGCGAAGCGAGCAGCTTTTTGCTGACGGCGAGCGTGACCTGCGAACCATCGCCGTCCGGTTCATCCTTGAGCAAGTAGCCGACAATGCGCTGGCTTCCCGAGCGCAGCGAATACGACTCCACATCCTTCATCAAACCATGCAAGCGCCGGCTCATGCCAGCGAGCATGCGGCGCGCGAACGCCGGGTTGTGTTCCAGTTCGCCGAACACGGCTTCCTTGGCAATGTGCAGCAGCATGGTGTCAACCAGCGCCGTGGCGCCAACGATATACGGCTTTTCCATGAACATCAGCGCTTCGCCAAAGCTAAAGCCCGGCCCGATGATCTCGACGATTTTTTCATCACCCTGGACTGACAAAAAGCCCAGTTTGACCTGGCCGTAAATGACGATGTGAAAGCCGCGGCACGGGTCGCCCCGGTGGAAAATAGGCGTGCCGCGCGGGACATGCACTTCGTGGGTGGCGGCGGCGAGCACGGTGAGCTCGTCGGCGGTGAAGTCGGCAAACAGCGGCAGCCGCTTGAGAAACTCGCGCCGGTCGATTTTGGAGGTAAGCATGGTGCATCTTTCATTCAAACGAAGCTAAGTACAAACGCAAACTACAACGCCAAACCACAACGCAAAAAAGACCCGCAGGCTGCGGGTCTTGCAAAACGCGTTGCCGGATCAGTGTCCTGAAGGGGCGTCGGGCCTGCTGGTGGTACGGAACACTTCCGGGTTATCCTTGCCCGTCACGTAGAGGAAACCGGCCAGGCCTTTTTCCATGCGCGACAGTGCATGGTCAACCAGGATGTAACGCCCCGGCACCTCGACCTTGAATTCCACCATCGTAGCACCACCGGGCGCAACCGTTGTCGTCTGCACGTTCTTTGCCGGCAGCGACGTCAGGTCAGCCTGCGAATAGACGCGGTCGAACACTTCGCCAATCACGTGAAAGCTCGACGTCAGGTTAGGCCCGCCCACCCCGAAGAAAATGCGCACCGTTTCGCCCACTTTCGCTTCCATGCGGTGCGTCTTGGTGAGCGCATCGTGGGTGCCGTTGAACATCAGGTGCTCGGGCTGCTCGTTGAGCAGTTTTTCGAGCGAGAACTCGGCTTCGCCTGGCGTGCCGTGGCGCTGAGCGGTGTACAGCTCACCTTGCATCACATAGAACTCGCGGTCCACTTTGGCCAGGCCGCCTTCCGGCTCGACCAGGATCATGCCGTACATGCCGTTCGAGATGTGCTGGGCGACCATCGGAGTGGCGCAGTGATACACATACAGGCCGGGATTGAGCGCCTTGAACGTGAAGCTTTTGGTGCTGCCGGGCGCGGCCTGGGTGACTGCAGCGCCGCCGCCGGGACCGGTTACTGCATGGAAGTCAACCGAGTGGATCATGTGGCTATCCTTGGCGTTGCTCAGGTTTACCTCGACCGTGTCGCCGACCCGTACCCGTAAAAAGGGACCGGGCACCTTGCTGTTGAAGGTCCAGTATTTGTACGTGGTGCCGTCAGCCAATTGGCCGACGACTTCCGTCGTCTCCAGCCCGACCGTCAGCTTTTGCGGTCCGCGCGCGCCGACCGGCGTACCCACGTCGGTCGGGTTGCGCGAAATGTCGGCGCCCTTGGCCACCGGCGCGGCAACTGCCCCGCCGACGATGATCTTGCCGATCATGCCGGCCGCAACGTGGCCGGGCAAGGAGCAGATATAATTGAAGACGCCCTTTTTGTCGGCCTTGAAGACGATCGAGGTGCTGGCGCCCTTGTCGTTGATCTGGTTCGACTTGACGTTAAAGTCGGGCACCGTCAAGTCGTGGGTGGCGCCGTCGCCATTGACCAGATTGATCTGCACTACTGCGCCTTCAGGCACATTGAGCGTTGGGTTGGCCGTGCCCTTGTTGGCGCCCGTCTCGCTGATGAACACCAGCTTGCCGTCGGCAATATCGGTGCGCAGCGTGTACGTCACGTCCGGCCGGTACTGAACGGCCGAGCTTCCCGTAGCGGCGCCGTGTCCGGCGTGCTGGGCAAGTGCCGACGACAAGCCAGCTGGCGACAAGGAAGCTGCGCCGATAACCAGCGTCAGGAGGGCTTGCGAAATGATGGTCCTTTTCATGTTTTTCTCACCTAGTAATGTCTGGTGCGAATCTGCACCGCTTGACCTTGATCAAATCATACATTTGATCAGCATATTAAAAAATTGATCCAGATCAAAAATTTCCCAACCTGCAATATTATTGGGTTTTCTGGAAAATTTTGATGTAGATCATGTGAAAAACATGCGCGCTAAAAGTATGATTTCCACGCCACGACAAGCAGTCGTCCATACCTGCCCTGGCAGGCTTTCATTCTCAGGGACACATTATGAAAACAACGCACACTCTCCTGGCCGCGGCCCTTGCAGCACTGGCGCCATCAATTGCGCTGGCCAGCTGCGGCGCCTCCTTTTGCGCCGTCAACACCAACTGGACAGCCGAGAGCGCGCTGACTGAAGCAAGCGACGCCTTCGACCTGCGCTACGAGTACATGAACCAGGACCAGCCGATGTCCGGTTCGGATAAGGTGTCGGTCGGCCAGGTCCCCTCGCACCATGACGAAGTGAGCACACAAAACCGCAACGTGGTGCTAAGCTACGGCCACAATTTCGGCAATGGCTTTGGCCTGACGGTCAGCGCCGCGGCTGTTCAGCGCGAACACTTTCATATTCACAATCACCACGGCGCCAAGATCGGCGACAGCTGGAAATTTACCGCTTTGAACGACGCGCGCATCATTGGGCGCTACCAGTTGACGGGCGTGGCCGACCCGCTCAAGCCGGCCAGCGCCGGCATTACTTTCGGCGTCAAGCTGCCGACCGGAAAATATGACGAGAGCAACGCCCAGGGTGCGCGGGCCGAGCGCAGCATGCAGCCCGGCAGCGGCACCATGGACTTGATCGCAGGCAGCTACTATCATCAAAAACTGACCGCGCTCGACGCTTCCTGGTTTGCCCAGGCACAGTACCAGCACGCGATCAACACGCGCGAAAACTTCCGCCCCGGCGCCCAGCTCGGCGTGGATGTGGGCGTGCGCAAGGGCCTGGCTGGCGGCCTGGGCATCCAGGGCCAGCTGAACTACGTCCACAAGAGCGCCGACAGCGGCAGCGAAGCGGAACCGGCCAGCAGCGGCGGACGCTTCCTGTACGCCAGCCCGGGCCTGAGCTATGCGCTGAGCAAGTCGACGCAACTGTATGCGTTCTACCAGGTGCCGCTGCACCGCCACGTCACCGGCGTGCAACTGACGGCCAACCGCGCACTGGTCATCGGCCTGTCGGCCCGCTTGTAATGCGCGCCCGGATGCGTACCCGCTCCCTGCTGGCGGCGGCCCTGCTGGCCGTTGCCGCTTTGTCGCCCGCCCACGCCATGCACCTGACCGATGTCGAAGGCAAGCTGCACACGCTCGAAGCCTATCGCGGCAAATGGGTGGTGCTCAATGTCTGGGCCACATGGTGCGCGCCGTGCATTCAGGAGATGCCCGAACTCGAAGCGCTGTCGCACGCGCGCAGCGACGTAATGGTGCTGGGACTGGCGGCCGACGGCGAGAGCGTGATGCGCTTGCGCCAGTTCGCCAGGGCGCTGCACGTGAGCTACCCCATCATTGCCGGCAACGAGCAAGCCATCAAGGAATTCAAGGTGCAAGCTTACCCGACCACGCTGCTGTTCAACCCGGAAGGCAAGCTGGTGTTGACGCGGCTGGGGCAATTGACCCGGGCGGAACTGGAAACGCATTTGCCGGCCGTGCCAGGCCGGCTGCGCCCGTAGCGGCTTGTGGGTGAGGGCTGATGGCCCAGCAAGGCGCCCATGTCGGCGGCGGCGAGCGGACGTGAGAACAGAAAACCCTGGCCGAAGTCGCACCCTGCGTGCGCGAGCGCCAGCTTGAAGGCATCGTTGTCGCCAGCGCGGGGAGCCTATGACGGGCGCTGGCCGTCGATGAACTTGGTCGAGGTCCGGCGCTGCGCGGCGAGGAAAAGCTGGGTTCGACGGCGATTGCACGCAAGGCGACGCCACGGATACCGGCATTCCCGCGGCGCCCCCCCCCCCTCGATATCAATAGGAGGATAGATCGAACGGCATAACTACCCCGTGCCGTTCCGTGGCGGCTTCCCTCGTTATCGCGAGGTTTTCTTTTCCGGGTCGCTTTTAAGGTGTTTCGCGGCTAAGTCTTCCCAGTTTTGAAGTGGATTAATTCCAATGAGTTTCGCGAAGCCATAGAACTTTGAAATAAAGGCCCCAGGAACAGATGCTGCTGAGCCCGCCCATTCCGCCCTGCCGCAAGCAAAATCAATAGACATTTTCTTAGGTTCGTTTTTCTGGAGAAAAAAAGTAATGCTGTGGTGCGGCGCGAATATACATGATTTTGAACTCACCTCTGGCGTGTTCAGAATCTTCAGATCAACACTCCGGTTTGCACCAACTTCTTGGTCCATCTCCCAGAGCAGAGCGACGAGCTTTGAGGTTTGCTCTTCACTGAGAATTTTACTTTGATAAACGATATCGACAGGCACCAACGAAATCCCCCTTTGAGAATCGAGCGCGTCGATAATTGAGGAGTGTTCCGTTACAAGGATTTTATCTGCTTGATCAACCAGCGAAATCATCTCCTGAGTGAATGTCAAATTCGGCCCTTGTTTGGCTAGTCTGGCAGGAGCAGACTCCAACACTGGAGGCGAAGCCCGATCAGGCTGACAGCCAACCGATAATATAGATAACACTAGAAATCCACTATGCACAATTTTCATACATCACTCGAAAAAATGGGAGCATTAAAACCGATGGGCAACCACTGGAAAGATTAAATTTAAAGCGGACGCTATAGAGCTCAGTGACGCATTCCGGGAACTTTAGTGACCCATGGGCCCTGTCCATCCCAGCTCGGCGGTGGGCCAATCTTTCCGGACCCTAGCATGCCGCCATTGTTGTACCACGCCTCTTCAGTCGGGGCAAAAACCCAAGTTCCGAGTTGACCAGCTAAGTCTTCTGCATAGCCGGGCGCCCCATCTTTGCGGTCTCTACCCGTCTCACACGAGCCTAAAATGATCGGTTGACCATGCCAGTTCTTGTCCGCTCTAATAATTGCTGCCAGATCTTTAGGGAACATCAAACCCTTTCCGGTTGGCCCATACATGACCACAGAAGCTCCATGTCCAGCGACGGTATAGTAGCCCGGCACATTCCAAGCATTCGCACCTGACCAAAATTTGGGCTCTGTTGGACTGAAAAAGTTAAGATCTGCCAGACCAAACGGGTCGGCGTGCGTGAGAGGACGACTCCCAACGTAAGCGTACGTATTGATTCCGCCGTCTAACCCAATTGGATCGCTCTGCACATACCGCCCCGTCTGCGGATCATAATCCCTGAAGTAGTTGTAGTGGCTGTTGGTCTCTCTGTCATACACCTGTCCTGGAAAGCGCGGATTGTAGGTGAACTTCGGCAGGCCGGCCGGGCTCTCGTCGGGCTGCTGAAGGCCGAACGGATCGGCGTTGTCCCAGCGCCAGACCAGCCGGTTGTCGCTAAGCTGCGTGATTGCCCGCGGCGTCAGAATGTGATCGGCGTACACGCTGAAGACATCGGTCATCGACGTGGGCGGCGCCCCTGGCACCGGAGTCCCGCTGTCGCGGGGCTTCAATACGGCTACCGGCAAATCACCCAGATACACGGTTTCCTGGATTGCGCTTCCGGCTCGGTCGTACTCACCGACCAGATGGCCCTCTCGGTCGTAGACATAGAAGGTCAGTGCACCGCCGGCCCCGGATTTCGCAACCCGCTGGCCAAAGCCGTTGTACCGGTAGCTTGTGGTGCCCCCGGCCACGGCGACGGCCATGAGCCTGCCATTGGTTCCGTAGGTGTATTTCACGGTCCCGTCGCTCGTCAGATTGCCCGCGTTGTCGTAAGTATTCGTTTTGGCCGGCGCCGGGCCTGACGTCTTGTCGAGCCGGTTGCTCGTGGGAGCGACGATATTGATATAGGTCCCGGACCCAAAACGTGCCTTGATGCGGTTGCCGTTGGCGTCGTAGTCGAAACCCTGGCTGACGTTCGCGCCCTCCACCCGAATCAAACGGTCCAGATCGTCATACGTGTAGCTTTGATCGAGGCGCATTGCGTTCGGCGCGCCGCTGTGGACGATCGATTTGATGCGATCGGCTGCATCGTAGTTCAACGTTCGCACAACGCCGCCGGCGCCGGCCAGGCCCAGGGGATAAGTCTTGAGCCGGCCAACTGCATCGAACTCCCGCTTGTAGATATTCTTGCTCGCTGCGCTCCCCCAGCTCCAGCTCTGTACGGCTCCGAGCGCGGAGTACCCAATGTTCGACAGGATCGCTGTCGCGGTCTGCGCATTCGGTGCTGTGAGGGAGAGCTCGCTCGCCTTTCCATCGGCGCCATAGACGACGTCGATGCGATTGCCGCTTGGGTAGGTCATCGACGTCACGTGCCCGGTGCCGCCGCCGCTGGTCCCGTATTTGTAGCCAAGCGCAAACTGCTTTGCCGCAGTGCCGCTGCCGATAATATGAACCTGCGCCTCAAGGCGGCCGTACCCGTCATAGGCAAAATTGCTTCTGCCTGAGTCGTCGGTCATCGCCGTTATTCGTCCGGCTGCGCTGGACGCGCCTTTGCCATACGCATAAATACTGGTGCCGACTTTCGTCACCCGCCGCGCCGCATCATAGCTATAGGCGGTTGTGACACCGCGGCCGTCACGGCTGGCCACAAGATTGCCCACGTCGTCGAACTCGTACGTGGCGGCGCTGGTGTCCGGGCTGTTCACGGCTCTTTGCTGGCCGTAGCCATCCAGCGTATAACGCGTGGTCAGTTGGCGAGGGTCAGTGACGCTGACCAGATTGTCCTGGTGGTCGTAGCCGTAGCTGGTCGCCGTCACCGGCTTGCCGGCCGCCGCAGGAGGCAGCGCCGCTTTCGCAAGGCGGTCGAGGTTGTCGAACTCGGCGGTGGTGACGCGGCCCAGCGCATCAGTGAGCGCCCGCAGGTTTCCTCCACGGTCGTATTGCAGCGTCGTTGCTGCAGTCTGCTGGCCACGCTGGATGCTTGCCAGACGATTGAGCGCGTCAAAGGCGCGGTTGCCGACCATAACCTGCGCCCCGGAGGAATTGCGCAGCTCCTGCTGGGTCACATTGCCCATCTTGTCCAACGTCAGTTGAACCTGGTTGCCCGCGCCGTCGCGCAGACTGGTCAAGCGGTGGGCGTTGTCGTAAGCCAGCGTCACCGTCGAACCGTCCGGGGAAAGGACGCTTTTCAACTGGCCCGCAGCATCATAGGAATACCGGGTTGTCTCGACACCGCCCTTGCTTCCTGCAACGGTGCTGGAATCGAGTCGCTGCCCGGCCCCATACACCAAATTGACCGTCACGCCATTGGCGCGCAGGATTTTGCTTGCAAGGCCATCCTGGGTGTACTCAAGGAACTGCGTTACTTCGCCCACGGCATTCTGTGTGGTGGCAAGATCTCCCGTGGCATGGCTCGCTGTCGTGTCGTCGTAGTAGACATTGGTGATCGATTCCGCCTGGCCCAGCGCATTCGCCGGCCCGGTAGCTTTGAGCAACTGGCCGGAGGCGTTGTAGCTGTAATGCCAGGTCCTGGCGCGGCCGTCGCTCTGCGCCGCGAACCCGCCAGATCCGTTTGCATCGCGCGTTGCCTGGACCGTTGTGGAGCACAGGACGACGATGGGCTTGCCGTTGGGGAGCAGCGCACCAGCCGCGCAGCCGGCTACGGTGCCATTGGCGTCTGGCTGGCCGTTGTAGACATACCTTGTGATCTGCTTGGGGCTAGCGATGGCGGTCTCGAGTTCCATGTCCGGATGCCATTGCTTGCTTGTCCTGCGGCTAGTGGCGGCGATGGCTTCGGTGGCGCTGGCCGGGCAGCTGGCGGCCGCCGTCAGACCGGATACCTGGCTTGTCAGCAATCCGCGTACGGGATCGGTAATGAAGCAGGTTTTTTGATCGTTGAAATCGATGCTGCTGGTCAGCTGGCCAACATTGTCGTAGGCCAGCTTGCTCGATCCCGGCCCGCAGCCTGCGCCGCCGGGCTGGCTCTCGCTCGCGACCAGTCCCCCGGTGCCTCCCGGAAAGGCCAGACCGATCTCGCGCGTGGTTCCCAACGAGTCGGTGATGATGCGCTTCGCTTTTTCTGGATAGCCGAACGTGTAGCGATCGGCGCCGCCCGCATGCTCGGACAGCACCGCCTGCCCGGCGTCGTTGTAGGCGTAACTTGCAAACCAGACGCCGTTCTCATCCGTGATTCCGGTCAGCAGGTGCGCGTAATTGCGGTCTTCATAGTGGTAGCGCCGCGTGCTCAGCAGCGCTGCCTGGGCGTCGTAGAACTCAACTGTTGCAAGTCGCTCGGTCCCGGCGAGTTCGCTGTCGTCGTCGTCTTTGTACACATCATAGTTGTAGTGCACGGACATCGTCGCGCCAGTGATCGTGTCCACTGCGTCGCCGCGCCAGGTCACCGTCAGCGAGCGGCCGCTGGCGTCGGCAATCGTGGCCAGTCTGTTGTCCGGCCCGTAGGTGTAGGACTGGCCAACGCCTTCCCGGGTATGCGTGCTGACCAGCAAGTACCGTTCGCCGATCTTCTTGAACCGTTCGATGCTGCCGTCGCGCCTGGTCAGCTCCCAGTCGTCGAGTGTTGTGTTGAGGCTGCGGAGCGTTTCGCGTTTGTCCGTCTTGGAAGCAAAGGGGCCCGATTGCAGTCGGCCGAATTCAAAATAGGCGCCGTCGCCAAATGTTCCGGTCACCCCGACAGGCTGAGAGGGATGGAGTAACGAAAATACCACGGCGAAACTGCGGTCGAATGAAAAGGACCAGCCTTGTCCTGCGGACTGGCCCATGCCACCTTCGCGCAGCGAACGATAGGTCCTGCTGATGCGCAGCGTCCCGTTCGGCGCGCCCTGCAAATCGGTTCCGGTTTGAATCTTGGCGCCGCTGCTAACTGCGACAGGATTTCCCTTGACAAACCCGCGTTGAGAAGCTGCGCAGCTTGGCGGGCGCGCCCTTTCCGCCCATTTGACGCAGATGCCGGGCGACTTGGCGGTGTAACCATCTTCGCAGTCCAGATAAGTATGCGAGTAGTCCCAGACTGGGGCACCTTCCAATAGCTTGTAATAACAGCCATAGCTGGGTATGTTGAGTTCCTCCGGCTTCATCGAGCGAAGCCTGACACCCCAGTGGTTCGTCGCACTGAGCTTGCACGCTTCTTGCGGTGTGCGGACATGGCCGATTTTATTAATCGAGATGAAATAACTCCAGCCTTTCATGCCGGCTGGCATTGTCTCGGCAGCCTGGGCGCTTGCCGATGCGGCAAGGCCAAGGGCCAACGCGAGTACCAGCTTGTGGTGTCGGGAAACCATGGTCCGCAAGGATGGTGAAGCATGTCCCGGTTGTAAATGACAAAGCACGTTGAGACCCCGGTGATACTTGTCGATCGAACGATCGAGTCGGGTCGGCATTGTTTTTCCTGTGAATATTTGTCTGACAAAGGCACGCTCATCAAATTTAAGGCGGAACGGGTATTGTTGCGCCCGCCCAATCTTTGGTATTTTCCAACGCGCTTGCGATGACAGATGATCAGGCACATTGCTTTTTTGACATTGATGATGATCACGGAACAGACGACGTGAGGACAACAAGATTTGATTTGAACGTGGGGCGCTGGGGCAACCCAGCCGCAGCGACGAGGTGCAAGTTCACCCGACCACGCTGCTGTTCGAGCCAGAAGGCAAACTGGTGTTAACGCGGCTAAGGCAATTGACACGGGCGGAACTGAAAACCAATTTGCCGGGCGATGCAGGCCGTTCGCGCCGGTGAGCGGCTCGCCCGTGCAGCGCCTAATGCCCCAGCAAGGCGCCCA
Organism: Massilia sp. TSP1-1-2; assembly: GCF_049896185.1. Taxonomy (NCBI): domain Bacteria; kingdom Pseudomonadati; phylum Pseudomonadota; class Betaproteobacteria; order Burkholderiales; family Oxalobacteraceae; genus Massilia; species Massilia sp. TSP1-1-2. The sequence continues at coordinate 25,264 of NZ_JAFCTU010000017.1, forward strand.
TGTCGGCCGCCACGAGCGGGTGAGAAAACAAAAACCCCTGGCCGAAGTCGCACCCTGCGTGTGCCAGCAAGTCGCGCTGCTCTTGCCTTTCTATGCCTTCGGCAATCACCCTGATGCCCAGCTTGTGGGCCATGGCAATGATGGCTTCGCACATGGTCAGGTCGTCTGAATGCGCACTCAAGCCCCGCACAAAGGTCTGGTCGATCTTGAGATAGTCGACATGAAACTTCCTCAGATATGACAGCGCCGAGTAGCCGGTGCCGAAATCATCGATGGCAAGTTCTCCGCCCGCGTCGCGCCAGCCTTGCAACTGCTCCATGACGGCCTTGCTCGATTCCAGCAGCAATCCCTCGGTGATTTCCAGAATGGCCCCCGCCCCGCCCGACGGCGGCCTGGCCTTGCCCACGCTTTGGCTGGCAAACTGCGTGCCGCCTCCCCCACCGTTCTGGCGCAGCTGCACCGGCGACAAGTTGACGCTGACCTTGAACTGCGGGTCAGCAATCTTGCGCCAGATGTGCGCCTGCTGGCTGGCGCGCTGGTAGACCCACTCGCCGATCGCCGTGATCATCCCGGTCTGTTCGGCCACGGTAATGAATTCAAGCGGGCTGACCATGCCGCGCACCGGATGGCGCCAGCGCAGCAGCGCCTCCGCCTTGTGGATGGCGCCGTCGGCCAGCGCCACGATCGGCTGGTAGCGCAGCTCGAACTGGTCGTTGGCCAGCGCACCGCGCAAGTCGTTGATCATCCGCATCCGGCCCAGCGCTTCGTTTTGCATGCGCTGGGTAAAATAATGAAAGCGGTCGCGGCCATGATTCTTGGCCGCGTACATGGCCTGGTCGGCATTCCTGATCAAGCCATCGGCCTCGCGCGCATCTTCCGGAAACAGCGTAATGCCCACGCTGGCCGAGACATAAATGGTATTTTGCGCGACGTAAAACGGCAGCGCCATGGTCTGCACGATGGTGGAAGCAACCCGTTCGACCACGGCAGGGTCCTCCAGTTCGCCTAAAATCACGGTAAATTCATCGCCCCCGATGCGCGCCACCGTATCGGCGCCGCGCACGCAGCTGGCCAGGCGGCCGGCCGCCTGCTTGAGCAAGCTGTCGCCCATTTCGTGGCCGAGCGTGTCGTTGACTTCCTTGAACTGGTCCAGATCGATGAACATCAGCGCCAGCCGATGGCCGGCGCGTCCCGCTTTTTGTATCTCGTGCTCAAGCCGGTCGCGAAACATGCTGCGGTTCGGCAAACCGGTCAGCATATCGAAGTTCGCTTGCCGCCAGATCGTTTCATTGGCCCGCTTTTGGTCCGTGACATGCGAGAACATGCAAATGCGCAGCTTGTCGCGCTTGTGCTGGTCGTAAATCGTATCGATCCGCAGCCATTTCAGGCTGATTTCAGCTGACTTGAGCCGGATGCGCAGCGAGCCGGCCCAGTGCCCGGTCCTGCCCAGCAGTTGCTCGGCATCGGCGCCAATCAAATGCTCGGCGCCACCCTTGAGCAGGTCGGCGTCGTGCCCGATTACTTCCTCTTCGGTGTAGCCGGTAAGCATGGTAAAGGCGGGATTGATGGCCTCGATGCGCCCATTCATGCAAACAACCATGATCGCTTCGCCGATGGCTTGGTACACCATGTCCGACAGGCGCAAGGCTTTGTCGGTCTTGCGTTTTTCCGTCATGTCGGTGGAAATGCCAATCACGCCAATCAGTTGTTGGCGCTCATTGCGCAGCGGGGAATCGGTGACGTGCACCGGCAGTATGCGCCCGCTGCGGTGACGCACGTCGAAGTCGCCCGACCAGCTCTCGCCCTGCTGCAGACGGGCCATGATGTCCACCGCTTGCGTCTGGTTCAACTCGGTCGGCGTGACGTCGACGATATTGCGGCCCAACACCTCGGCCGCCGGCCAGCCATACAGCCGCTCGGCAAAAGGATTCCAGAACAGGATGGTGCCGGCCAGGTCGGTCGCAATGACAGCCTGTTCGACCGACGCCAGCAGATTTTGCTGCAGGCGCATCTGGCGGTCCGCCATATTCGGCCCGGCAATCTCTTCGTGCACGGCGACGACGTGCCGCGCCCCGGCCGCGTGCACGCCCGTCAGCTTGAGCCGGTACCAGCGTTCCTCGGTGGGCGAGTCACACGGATACTCGAGGCTGGCGTGTTGGACCCTGCCGCTCAAAATATCCCGTATCAAGTCTGCGGCAGCCGACGCGCAGCCGTCTCCCTGGACGGCGGCGCGCGCGCACGCGTCCAGATAGTTGGCGCCAACAAGCACGGCGGAAAGATCGGCGCCGTTGGCGCGCGCAAAGGCGATCCAGGCGTGATTGATACTGACGATGACGCCGGACGCGTCGATCACGGCAATCTGGTCTTGCAACAGATCGAGGGTCGATAGCGGCAGGCTTGGCGCCTGGTCGGCCGGTTCCAGTTTCATGGGAGCCTTCACCCGTCAAGGTTCCGCCATTTTGCGCCTTGATCGGCGCGCCTGCAACTAGGTTTTGTCGCGCGCGCGGCCGCGGCCCCTGCCCATGGGGTGGAACTGCACCAGCACCGGCAGCGGCGCGCCCTTGGCCTTGGCCTTGCGCACTTCCTTGATGATCATCTGTTCCAGCGTGACGGCGTCCAGCACGTCCAGGAAGGCTGCCGTGGCTTGGCCCAGCACCCCTTTGAGCGCGCACGCGGCCGCGTACATGCAGCCGGCCGAAGCGACGTCGAAGCAGGACGCCATGTGGAAATCGGTTTCGGTATAACGCACGACCTCGCCGACATTGATGTCGGCCGGTTCGCGCCCCAGCCGCAAGCCGCCATTGCGCCCGCGCACGGTGTCGATGTAGCCGAGCGTGCCCAGATGATGCACGACCTTGGTCAGGTGGTTCTTGGCGATGCCGTGGGCGTCGGCAATATCCTGGATCGTGACCAGCTGCTCCCGGTTCATGGCCAGGAAAATCAGGGTACGCAGCGAATAATCGGTGTAGGCAGTCAGTCTCATGGGCAATGATGGGTAGTCTGGCAAGTGCAGCGGTCAGGCTAGCATTCTACTTCCTTCCTTGCGGCAAGTTACCCTTCTTTGCCGTCCACGCGGGCACGCCACAGATAAGGGGCATAGACCAGCAGGAACAGCGCAAACGACATGCTCCAGCACGCGCCAGCGGCAATGAGCAAGCCGGCGCGCCACGCAAGCGGCGCCATGCCGGCCCCGACCCGCAGGAAAGCACCGGCCTGGATCAGCACATACATGGCCGTTTCAGCCTTGCCGGCGACCATCTTGCGGCCCGTGTGGCCGAGCGTGGTGCGGGTCATCATGCCCATGATCAAGCCTGCCATCGATCCTACCGTGAGCGCATGGAAGGCGGTGCTGGCCGTGCCGATGCCCAGCGCGGCCAGGGCCAGCAGCAGGAAGCCGGCGCAAATCCAGGCGTAGCTCAGGTGCAGTATCCACAGCAAGGGAAAGCGCAGCGTGCGCTGCGGCTTCCAGCCGGCCAGGCGCAGCGCCGTGGCGCAGCAAGCCAGGAATGCAAGCCCGGCCGCCAGCGGCCCCGGCGCGCCGAACACCCAGCCTGCAACGGCGGCGACCACGACCGCCAAGGCGATCTTGTCGTTGCGCGGCAAGACCAGCGACTTGGCGCCGGGCGCCATGTTATCGGTAAACATCGGGATCACGCGTCCGCCAATCACCGCTTCGATCAGCACGATGAGCAAGATGGCCGCATGGATGGGCGCCACCTGGCCGATGGGAAGGATGCCCATGCCGGCGCCATGGAAGGCGGCGTTGGCCACCGTCAGCAGCCCCAGCAGCACAATGAGGAACATATTGCGCTTGTTGCCGGCCCGGTGCAGCACGCGGTACATGGACCAGGCTGCCATTGGCAGGAACAACAAGTCGATGCCGGCGGCGAGCCACGCGGGCGCCGTCAGCATGGCCACGCGCGCGGCCACCCACACCAGCGCCAGCCCCGCCAGATGCGCGCCGTAGGGCGTCTGCAGCCCGGTCCACGCGCGCCCCGCCGTCAACAGGAAGCCGACCACGACGGCGATGGCGAAGCCGAACACCATTTCATGCACGTGCCAACCAAGCGTGATGTGGGTGGACGCCCCGGCCCAGCCCAGATAGTGCGCCAGCCACAGCGGAATGAACAACACCGCCAGCAGCGCGGCCAGGATGTAAAACGGCCGGAATCCCAGCGCCCACAGCGCATGCTGGCCGCTCCAGAGGGGATGGACAGCGCCGGTGGCGGGTTCTTCGATCATGTGCAAGCTCATGCTGCGGCCTTCTGATTATAAGACATCGGTTTAAAGATACATTCAAAATACTACTTCAAACGCAGCCATACGGCAACAGCATTTCCTGGTTTATGAGGTGAAATTGATGTACCTTACGTTTTTCCAAAATAGCGCCCGGCGCGCATCGAATGTGGTGGACGGCAATCTTAATCCTGCTTACGCTGAGAAGCATTACCACAGGAAACCATGGAGTTCATATGCAAACCGCCTCACTCATCATCCCCGCCATGAATACCGAAGCGATCGCGGTCCAGGTCGCCAAAGCGCTGGAAGCTATCGCTGGCGTCGACCGCGTGCACATCACGCTGGCCAGCACGCTGGCCCGGGTCGGCTTTGACGAAACGCGCGCCACCCCGGCCGCGCTGCGTTCTGCCGTCAACACGGCCGGCTTTATCGTGGCCGAGCCGCCATCGAGCTGCTGCGGTGGTTGCGGCGGCGGCGGGCACTAATCCCCGCCTTGATGTACTAACCCTGGCGCTCTCCCAGGGTGCTGGCCATGCGGTGTTCCACCGCGAACACCGCCGCCTGTACCCGGCTCGACAGCTTGAGCTTCTTGAGCACGTTCTGGACATGGATCTTGACCGTGCTTTCCGCCAGGTCCAGCTTGCGGGCGATAAACTTGTTGCTCTCCCCTAGCGCCAGGCAATCGAGAATATCCTTTTCGCGCGGCGTCAGCTTGTCGATGTCCGACACGGGCGCTACCGGCGCCGTCGCGTACATCTGCGCCACCAGCTTGCCGGTGAGCGCTTCGGCCACGACCACTTCGCCCGCATGGGCGCGGCGGATGGCCCGCAGCAGATAATCGGTCTCGATATTTTTGATCAGGTAGCCCTGCGCCCCGGCGCGCATGGCCAGCGCCAGGTCTTCCGACTCTTCCGACACGGTCAGCATGATGATGGCGATGCCCGCGCAATCTTGCTGCATCAGCTGCAAGGTTTCCACGCCCGACATGCCGGGCATGTGCAGGTCGAGCAAGACCACGTCCGGCTTGAGCTGCTTGCAGCGCTTGATGCCCTCCACCCCGTCGGCAGCTTCGCCCACCACGGCAAACTCGGCGTGGCGCTGCAGCAGTGAACGTATGCCACTGCGAAACAGCGAGTGGTCGTCGACCAGCAGCACGCGGATCGCTTGGTCGGCGTTTTTCAGCGCGTTTTTCATCCCGTTGTCCATCTCTGTTCCCTCTGAAAGACTCATGCCGCGCGCCGTTGCGCCTGCGGCAAGGTGAGCGTGATGCTGGTGCCGCTGCCCGGGGCCGACGTGACGGCGAGCGCGGCGTCGATGCGGTGCGCCCGTTCGCGCATGATGTGGATGCCGATATGCTCGTCGCCCCGCCGGTCGAGCTGGGCGGGGTCGAAACCGGCTCCGTCGTCGGTGATCGTGAGCGTGAAATCGTCGCCTTCTTCCAGGCGCACCAGCACGCGCCTGGCGTCGGCATGCTTGCGCACGTTCGACAGCGCTTCCTGCACGATGAACAGCAATTGCAGCTGCTGCTCGCGGGGGAACGGCGCGCCGTCGGGGTCGGCCACCAGCTCGGCGACCAGCCCCGTCTGGCGACCGAATTTGTCGACCGTGGTTTGCAGCGTTTCGATCAGGCTGCCTTCGACCAGGCGCGTGCGGAAATTATGCAGTAGCTCGCGTACATCTTCGTAACTTTGCTGCACGCCCGCGCGCAGCAGCGGCACGATGTCGGCCACGTCGCCGATGTGGCCCGCCTTGACCGACTGGTCCAGCATCTGCACCTGCAAGTTCAAAAAATTAAGGCTTTGGGCGATGCTGTCGTGCAGACCCTGGGCCACCAGGTTGCGCTCTTCGGAGACGGCCAGTTCGCGTTCGCGCGCGACCAGGCGCAGGTTTTCGACGGCGGTGCCTAGCAGCTGGCCCAGCGTTTCAAGCAAGCTTTGTTCGCGCGCGTCAAACGTTTTCGGCTGACGAAAATACAGGTTGAAAAAACCCAGGTTGACCCGCTGCGCGCAAATATGGAACACCGACACGGTCGCAAAACCTTCGCGGTGGCATGCGAGCTCGTGCTCCTTGTCGAGCTTGCGCAAGTCGTGGATCACGTTGATTTTGCGCGCCACCGCGTCGCCGCACAGGCATTCGCCGACCTTGATGCAATGCTCGCGCTCGACCAGCTGGGGCGACATGCCCTGGTGGACCACCAGGTGCAAGTTGTTGCCCCCGGCGTCGAGCACGCGCACCGAGCCGCCGTCGGCATTGAAATAGTCGCACATGCGCTCCAGCAAACCCTGGCACAGCGGTTCGAGCGCCTGCGGATGCTGCAGAAAGGCCGAGGCGTCGTACAGCAGCGCCAGCTCGCGGTTCTGGTGTTCCAGCGCGGCGGTCTTGCGCGCCACCCGGCCTTCAAGATTATCGTACAGCGTCTTGAGGCGATCGGCCATCTTGTTAAAACCACGCGCCAGCTGGCCGAATTCGCCCGGGCCCTCGCCTGCCAGCCGCACTTCAAAATCCTTGGCCGCCATGCGCCGCAATCCGTCATGCAAGCGCGTGACGGGGGCAATGATCAGGCTGAGCATCAGGTACACCAGGCTGACCGTGCCGGCCAGGGCCATGACCAGCAGCGCCAGCTGCGAGCCGCGCAGCCAGAACATGCGCGTTTCGCTGTCGCGCTCGATGAGCCGGACCAGCGCGTCGGCTTCGGCGACAAAGCGCTCGGTGTCGGGGCGGAACTTGCCCAGCGCCTGCGCACGCGGCGCGCCGTCAAGTGCCAGCAGCGCCAGCGCGGCGGGACGAATCTCGTTGTGCCAGCGCGCGGTCAACTGCGCGAAGTCGCGCCGAATCGCGTCGGCCGGCGGCAGTAGCAGCGGGCGTTGCGGGTCGCCCTGTTCAAGTTGCGCCAGCGTGGCGCCGATGTCGGCGATCAGGCGCGCGGCGGCCGGGTCGGCGAGCGCGCCTTGCGAGAGCGTCAGCGACAGGTGGAAGCTATCCATGCGCAAGCTGCCGGCATCGTTGATGGCGGCGGCGCTGCCTTCAAGCTGCCAGGACAGGTACAGCGTGAGCGAAATGGCGGCCAGGGCCAGCGACAAAAAGCCTACCAGCGCGCCCATGATCCTGGTCGAGAGGCGGTGCCAGGTGGGTATGAGCGAATCGAGGTTCATCGGCGGTCCTTGCGTGCTGTGCGCAAACGGGGCGCGATTGCCTGGCGCCGCCTGTGCATGATACGCGAGCGCCGGCTCATCGGCTGCCAGCTTGCAGCCGCGCCTGCATGGCCGGCGTCATCAGGAAACGCTTGTCGGCGCCGATCAGCAGTACTTCGGTCAGGTGCATCTTGGCCGCCATGGCTTCCCAGTTGGCCGGGCCGGCGATGAACAGCGGCTTGGAGTTGCCGTCCGAGCGCAGCCCGGCATCCTGGCCGCCGGAGGTGATGATCGTCACCGACGCCACCAGGTCGACCGTATTGCCGGTGCGCGGGTCGATGATGTGCGGGTGGCGCGTGCCGCCGGCAAAAAAATAGCGCTGGTAGTCGCCGCTGGTGCCCATCGCTTCGTTGTCGTGCAGCGCCACGCGCGCCAGCGTGCCGTCGCCGCGCGGGTCTTGCACGCCCACGGTCCACGGCCGCGCGCCGGGCCGGCCGATGGCGATCAGGTTGCCGCCCACGTTCACTAGCGCCGCTTTTACGCCGCCGCGGCGCAAAATCAGGGCGGCGCGGTCGAGCGCGTAACCTTTGGCGTAGCCGCCCAGGTCGATCATGACGGCCCGGTTGGTACTGGTGATTACAACGCCCTGGTAGCGCAGGTCGGCCAGGCGCGGCTTGGCCGCGACCCAGCGCGCGATTTCCGCGGCGGGCGGGTCGCGCCCCTCGAAGGTGCTGCTCTGGAAGCCCCACAGGCGGATCAGGTGGCCGATGGCGGGGTTGAACAAATTGTCGGAGCGCTCGGCCAGCACCGTGGCCGATTGCAGCAGGCTGACCATTTCAGCATCGGCGGTGAACGGCTCGCCGCGCGCGATGGCGTCGTTCAGGCGCGTGAGCATGCTGGGCTGCCAGGCGTGGAATTTGTGGTGCAGGCGGTCGAATTCGGCCAGCACGGCGCGGCTCAGTTCAGCGGCGCGCTCGGGGGAACCGCCATAGATGCTGACGTCGACAACGGTGCCAAAAACGCGGCCGGTGGTGTGATGCGTGGCCTCAGCTTGCGTGCAGGCCGCCGCAAACAGCATCAGCAGCATCAGCAGCAGCGCGGCAAACAGGCTCCGGGTCATTCTCATGATACATTTTGCATTGATATGGCGCTTATTTTGTGTCATATTTTCCGCATCGTCCCCGCGCGCGAGGACGATGCGGGGTACTTATCACATTGCCTTGCTGACCATGTAATCGACCGCAGCCTTTATCTCTTCGTCCTTCAACGCCGCATTCCCGCCGCGCGGGGGCATCATCTTCAAGCCTTCCAAGGCGCTTTTATACAGCGTGTCCACGCCCTTGGCGATGCGCGGGCTCCAGGACGGCTTGTCGCCCAGCTTCGGGGCGCCGAGCACGGCTGCGCCGTGGCACGACGCGCAGTTGGCCGTGTACACCTTTTCGCCAACGGCCAGGTCGGCGGCACTGGCAACGACCACCGGTGCTGCCGATGCTGCCGGTGCCGCAGGCGCAGCGGCGGCGGGCGCGTCCACAACCGCGGCTGCGGCAGGCACTTCGGGCGCAGCGGTCGGCTCCGCCTTCTTGCCGCAGGCGCTAAGCGCGCCGACCATCAACAGCGATACCAATATACTTTTCTTCATCATATCCACCCTCAAAAACGTTAAAAAAATCAATGACGCGCATTGGCGGCCGCGCCACTCTTGTCAAGCATTGCTGCCTTCATATGGTCGAACTGCACGATCGTGCCGCCCTCCCTCTGGACAAAGGCGGCCGCCTCTTGCGCGCTTGCAAACGCGCCGAACGTCGCCCCCATCGAGCCCTGCTTCCTGCTACCCACCACAAACAGCGCATCCTTGGCCACGATCCAGTGCCCGCTTGGTTTGGCCCAGTCGGTCTTGCCCGCGTCCTGCACGAACACCGCCGCCACCTTGCGCTTGTGTTCCGGCGCGAGCAGCACGGCAAACAATTCGGTCAGGTCGCAATAATAGTCCGGCTTGCCTTCGGTGTAGTGCACTTGCGCCTTGGGACCGGGAAAATCCTGCAGCACCATGCCGTCCAGTGCGCACGCGGCGCCGGCGCTCGGTTCCTGGGCGACCGGCGCAAGCGTAGCCTCGCTGCACGCTGCAAGCACGAAGGCAAACAGGACGCACCCTATTTTGGTTGGCATGTAAATCTCCAGTGAGCGATCAAAAACGGCACCACGATCCAGGCCGCCATGATCGCCAGCAGCACGGCCGGATCGGTCAGCCGTTCCGGCATCACCGTCGCCAGGCCGTACATGGTTTGCACCTGCTCGGAACTGAAGATATTCATCAGCCGGAACACGTCGGCGGGATTGAACATCAGCAGCGCGGCAAACAGCGTACTGCCAAGGCCCCCCTGGCTCATCACCAACGCGCCCATCAGCAGCAGGTCGAAAATAAGCACGAAAAAGAACCACAGCGCAATTGCCACGCCGCTGGCGCGCACCCGGTCGAGCGCCACCACCGACACCAGCATCGAAATACTCAGGAAGGCCAGGCCCATCAGGATGGCGCTGCCGACAAAACCGGCGTAATGAAAGCCGTCGCGCACCGTCAGCTCGCTGGCCATGGGCAGCAGGCCGGCGCCAAAACCGAGCACGGTGGCCGTGGTCAGCGCCGCCGCCAGCCCCAGGTATTTGCCCAGCAAAATCTCAAAGCGCGTGATCGGCATCGACAGCATCAGTTCGAGCGAGCCGCGTTCGCGTTCGCCCACGATGGCATCGTAGCCGAGGATCAGCGCAATCAGCGGCACCAGGTAAATCACCAGGCTGACCAGGCTGGCTACCGTCACGTCGATGCTGTGAAAACCCACTTCACCCTGCTGCGAGGCGCCAAAATAGGCAATTGCCAACGCGAACAGCGCAAAAATGACGGCCACGGCCAGCACCCAGCGGTTGCGGATCCGGTCGCGAAACTCCTTGGCGGCAATCACGCGCACCTGGCGAAAATCAATGCGTTCGCGCATGCCGGCCTCCATAGCCTAGGAACAGGTCTTCCAGCGATGGCTCGCGGATCGTCACGTCCAGCAGCGCCGGCGCCATCAAGGCCAGGATGGGCGCCTTGAGCGCGGCCGGACAGCTGATGTGAGCATGGTCGGGGTGGTCGGCGTCCAGCGTCACGGTGACGCCCTCCATGTGCGCCAGCATGCCGGCGGCCAGCGCAGCGTGGCCGGGGCGCAGCAGCAGTTCGAGCGTGGACGGCAGCACATGTTGCCCGCGCAGCTCGGCCAGCGTGCCCAGCGCGGCGACCTTGCCGGCGTCCAGGATCAGCAGGCGGTCTACCCGGTCCTGAATTTCCGCCAATATGTGGGAAGTGATCACGATGGTGGCGCCGCGCGCCTGGGCGGCGCGCAGCAGCACGTAAAAACCGGCGATACCTTCCGGGTCCAGCCCGTTGGTCGGCTCGTCGAGAAAAATCAGGTCCGGGTCGCCCAGCAGCACTTGCGCAAAGCCGAGCCGCTGGCGCATGCCTTTGGAATAGGTGTGCAGGCGGCGCGCGCCGTCGCCGGCCAGGCCGACAAGCTCCAGCACGTCAGCGCAGGCGCTGCGCGTCACCCCTTTCAGGTCGGCGAACAGGCGCAGCACTTCAAGGCCGCTCAGGTTGTCGTAACTGACAAAGGTTTCGGGCAGGTAGCCGATGCGCCGGCGCACCTGGCGGAACTGCGCGCTGGCGGTGTCCACGCCGCCCACGCGCACGCTGCCCGCGCTGGCCGGCAGCAAGCCGAGCATCAGCTTGAACAAGGTGCTCTTGCCGGCGCCGTTGTGGCCGATCAGGCCGAACATTTCGCCCTTGCCGATCGCCACGGACACATTGCGCACCGCGTCGACCTTGCCGAAGGACTTGCTCACCGCGTCCAGTTCAATGGGGATGCTTGTCATTGAAGCGTCTCCATTCAGGGTTGTTCGGCCGCATGCGCGGGTGTGCTTCGGTCACGCTGGGCGCGCGCAGCACGGGAAACTGGCGGGCCACGAAGCGCAGCGTCTGCACTGCGGGACTGGTCAAGACCAGCTTGACCAGCGGATATTGCCAGTTCAAGCGGTCAACCAGGTCGCTCGCCTCGTAGGCCACGTCGCCGGCGCCGTCGCCGTCCTGGTCCCAGCCGCTGTAATTGCTCCAGTAATTGCCTTGCTTGCGGCCCCAGGCAACGTCGCGCGCGGCGACGAACTTGACCGCTTCCTCGTTGCCAATGAAGTCATTGCCGTCGACCTGGTTGTTGGAGGAACCGGCCGACAGGTGCACGCCAACCCGGTTGTTGATGACAACGTTGTTGCGCAGTACGTTGTATTCGGCGTCATACACGAAGAAACCGCGTCCGTTGGCGGCCACGACATTGTGCTCGATGATCGAATCCTGGATGGTGCGCAGCATGATGCCGTGGTCTTCGTTGCCCCAGGCGATGTTGTTGCGCACCACAAGGTTGCGCACCTCCATCAGCGCCAGGCCGCCGCGGTTCAGGTAGGACTCGTTGCCCTCCCAGGTACTGTGATTCGTATTCATATAGTGCGTACCATACCGCACATGGTGAATTTTATTTCCCCTGAATAGTGCGCGGGTCGAGATATCGACGTAAATGCCGTCGCGCGCGTGGCTGATGGTGTTGCCGATCACTTCCACATCGGCCGTGTTGTAGACCTGGATGCCATTGCCGCGCGCGGCCGACAGCAAATCCGGCTTGCCGGTGATGGTGTTGCCCGTCACCTTGGAATGGTTGGATTTTTCAAGCCACAGGCCGAACAGCGTGTTCGACAGCACGCAGTCGCGCAGCGTAAAGCGGTCGGCGCCGGGCACGACATAGACGCCCGCGTTTTGTTTGTCCAGGTCGGCGCCGCTGTCGCGGATGGCCAGGCCTTCGATGACGACATCGCTGGCCGTGACGCGGATCACGTCGCCCGTGCCTTGGGCGCTGATGACGGGCCGGCCTTGGCCGCGCAAGGTCAGTCGTTTATCGACCAGCACGTGTTCCTTATAGGTGCCTGCGGCGATGAGCAGCGTGTCGCCCGGCGCCGCCTGGGCAATGGCGGCCACGATCGATTGTCCGGGCAACACCCGCAATTCAGCGGCGCTCGCCCCGAAAGCCAGCAAAGAAAGCGCGAGCAGCGTAGGTCGGACAAGCGAAGCGCGTTCCGACATGTTCGCGTCGCGTCGACGCACGTCGGAAAAGGGGGCCGCCCAGGCCTGCGCTTTTCCTACGGTTCGCTTGCCGCCCATCACGGAGCCAACTCTCCTGCCCGGTTTGCCAATGCATCCTTGACCGATTCGAGCTTGATGAAATACCCGCCCGCATCAATGGCCGTCAATGCCTGCCCATTCTTCTCGCGCCGCTTGCGCTCGCCCACCAGCGGCGGACAGGCATGGTCGTCGTAATACAAAATCATGCAATCGAGGCACAACATGCATTCCATCTGGTCGATATTGCCGGCGCTATCGATCGCGTGCGAACCGCAACCGGCAGCGCACGCATGGCAGGTCGTGCATTCTGCTTTGCGCTTGAGCCCAAACAGGCGGAACTTGCCCGGCAGCGCCAACCCCGCGCCCAACGGGCACAGGTATTTGCAATACGGGCGCTCGCTGAAGAATGACCAACCCAGTATGCCGCCAATAAAGATCCAGAACGGCCACGACCGGTTCCACACGCCCACGATAAAGGTGGTCTTGAACGGCTCGATCTCGGCCAGATGCTCGGCCGTTTCCATCGAATAAAACGACACCCCGAGCAACACGGCAAAAATCACATACTTTAGGTACCTGAGCTTGTCATGCAAGGGCTTGGGCAACAATTTTTGATACTTCTTCAAGCCAATGACCTTGCCGATGCTCAGGGCCAGTTGCTGCAGCGAGCCAAACGGGCACAGCCAGCCGCAAAACACACCCCTGCCCCACACCAGCGTGCTGATGATAATGAACCACCAGAACAGGAAAATGTAAGGATCGGACAAGAACAATTCCCACTTCCACTGGTGCAGCACGGCATGGAACCAGGTCAGCACTTGCGTAATGCTCGGCTGCGCCTTCAGGTAAAAGCCCAGGAACACGACGCTCACCAGCCACAGCACATGGCGCGGGCGCTTGATCCACGGCTTGTGCTTGCGCGACGAAATGCGCACCAGCGTGTCGCGCTGCGAATACATGACGGCAGTAAAGGCGAGCACGAACAGGAACAGACCGATCTCGACCTTCTTGCCGCCCCAGATCGCCTTCCACACTGCCTGCGGCAGCTCGACCCTGGGACGTCCGCCCACCAGGTAGCGCGACGGCAGCCAATATTGTTTGTCAAAGTGCACAAACGTCTTGGCGCCGCTCTGCCCTTCAGCCTTGTTGGCCAGGAAAGTGAGCTGCCACGGCCAGGCCGGGTTGAAGTTCTCGGAACGGACGATAAACACGGCCGATTCGGTGAACGCGGGCGCGCCCTCGGCTTGAATGCCGTACAGGTTCTGGTAGTCGGTATCGCGGAAGGTAAAGCTTTGCGGATCCTGGCGCACCTGGATGCGGTCGTAGATGCCGCCGCGCACGTAACCGGACCCCTTGAAGGAGGCGGCGCCGCTGGCGATGATGAAAATGGCCTGTTCGTTTGGCTTGAGTTCATCCATCAGGCGCCGGTAAGCATGTTCGCCCAGCACGCTGATGCCGACGGACGGCACGTTCAAGTGTCCGAAATGCATGTCGATGTACGGTCCGTCGCCCTCGAGCCCGACTTCTTTGGGCGCCACTTGCAGGTGACTAACGCTGCCCTCGGCCAACAGTTGCTCCCAGCTCAGCTTTTCATTCAGCGGCGTATAGCGCGCCGGCGGGCGCACTTCGCTCTTGAACATGCCGACCTGACGCCCGATTTCATAGGCGCTGCGTGAAATGACCTGGTTTTCAGCAATCACGGTGACGGTGGCGCCGCTGATGGCGTCCAGCCCCACCGCGCCGTTGGCCGTGTCGCCATGGCCGATTTCCAGCTTGGCGTCGCCGCGCTGGCCGACATATTGCGCAATGAATTTAAGGAGTGTGGATTCGGGAATGCCGGCCAATAAAATCGGCTCGGAATGCTTGAGCACGCGCACGCCGGTGATCAGACCAGCCGTGTCCATGCCAATCAGGGTAACGATGGGTTTGCCGGAATAAGCGGGAATGTCGACCACATCGGTCGACAGGAAAACATAGCCGACGAGGTGCTCGGCCTTGTCGGGGCCGGCGCCGAAGGCTTCGACATAGCTCGGCCGGCCCTTGCGTTCAGAAAATCTCGTTGCCTGCGGCATAACGTCGCGGCACGGCGCTTGCGCGCACAAATTTGCGCCGTGCAGCAATTGCTGCGACAGCTCGGCATCGTAGACGGTGGCGCGCGCCGCGCCCCCCGCCAGCATCGACAGCAATGCCAGCAGCGCCATACACCATGGCCAGGGCGACAGTACGCGCATAGGCCTTACGCTTCCACCAGCAAACGGCTGCGCATTTCGAGGTGCAATGCGTGGCAGAAGTGGGTGCAGTAAATCCAGTAGGCGCCGGCATGCTCGGTCTTGAAGGTGACCGAACGGGTTTCCTGTGGATTGACGATAAAGTTAATGTTGTGATATGGAATCGCGCAGCCGTGGGTCAAGTCTTCGACCTTGTCAAAGTTGGTCAGCGTCAGCGTCACTTCGTCGCCCACCTTGACCTTGATGATCGGCATGCTGAACGCCGGCGCTTGCGACATCAGGCGCACATGCACCTTGTTGCCCTTGCGCTCGATGCCGGCGGTTTCTGCCGTGACAGCGTTCGGGAAGTCCGTCATCACCGACACTTGCTTGGTCTTGACGAAATCGCGGCGCACGATAATGCCGTCATGCGGCTCCGGGTAGGCCGTGTGGTCCGCCACGAGCACCATCTTGGCGCCGCTGATGTCGAGAATCTGCTCGGTTTCCGGGTGCAAGGGCCCCACTGGCAGGAAGCGGTCTTTCGAAAACTTGTTGCCAGAGTTAAAGTACTTGCCGTCCGCATCCTTGGTTTCACCCATGGAACTGTAGCCGTGGCCCGGCTGGTAGTGCACGTCGGCACGGTCGAGGATCGGCTTGACGGTCTTGTCGCCCTTGAACTGGGCAATTGCCATGTCCACATTCCATTTGACGACCTGGCTGTCCAAAAACAGCGAGGTGTAGGCATTGCCCTTGCCGTCGAAGGCGGTGTGCAATGGGCCCAGGCCAATTTCCGGCTCGGCAACCACGCTGTCGCGCGGCAGCTTGAGCGCGCCGTCGAACCATTGCAGTACCTTGGCCAGTTCGATCACGGTCGCCGTTGGCGAGAGCTTGCCGGCGCAGACAAAATACTTGCCGTCAGGGCTGGCGTTCACGCCGTGCGGGTTTTTGCCGACCGGGACGTAGCAGGTCAGTGCCGTTTTCGGATCTTCATTGGCGGCCTTGCGTCCGTCAACCACGGGCACCTTGGAGCTGCCGATGGTCGTAAAGGTGCCGGCCTTGATCATCGCTTCGATACGCGCCACGTTGAAGAACACGCAGGCGTCGCGTTCGGCGGCCATCATGCCGGCCAGGTCAGCAGCGCCTTCGGTGTTGTACTGGGTGGCGGCAGCGAGCTTGCCGTCATAGGACGTGGCAAGCAACTCCATGTTGCCGTCGATGCGGCACTGCCAGCGCACTTCCATGCTGGCCGCGTCAACGCAGGTGAACAGGCAGCCCCATTTCGATGGGTCGTCCAGGTCGCGTCCGTCGTTTGGCAGCGGAATGTGGAATTCGGCGCCGCAAAATACGCGCGTGGTGTGATTGATGGCGGCGTCGACCGGGTCGCGCTTGTCCGGGAAAATACCGTGGAAACCCATCACGTTCGGAATCGACGTGATCTTGTCGCATTCCATCGTGTCCATGCGGATACGGGCCAGGCGCGAATGGATCTTGTCGTTCACGAACAACCAGCGGCTGTCGTAGGTGCCGTCCTTGTAGCTGCCGTGCACGTGGTGGGTGTCGCCGGTGGTGTACTGCAGCGTGCCGTCGGGCTTGGTGCCCATGACTGCCTTGGACTCGTTGGTGATGCCCCAGCCGACCATGCAGTCGGTGTTAAAGACGGGAATGCGCTTGAGCGTGCGGCCCGATGGCAGACCCAGTACCCGCACTTCGCCGCCGTGACCGGCGCTAATAAAAGCGTAATAGGTATCGAGCTGACCCGGGGCGACGTGGCTGCCGTCGGCGGCGCCCTTGGCGGGTACCGGTGCAGCCTTGCCTGCAACCGTTTCTTCCTTGCAGCCGGCCAGGCCGAGCACGGCGCCGGCGCCGGCCAGGCCAACCATGGCGCTCTTGCCCAGAAAGCCGCGGCGGCTGGCTGCAACGCTGGCTACAACTTCGGTCGTGCTGTCGTTCGAATCTTTTTTGTTGTCCATCAGTATTCTCCTAGAGGTGCATTGGCGGGCGGCCTTGCTGCGGTGCAAGGCTATAACCAGAAGAGTGTATGGAGCACGTTTGAAATTTCCTATTCGCACTATGGTTATCGCATCTCGCAGAGTGCTTAGACGTACTAGTCTTTTAGAACTATACGAATGCCAGAAGGACGGCAAAAGGACGGCAAATGGCACGCGGGGTTATTTTCCTTAAAGTGGATTAAGGATTTTGGCAGCAGGTGCGGGCGACAATGGCGCATCGCCAATCGGCCGGAGAATGCGAATGGATACGCTGGGCAACTACCTGACGCACGATCATGCGCGCTGCGATGCGCTGTTGCGGCGCACGCAGCAGTCCGTTGGCGCGGCCTGCTGGCCCGATGCACAAGAGAACATGGCTGTCTTCCAGCATGGGCTGGAACGCCATTTGCTGATCGAGGAACAAATCCTGTATCCCGCCTTTGAACTGGCGCTGGGGCGCGCCGTTGCACTAACCGCCACCATGCGCACAGAGCATTTGCGCATCCGGGCCGTGGCGCAGCGCCTGGCCGATGCCGTCGCCGCCTTCAGCGCTTCTGCCTTCGTCAAGCATGCCGAAGCCTTGCTGCTGACACTGCACCAGCACAGCGAAAAGGAAGAAGGCGTGCTCTATCCCATGATGGAGCGCGTGCTGGCGCGTCGCGGCCCGGACCTGCTGGAGGCCGCGCGCGCATTTGGCGCTGGCGAGCAAGTGCGGGCAATCGCACGCTGACGGCGCAAGCGATCGCCGCCGTGCCGCGTGCTATCCGCCCCGGGTACCGTCCAAGGGCAAACCGGCAGCACCGTCCCGCTTACTTGACGCCAACTGCTGCATCACGTGCCGGATATGTTCGGACAGGAGTTGCACTTGATCCGGCAATTGCTCCGGATAAAGCGGGCGGCCGATCCGGATCACGATGGTGCCCGGCGTGTAGACGTTCCTTTGGGTATCGATCAACGAGGCGGAATTGAGGATCGCAATCGGCACCACCGGCACGGCCGCGTTCAGCACGATCCGGCAACACGCGTCGCCAATCTTGGCAATCGCATCGCCCTTGCTGATGCCGCCTTCCGGCGAAAACAGGACGCGTCCGCCATTTTCCAAATGTTTCTGGGCAAGCTGAAACTCCTCGAACGTTTTTGTTGCGTCATCCTTGTAGTGCGTGAAGACGAGATCGCACACTTCGATCATCCACTGAACGATATGCAATTTCTTTTGGCGCCGCAAGTGGTTGTCGTCGGCCGAAAACCATTTGTACACGAAGGGCAAGGACGACAGCAGTAAATAGCCGTCGAAAATGCTCTTGTGATTGGCCATCAGTACGAAGGCCGAGTCCGGGTCGGGCAGATTCTCCCGTCCTTCGAGCACGATGCGAATGCCGCTGCCTTTCAGGATCCCCTGCCCGATCATGCGCGGCATGTGTGCGCGCAGCCAGCGCGCGCCCCCTGGCCACACCTGCTTGCACGCCAGATAGCACAGCGTCATGATCAAGCCCGCCACCAGCGCGATGAGGAAACTGAGCGACAGGCGCAACTGATCCAGGCCGGCGCGCCAACCCATGCGGCGCCTGCCAGCGGCGCGGGCCGTTGCGGCCACTGGCAACGCAACCGGCGTTGGCGTGACGTTGTCGTGAGCTGACAGCTCCCCTTCCAGTTCAGCATCATCAACATGAGCAACTCCGCCGGCGCTGGCAATCATGACAGCCTCGGCAAATTGCGACAGCGTCGGGGTGATGTATAACTGCCGCAGCGCAATCTCGACCCCCATCTCCTTACTGGTGCGCGACACCACCGGTACCGCCAGCAGCGAGTGCCCGCCCAGCGTAAAGAAATTGTCGTGGCGGCCGATGGTATCGATGCCCAGCACATCCTTCCAGATGAGCGCGATGCGGCATTCGCAGTCGGTCAGCGGCAAGGCGAACTCGGCGCGTTCGATCTGCGGCAGCGCCAGCGCGGCCCGGTCGATCTTGCCGTTCGGCGTCAAGGGCAACTGCGGCAATGCCATCCAGCGCGTCGGAATCATGTACTCGGGCAAGCTGTCACGCAAGGCTGCGCGCAGCGCCGCCAGCGGCAGATCCGCATCGCGTCCCACGATGTAGGCGACCAGCACCTGCTCGCCCTGGCCATCGTCCCGCACATCGGCAAGCGCGGCCGCAACGCCAGGCAAGTTGCACAGCGCGCCCTCCACTTCCGCCAGTTCGATGCGAAAGCCGCGAATCTTGAACTGGTCATCGATCCGGCCGATATAGGTAATCGCGCCATCGTCGCGATAGCTCGCCAGGTCGCCCGAGCAGTACATGCGCGCGCCAGGCACGGCGGAAAACGGATCTGGAATGAATTTTTCGGCCGTCAGGTCAGGCCGACCAAGGTAGCCGCGCGCTAGACCAATGCCGGCAATGTGCAGCTGACCGGCAACGCCCACCGGAACCGGATTGAAGTGCTGGTCGAGGATGTACATCTGCGTGTTGGCAATCGGGCGCCCGATAGGCACCACGTTGCTTGCACTGTCGCGCTCGCAAGCCCACGCCGTCACGTCAATCGACGCTTCGGTTGGCCCGTACAGATTGTGCAGCTCAACATGCTGGAACTGCTTGAAGAAGCGCTGCTGCAAGTCGAATGGCAAAGCTTGCCCACTGCACAGCACCCGCTTGAGGGAGCGGCAACGTTCCAGCTCCACGGCGTCCAGGAAGACATCGAGCATGGGCGGGACGAAATGCAAGGTCGTGATGGCTTGCTGTTCAATCAGCCGTGACAAGTAGACGGGGTCCTGGTGCCCGCCGGGCGCGGCCACTATCAGGCGCGCGCCGGTGGCCAGCGGCCAAAAGAATTCCCACACCGAGACATCGAAACTGAACGGCGTTTTTTGCAAAACCCGGTCCGCTTCGGTCAAACCATAGGTCTCTTGCATCCACAACAGGCGATTGACAATGCCTGCGTGATCGATCCCTACGCCTTTTGGTTTACCCGTGGAGCCAGACGTATAAATGACGTACGCCAGATGATGCTGGTGGACCCGATTGGGCTGGTTGGCGCGCGAGGTTGCGGCCAGGGTGTGCCAGTCCGCGTCGAGATAAAACACCGGCGTCTGGCTTGGCGGCAGCAGGGTTTTCAAGTGCTGCTGGCTGAGCAGCATGTCAGGCTTGGCGTCGGCCAGCATATAGGCCAGCCGCTCCTTCGGATAGCCCGGATCCAATGGCACATAAGCGCCGCCCGCCTTCAGGATGGCAAACAGACCAATGACCATCTCCAGCGAACGCTCGACGCAGATCGCCACCAGCACGTCCGGCCCGACACCGGCCGCAACAAGATGATTGGCCAGCTGATTGGCTTTGGCATTGAGCTCGGCATAGGTCAACTGCGCGTCGCCAAAGACCACCGCGACGGCGTTCGGCGTGCGCGCAGCCTGCGCCTCGAACAGCTGATGCAGCGCCGGGGTTGCCGGGTAGCTGACGGCAGTGGCATTCCAGTCCACCAGCATGTGGCGCTGCTCGGCGTCCGACAGCAGGCACAGGTCGCCGATGCGTGTGCCAGGGCTTGCGCACATTTGGCGCAAGGTATTGTGCAAATACGACAGGAACCGCTGCGCCGTTGCCTCTGCAAACAAGTCGGTGCTGTATTCCAGGCTGATGGCCAGTCCCGTTGCCGACTGCTTGATGAAAAACTGCAGATCGAACTTGGACGTCAACCAGTCATTGGGCAAGGCCTCGAGCGCGACGCCGTCAAAAATATGACTCAGATTGCTTTCCATCTGCGCTGTCTGGTAAATCAACATCACCGAGAAAATCGGCGAGCGCGCCAGGTCACGCACGGGATTGACAACCTCCACCACGCGGTCGAACGGAAAGTCCTGGTTGGCGTAGGCTTCAGTGGCGATTTGCCGCACCTCATGCAGCAATTGGCTCACTGTCGGATTGCCGCCCAGGTCGGCGCGCAAGGCAAGCGCATTGACGAACAAGCCGATCAAAGGCTCGAGCGAGGCCGCATTGCGCCCTGCAATCGGGCTGCCGACGATCACGTCGCTTTGCTGCGTCAAATGATGCAAGACGGCATACAGCGCGCTCAACAGCGTCATGAACATCGTCACGTTGTGACTGGCCGCCAATTGCACCAGGCTGTCGGTTTCCTGCACATCAATATCAAGGCGCGCGACCGCGCCGCGATACGACTGCATGGCGGGCCGGGGAAAGTCGGTGGGCAGCTGCAAGACCGGCAGCTCGCCGGCCAGCCTGGCCTGCCAGTAACGCTGCTGGTCATCCCAGGCACCGTCGCGGATCAGGCGGTTCTGCCAAACGGCGTAGTCCTTGTAAAAAACCGGCAACTGAATCGGGTTAGCCGCTTCGCCGCGATGAAACACGTTATAGGCGTGCGCCATCTGGCGTACAAACACGCCCATTGACCAGCCATCGGCAATGATATGGTGCAGCACATACAGGAACACATGCGATGTTACGGACAAGCGCACCAGCGTAATCCTGAGCAAGGGCGCGCAGCTCATGTCGAATGCTTGCTCGCTCTCGTCGGTACGCAACTGCGCCAGCGCCGCGCGCTGTTCGTGCGGCGCCAACGCGGACAAGTCCACGTGGCGCACGCCTGCCTCGATAGCCTCATCGATCACCTGGCGCGGTTCGTCGTTCATGTCGACAAAGCGCGTGCGCAGCGATTCCTGGGCGGCGACAATGGCTTTGAGCGCGCTGTCGAAGGCAGCAATGTCGAGCGGCCCGTCAATCTGTACCGCGCCAGGAATGTTGTAGAAGGGATTGCCCGGTTCCAATTGCGCCATGAACCACAGGCGCCGCTGCGCGGGCGACAGTTCATAGTCCGCCGCCGGCGCGGCGCTCTGCAAGTCGTGCTCGTGCTCGTGCTCGCGCTCGTTCGTCGCGCCCTCGGTGGACAGGTAGCGTTCGAGCGCCTCGCCATGTTCGGCCACCAGATAGGCAGCCAGCAAATTGACGGTGTCGTATTCGAAGAACAGCGACAGCGGCAGTGCGATCCCCAGCTTCGACTGCAAGGCGTTGCCAGTTTGCATGGTCACCAGGGAGTCGATGCCCAGCATCGAGAGCGACTCGTCGCGATCCGAGACCTTCAGGTCCTGGTTCGCCAGTTCATTTTCCAGCAGCGTCGCCGCACATTCATGGGCCGACATGGAAGACGACAGCCTGGTGACGGCGCGCGCCACCGGCGCCGCTGGCGCCATCATCAGCGCAGCGTGCGCGGCGCCTGGCGCGGCGTCCGACTGGTTCATATTGCGGGCGATCACGATCGCCGTTCCCGTATCGGCCGCGTCGCCGCGATTGCCCACGGGCACCACTGCGACCTCAAAGCCTTCTTCGCGTAACAGCACTTGCCATTGCTGCATGCTCAAGAGCGGATAGCCGTCGCGCAAGTCGGCATCGCGGAACGACCACCAGCCGTCGAGCAGGCCGACGGTGCAATCGGCAAAACGGTTCGGGGCCACCGTTTCGACCAGCACCAGGTGGCCGCCCTCGCGCAAGGTGCGGCGCAGGTGCCGGATGGAACGGCGCAGATCGGGCGAAGCGTGGATCACGTTGGCGGCGACGACCACGTCGAAACTGCCTTCTTGCAAGCCTTGCGCTGCAGGATCTTTGTCGATGTCAAGAATCATCGTGTGCAAGGCGGCGCAGGCGCCGAACTTTTTTTGTCCGTGCGCCAGAAAGCTTGAACTCACATCCGAATAGACATAGTGACCGATGCGCTCGCCCAGCGCGGGCAACAGCGCGCCGGTCAGGGCGCCGGTACCCGAACCAACTTCCAGGATGGACAGCCGGCTGTCATGCCGGCTGTCGGCAATGGCGCTGACCGTGCTTGCTGCCATGGTGTTAGCCAGCGCCAGCACCGGAAAGCGGCTATAGAACTCTTCCAGTTCCGTGATTGATCCGTTGTCGAACAACACCGCCACGGGCGACAGTTTGCCTGCCAGTACCTCAGGCAACGCGGCCATGCAGCGCTGCACCATCAGAATCGCATTGGCAGCGAAGGAAAACTCTTGCTGCAGCCTGGCGATGTCGGCCTGGACGGTGGCCTCGTCCGGCAGCACGTTGCTGCTCCAGCGATACCGGTCCGTTTCCTTGCTCACCCACTGCTCTTCTTGCAAGATATCGAGCATGCGCTTCATCTGGGGACGGCGGTCCGCGCGGGCGCCCAGGCGTTGGCATAGCTCGTCAACCGACAAGGCAGGCGAACCATCGGCCAGCACCCCGCCGCGCCGCAGCGCCAGCCCGACCAAAATGGCGCACAATTGGTCGAAACGGCGCACCAGATCGCTTTGACGCGACAAGTCCTGCTTCAATTGCGCGCTGATCTGGTACCGTTCGCACGATTTCACGAGCGTGAGCAAATGCTGGTCGAGTCCAAAATCGGCGAAAAACCCGATGCCAACATTGGCGACGATGGCCCGTTCCTGGCCGCTTGCGCACGCTGCGGCAAAGGCATTGAGCGCAGCGGCGCTCGACATTGGATAGACGCGTTCGCGCGCTAGCAACGCGATATAGACCGGGTCGGCCACGACGCCGTCCTCGCCCCAGAAACCCCAGTTTACCACCAGGCTGGACTGCCCCTGCTGCGCCATCCAGCGCGCGAACGCATCCTGAAAACCATTGCCCGCTGCGTGGTTGGCCTGACCCGCATGGCCCGTGACGCTGACCAGCGAAGAGAACAGGATGAATTTGCCCGGCGTGAAGGAGCGCGTATGGCGATACAGCAGTACACTGCCGCGCACTTTGCTTGCCAGCACGGCGCGCAAAGCGTCGGCGCTCATGTTTTGTACCAGTACATCGTTCAGCGAACCGGCCGCGTGCAGCACGCCGTCCAGGCGCGTGCAGATTGCGGCAATTTCACGTTCGGCGCGCGCCATGTCGTCAGGATTGGCGATATCGGCCTGGATCAGGTGCACCGTCGCGCCCAGCGCCCGGATACGCGCCAGGCGCTCGCGCGCGTGCTCGTCCGGCAAGCGGCGCGCGAGCAAGATCAGCGTCGGACGATAGCGCCCCGCCATCCATTCGGACCATGCAAGGCCGATGCCGCCCAGGCCTCCCGCAATGAGGTAGGCGCCGCCGCTGACGAACGACGTCGCCGCTGGCACGGCAGGCGCGGCAGCCTGCTCAATGGCCATGATAAACCGGCGTGCACCCCGTAGCGCGGTAAAGCGCTGCTGCACCTTCGCGGCCTGATCGGACAGCACGCTGTCCACCAACAGCGCCGCGGCGTCGCCGCCGGCGCCAGCATCGATACAACGCACATCAAGCCAGCTGGTTTCCTGCGCCAGTGAGCGCGCAAAACTCCACACCGCCGCGCTTGTGGGCGACACGGCGCTGTCGTCGCTACCCACGCTCATCGCGCCGGAAGTGACGATGACGAACCTGGCGATATTGACACGCTGGGCCATCAACGCTTGCGACAAAACGAGTAGTCCCAACAGTTGCGCTTCGGCGTGTTCCGCCATGTTGTGTTCTTGCGCTATCTCGCCGTAGCGCGCATCGCACACGGTCAGCCTGGCGCCTTCCGGACCGGCAAACAGGGCTTGGTAAGCGTCGCTGTTTGCGCCTTCGGGCAGCAACGCACTGTCCACGCGTACGACATCGCAGCCGGCCGCCTCCAAGTCGTCGCATAGTGCGACGCCCGTCGCGCTGTCGGCGCCAAGTACCAGCACGCGGCGCGGCGCGCCGCGCGTGACATCGACGAGAAACGTTTCAATCCATGTGGCGCGGTAAAACCAGTCCGCGCCGGGCCGGCCGGCTGCCGACCAATCGACGGGCGCGTTCGCGGCAAGCGCTTGCGGAACCAAGGCAGGCAGGCGCAGGCTGCGCGCAGGAAGCCAGTACGAGCTGCGCTGCATCGGGTACGACGGCAAGTTGGCGATGCGCGCGTCCGAGCCACGGTACAGGCAGTGCCAGTCGATGGCAGCGCCATGCTGCCACAATGCGCCCAGACTGGTCAGCAATGCCTGATGGGGCAACGCTTCGCCACCGATGGCAACACAGAATTGCACGTCCGGCGCGGGCGACCGGTCACTGCCGCCAGCCACGCCGCTCTCGGCCCTGGCCGCCCAGTACGCGGGCAACTCGTTCGCCGACGCGGGAAACGCCGGTGCGCCGGCGAATATCACGTCCATGGCCGGCAGATTGAACTGCACTTTGTACTTTCGTGCAAGCAGCAGCGCCAGCGCATCGTGCAGGTTGAACACGCCGGCAAGGCATGCGGCTACGTGTTCGCCCACCCGGTCAGCGGCCAGCAACACGGTCGGCTTGATCCCGATACCGAGCCACAGGCGCGCCAATGCATAGCACGCCGCAAATTTGAGCGCATCTGGTGAAGCTGGTTCGGCCAGTGCATGCCCATCGCTTGACTCGGAACGCACGATACGCAAGGTATCGATGCAGCTGTCGAAGGCTTGCGCGAAAAGCGTATGGTTGCGGTAGAACGCTTGAATGAGTGCCGCATGGTCGGCCTCCCCGCAGCGCAACGCAAAAGCGATCTTCGCGCGCTCTTTTTTGAACCATGTCTCGCACGGGACGTATGGCTGGCTTTCCAGTTGGGCGAGCGCGTCGGCCACGTCTGTAACAATCAAGGCTTGGCGCGCGCTGAACTGCTGGCGTCCCGCACTGCGCGTAAAACACAGGTCGGCGATGGGCGTGTCTGGATGTGCGCGCAAATGGGCCCGCAAATCGGCGCGCATCAAAGCCAGTTCGTCCGGATTGCGCGCCGACAGGCACAGCAAATGGTGGCTGCCTGCACCCTGCGCACTGCGTTCTGCCTGCACATGATCGCGCACCACGAGGTGGGCGTTGGTGCCGCCAAAACCAAACGAGCTGATGCCCGCATAGCGCGGCGCCGGCCCTTGCGGCCAGGGCGTCAAGTGCGACACCAGGTAAAAAGGCGTTTCGCCGAAGCGGGCGCGCGGCTGGGGCCGCGTCACATTCAAGGTCGGCGGCAATTGCTGGTGGCGCAGCGCCAGGATGACCTTGATCAGACCGGCAATGCCGGCCGCAGCCAGCAAATGGCCGATATTCGTCTTGACCGAGCCGACACCGCAAGTGCCAACTTGCGCGACGGCGCCAAAGGCGCTGGTCAGGGCGCGCATTTCAATCGGGTCGCCAATCGGCGTGCTGGTGCCATGCGCTTCAATGTAGCTGATCGCGGCGGGAGAAATGCCGGCCTTGGCATAGGCCTTTTTCAGGACGGCTTCCTGGCCCTCCGGCGTGGGCGCCATGATGCCGATCGAACGGCCGTCGTTATTGATCGACGTGGCGGCAATGACGGCGTCGATCTGGTCGCCATCGGCGAGCGCGCGATCTAGCCGCTTCAGCACCACCGCGCCCAGTCCTTCACCGGGAACCATGCCGTTGGCCGCTTCGTCGAACGCGCGGCACACGCCGTCATTCGACAAGGCGCCGGCCTGCGCGAACAGTTCATGTCCGGTTGGCGTGAGCATCAAATTGACGCCGCCGGCAATCGCCATGTCGCAGTTATCGAGCAACAGGTCGTTGCAGGCTTGATGCAGCGCCACCAGCGACGACGAGCACGCGCTGTCAAAGGTGAGCGCCGGGCCCTTGAGGTTCAACGCGTGCGAGACGCGCGCGGCCACCATATTGAGCAGGTTGGCCGGCATCAATTTGGCGTTGTCGGACCCGGCAAAGGCGCCGTCGCGGCGCCGCTCCACGATCTCTTCAAAGTAACTGTTGTGGCTGACGCCCAGATACACGCCCACGTTGCGCTCTGCGTCCAGCCGCACGCCGTTGTAGCCGGCGCTGTCGAGCGCTTCATACGCCACTTCCAGCATCAAGCGCTGCTGGGGATCGGTAATGGCTGCCTCGTCGCCGGCAATGCCAAAAAAATCGGCGGCGAACAGATCGACGTCGGCCAGCATTCCCATGTAAAACTTGCCCTGGTCGCTATGCCAACGCTGCGGGGGAACCTCGCGCACCACGTTCACGCCGTCGCGCAGATTATTCCAGAACGCATCGAGCGAGGCGGCGCCGGGAAAGCGTCCGGACATGCCGATCACGGCAATGCGCATGTGCTCGTCGCGCGGACCCGGCGCTGTTGCGGGCAACGGGGAAGCAGTCTCGGGCACGACGCTGAGATGCGGCGCGACATGCTGTGCAATAAACTCTCCCACGTCGCGTACCGTGCGGCATTCGAGCAGCAGCGCGTAGCCAAAAATACGGCCAAACCGCTCTTCAAGCCGCGCCAGCATTTCAATCGCCTTGACCGAGGTGCCGCCCAGCGCCGTGAACGACATATCGATGCCGATGCTGGCAACGTCGCACTGCAAGACGTCGGCCCAGATGCGGCGAATCGCATCCTGCCGGTCGTCGGCCGGCGTGACCATTACAGTCGCGGCAGGCGCGTTGGACAGGAAGGCATCGCGCGCGTCGGCCAGCGCTCCGTTCAACCATTCCTGCGCCAGTTTGTAGCGCTGGATCTTGCCGCTCGAGGTGCGCGGCAGCTGCTTCATGGGCAACACTGAATCGACCGGGAACGACAGGTACTCTTCGGCGGCAAGTTTCATTTCATGCAGCCTGGCCCACGGCACGTTTCTGCTGCGGCTGGCGGCGAACATCACCACGCATTCGCGCCCCGTGTCCGGATGGGTGACGCCGCACGCGGCCAGTTCGCCCTCCTTCAAATCGAAGCACTGCGCCAGGTGCCGCTCCAGGTCGGCCGTCATGACGTTGCGTCCATTGATGAAGATGACGTCCTTGCTGCGGCCGGTGACGATCAAGCGGGCGTTTTTCAGAAAGCCGACGTCGCCCGTGCGCAACCAGCCATCGTGCGTGAACAATTCCCCGTTCCGGTCTTCCAGACCCTGGTAGCCGCTGGTGACGCTCACGCCGCGTATCTGGATGTCGCCCAGCCGCAGTGCTGGCTGCAGCTCGCCGCGCTCATTGACGATGCGCAGTTCGACCGACGGCAGGGGCGGGCCGACATCGACATAGTCCAGCGTGGGCAACTGGTCTTGCGCGGGAACGGCAACGCCTTCGGTAAACAGGGTATTGCGGTCGAATTGATGGACCAGCGGCGCCGCGTCCAGCGGGCTGAAGGTGACGGCAAGGCACGCTTCGGCCATGCCATACACCGGCAGCATTGCCGTGTTGCGAAAACCGGTGGGCGCCAGCTCGGCAATGAAACGCTGCATGACGGGCGCCGAAATTGGTTCGGCGCCGTTGTACAGCAGCCGGATGCATGACAGGTCGAGATGGCCGTAGTCGGCCGCGCCGAGCTTGTCGAGCACGTGCTGCAGCCCAAAGTTGGGGCAGCCAATCATGTTGGCGCGGTGCTGGTCGATCTTGCGCAGCCACAGCAAAGGGTCGGCGATGAAATGGGCCGCTTCCATCTTGATCTGGTTCATGCCCAGGTACAACGGCGTCAGGTGGAAGCCGACCAGTCCCATGTCGTGAAAATACGGCATCCAGCTGAGCGCGGTGACTTCCGCGTGGGCGGCGGAAGCCTGCGCGATCTCGACGATGTTGCAAACGATATTGCGATGGCTGAGCCGCACGCCTTTCGGCAAACCCGTCGAGCCGGACGAATACTGCAGATAGGCCAGCTCATCCGGGTGCGGCGTGTGCAGGCGCGCGGCGCCGGCAAGGCCTTGGGAAGGATCGTCGGCGATCGCCACGATGCCCTTTGCCACGAAATTCAATACACCCTTGGCATAATTGACGGCCTGGTCGGCGTCGACCAGGATAAACGGCTGCTCGAGCGTGTCGCACACGCCGCCAAGCTTGCGCGACGCTTCCGTGTCGCGCAACCACGACGCGACCTTCGGCAGCAACACCGGGATAATTCCACCAAGCACACACGCCCAGAATACCTCGAGCTGCCTGCCACTCGCGCCCACCTGCACCACCAGCATGCGCCCGGGGCATACGCCGTGGCCCTGCAAAAAGGCCAGCGTCTGCTTGGCGCGCTCATGGAGTTGGGCATACGTCTGCCTGCTTTCACTGCCATCGCGCGACACGTGTATGACACACTTGTCGGCAGCATGCATTGCGGTGTTTTCGAGGAGATCAACAAGCGTCATCAACTATCCTAAGACAAGAAATACCTTCGCCCCCGGGCCCGCGGGACCTGAACAAACAAGGGGAAGATTGAGGTGGCGAACTGTAGGACTCAAACAGGCTGGGAGCGCGCATCAGGGGCTGGGACATGGCAGTTCACTGATGGAATCCTGGATGGCATGATGAAAAATTATCACATAGGCAATTATCGCTTCTTCTCATTTTTTTGGCAACATTATTTTTTTGTGAAAGAAACGTCTGGGCGCCCAGGGGAAACGCCTTTGCCGGCATCAAAAACCGCATGCTTTAACATAAAAATAATGTTGCCAAAAATTGGGGAAACAGCCATAATTGCAAATGTGATAATTTTTTTACCGTCTTTTCCAGGAGTGTCAGATGTCTAGCGCGAACGAGCCGGCCGCACCATTGTTTGAAGTCGTCATCAATCACGAAGAGCAATATTCAATCTGGCCGGTGGACAAAGACGTTCCCGCCGGTTGGCGCGCGGTCGGCAAGCAAGGCGAAAAGCAGGATTGCCTGGACTACATCAACGAAGTCTGGACCGATATGCGTCCCCTCTCCCTGCGCCAGCAAATGCTCGCCGCGCAGCAATAAGAACATTTTCCTGCGACAGCAGCCCGGCTGGCAACGCCGGCGGGCCCCATTGGACCTTGCCCATGCAACCCACTAGCCGCTGGCTGATCAGCCGCCCCCATCCTTTTTGCCAACCGCGCCTGCGGCTCTACTGTTTTGCCTACGCGGGCGGCAGCGCCGCTGTTTTCCAGCCGTGGCAAGCGCTGTTGCCGCCCGACGTGGAAGTGTGCGCCATTCAACTGCCGGGTCGTGGCATCCGGTTCAGCGAAACGCCCTGCACTTCCATGCCAGCGCTCCTCGACCAGCTGAGCGCCGCCATGGCCGGCCAGCCGCCGCTGCCCTGCGTGTTTTTCGGGCATAGCCTGGGTGGCTTGATCGCCTTTGAACTGGCGCGCCATCGGATGGCGCGCGCCTTGCCGCTGCCGCTGCGCGTGATCGTGTCCGGCGCCGAAGCACCGCGCCATCGCGCACCGCCAAAAAACTTGCACGCCATGCCCGATGCGCAATTGATTGCCGCGCTGCGCGAATACAAAGGAACGCCCGAGGAAGTATTGGACAACCGCGAACTGATGGCGCTGCTCGCTCCGTCGATTCGGGCCGACTTTGCGCTGGTTGAACAATACGTCTACCAGGATGGCAAGCCTCTGAGCATGCCGTTGACCGTCTTTGCCGGCAAGCGCGACGACCATATCGTGCCGGAAAACGTGCAGTATTGGCAAAAAGAAACCAGCGCCGCGTTCCGGGTTCAATGGTTCGAGGGCGACCATTTCTTCATCAATTCAGAACGCGAGGCGGTGCTCGCGTGCGTGAAGGCCGAGTTGGAAGATTTGGCCGAGCTGGCCGAGATGGCAGAGCTGTAGCACGCGCAAACCGCCTCTCAATAACCGCACTGGCCCTGATGGAAAAGCCTTCCGTAGCACCTTGCCCCCTGCCGGAGCCCGGCTTCGCGCAACATGAGGTGCAGCTGTGGTGCGCCAACGTAGGCGATTTCTCAAGCGAGTTGGCCTCCCTGCAGGCCAGCCTGGCCCCGGATGAACTGGCGCGCGCAGGCGCTTATCGTTTCGCCGTCGACAAAGTGCGTTACGTGACCGCACGCGGCCTGCTGCGCCGCTTGCTGGGCCACTATCTCGGCCTGCCTGCCGCTGCGCTGCAGTTTCGCTATGGCCCCCAGGGCCGGCCGGCCCTGTGTGCGCTGCGCCATCCGCGCGCACCGCACTTCAACCTGTCCCATAGCGACGAGATGATCGTCTACGCCGTCAGCGAACGCCACGAACTGCTCGGCGTCGATGTCGAACGCAGCCGCGCACTGCCGGACATGCTCGACATCTCGGCGCGGTTTTTCTCAAAACGTGAAAGCGCCACGCTCGCAGCGCTCCCCTCCGGCGAACAGCAAGACGCTTTTTTTCGCTGCTGGACGCGCAAGGAAGCCGCCGTCAAGGCGCTTGGCACCGGCCTGTCGCACCCGCTCGACAATTTCGACGTGACCCTGGTGGCGGGCGCGCCGGCGCAATTGCACTGGCATGCGGCGCCGGCGCCGGCACTGGCCGCGTGGACGCTGCACGGCTTCGAGCCAGCAGCCGGCTATATCGCCGCGCTGGCGGTGGGCGCGCCCCACCCCACCTTCGCCTGCCGGAACCTGGCCGCGCTGGGGAGCATGCGTGGCGCCGGGCGCCTGCACCAGAGCAGCCTGGCCGGTTAACATCACAGCGGTAGTTGGGCGCCGAGCTGGTGCGCAAGGCCAGCCACGTGCGGGCTTGCCAGCATGCTGTAATGGTCGCCCTCGACCACGGCCTGCAGCGCCGCCGGCCAGTGCCGGTACAGCGCCAGCTCCGACTGCTCGGCCGACAGCGACCCACGCGCCCACAGCACGTGCGGCGCCACCTGCTGTTGCCCGGCCAGTCCTGCCAGCAGACCCAGATGGTGCCCGGTCACGCGCAGCTGCGTTTTCAGGTAGGCCAGCGTGGCGCCGTCCATGGCCTGGCCGCTCAGGCGGGTGAGCAGTTGCTGCAGGAATGCGTCATGCTGCCCTGTAAGCAGGGCAGCCAGCCCTAGTTGGCGCTGCACCAGCATGGCTTCGAGCTCGGCCAGTTGATCCGGACCGAGGCGCGCGCCGCGCAGGCTGCCGAGCAAAGCCAGCGCCGCTTCGGCCAGCACCTGCTGCGGATCGACCAGTGCGGCGCGCGGGCGCGCGTCGATCAAGCCCAGGTAGGCCACAGTCTGCCCTTGCGCCTCGAGTGCGGCGGCCAGCGCGCACGCAATCGCCCCGCCTGACGACCAGCCGGCCAGCCGGTACGGTCCCTCCGGCTGGCATGCGCGCACGGCGGCGCAATAGGCCGCGATCATCTCGTGCGCCTGCGCGTGGCCGGCGTCGTGGCCGGCAGCTTCAGGCGACTGGATGGCGTACACGGGAAAGCCTGGTGCGAGCGCCTCGGCCAGCTTTTGATAGAAAAATACCTGGCCGCCAATGGGGTGCAAGAAGAACAGGGGCACGCCGGCGCCGCCGGTGCGCAAAGGCACCAGCAGCGACTGGCGCCCCCGGCCCTGGTCAATCTGCGCGGCCAGCGCGGCCACCGTCGGCGCCGAGAAAATGGTCGCCAGCGGCAGCGCCACGCCAAATGCCTGTTTGATCATGTGGAACAAACTGATGGACAGCAGCGAATGCCCGCCCAAAGCAAAAAAGTTGTCCTGGGCGCCGATCCGGTCGACCGCGAGCAGCTTGACCCAGATCGCCGCCAAGGCCTGTTCGGTCGGCGTGACGGGAGCGACAAAGCGCTCGCCGCTGCGCGCCATGTCCGGCGTGGGCAAAGCCTTGCGATCGAGCTTGCCGCTGGGCGTGAGCGGCAAGCGCTCGAGCATGACCATCTGGCGCGGGATCATGTAGTCGGGCAGGGTCAGCGCCATGCTGGCCAGCAAGTCTTCGCGCAGCGCGTGGTGCGCTTGCACCAGCGCGGGCCGGTTGGCCAGCGGTTGCCCCGCCTGCGCGCGCGCGCCCGCGAGCGCCGCCCAGTCGACCTGCAGCGGCGCGCGCGACAACACCATATGGCACGTGTCGACACGGTCTGTCGCCATAGATGGCTGGGCCTGGTAACCATGGCGCTCGGCCAACTCCACCAGATCGCACAGATTGACTGCGGTCCCGCCCTGGCTGCGCACGGCCTGTTCCAGGTCGGCGGCACTGGCGTGCGCGTCCATCCGGCCCAGTTCATGCCAGGCCAGCACGTCCGCTTCGATCAAGCCATGCGGGACGTGCCGCAATGCCACGCAGTCGACGCCTTCTTCCAGCAGGCGCGCCAGCGCGGCCACGCCGCCTTCCAGCGCGCTCCAGTCGCGCCACGACAGCGCCGGGGCCGGCGCGACAGGTCCCACAGTCAGGATCACGTCGTAGCGGTACTTGCTCAATTCATTGTCCCGGCGCGACAGCTTGGGCAGAATCTCGACCTGGGCAATGCGCGCCGTGCGCCGCTGCAGATCTAAAAAGTAGCCGGGATGAAGCAGCAGTTCGGTTTCACTTTCGAGCGCGCGCGCCACCACGGCGCGCAAGGCT
This sequence comes from Massilia sp. TSP1-1-2, assembly GCF_049896185.1. Taxonomy (NCBI): domain Bacteria; kingdom Pseudomonadati; phylum Pseudomonadota; class Betaproteobacteria; order Burkholderiales; family Oxalobacteraceae; genus Massilia; species Massilia sp. TSP1-1-2. The sequence goes on from NZ_JAFCTU010000017.1 coordinate 58,175, forward strand.
TCGATCGACGTGCCTGGAGCGGCCTGATAGCGCGCGACGGAGCAGCGGAACGCTTCGAGCAGGCCGAAATGGCGCACGTCGCCAACCAGCACCTTGCCGCCATCGGGCAAGCCATCGATCACCTGGGCCAGCACGCTGCCGAGATACTCGGCGCTAGGAAAATACTGGACCACGGAATTGATCACCACCGTGTCAAGGCGAGCGTGCAGCACGTCGGCCAGTTCGTGCGCCGGGCGCTGCAGAAGCGTCACGTCGCAGTTGGGGAAGGTGGCGGGACCGACGTGCTTGCGCAGTTCGGTCAACACGCTGGCCGACAAATCGGTGCCGCAGTACGTCTGGCACAGCGGCGCGATGCGGTGCAGCAGCAAGCCCGTGCCGCAGCCCACTTCCAGCACGCGGCGCGGTTGCAGGGCGGCGATCCGCGCGCACGTCTGCTGCACCCACTCGGCCATCTGTTCCGACGCGATCGGCAATCGGTCGTAGCTGCTGTCCCAGCCGAGAATATTAAAGGCCGGGTCGTCCGCCTGCTCGGGGGCGGCATTGATTTCATCAAAGGTCTGGCGCCAGAACGCGACCTGCTCGCCGTCGGCGGCGTCCGGCCGGCTGGCCGCCACCACGTAGGCCACCAGGCGCCGCTCGGCGCCGGCCTCGCCGCGCGCGACCACCACCGCTTCGCGCACGCCCGGGTGGCTGCACAGGGCAGCTTCGATTTCGCCCAGCTCGATGCGAAAGCCGCGCAGCTTGACTTGGTGATCGACCCGGGCCAGGTATTCGATGTTGCCGTCCTGCAGATAGCGCACCAGGTCGCCCGAGGCGTACATGCGTTCGCCCGCAGCGCCAAACGGATTGGGCAGGAATTTTTCGGCGCTCAGGCCCGGCTGGCCCAGGTAACCGCGCGCCAGGCCGACGCCGGCGATATACAGCTCGCCGCAACTACCCTGCGGCACCGGATTGAGGTACTTGTCGAGGATGTAGAACTGCATGTTGGCCACCGGCCGGCCGATCGGCAGGTACTGGGTGGCGGTCGGCTGCCAGCGTTGCGGGTGGGCGACCAGATAGGTGCTGGCGGTGATCGTCGTTTCGGTCGGGCCGTAGGCGTTCATCACCGCGCACGACAGGCCAAGGCGCGCCACCGCTTCGGGCAGCAGCGCGTCGCCGCCCACGATCAAGAGGCGCACGCTGGCGCAGGCGGCCAGCGCGGGGCCGCCTTCGGCCAGCGCGCCCCACATGGCGGCCGGCAGGTTCACCACCGTCATCTGGTGGCGCGCGATTTCCTCCCACAACTGCTCGGGCGTCCACAGCTGCGCTGCGCGCAAGACCAGCGCGGCGCCCATTGTCAGCGCCGAACAGACTTGTTCGATCGAGGCATCAAAATTGGTCGAGGCGAACTGCAGGGCCACGTCGGTGGGGCCAATCCCGTAGCGCGTGGCCGAAGCGAGCGTCTGGCGCGTGATGGCGTCCACCGAAATGAGCACGCCTTTCGGCTTGCCGGTGGAGCCGGACGTGTAGATGACATACGCCAGGCTTGCCCCACAGGCGCGTGGCGCCGGGTTGTGGACGGACAAATCGCCCAGGCCGGGTGCGTCGTCCACGCAAAACACGGGGCAGTTGCCGCATTGGGCAAGCTTGACCAGGTGCTGCTGCAGGTGTTGCTGCAGGTGTTGCTGCAGGTGCTGCTGCAGGTGTTGCTGCGTGAGCACCAGCACCGGTTTGGCGTCGGCCACCATATACGCCAGCCGCTCGGCCGGATAGGACGGGTCCAGCGGCAAGTAGGCCGCGCCCGCTTTCCAGATCGCCAGCATGGCAACGATCATGTCCGGCGAGCGTTCAACGCACACGCCCACCAGCGCTTCGGGACCCACGCCCTGCCCGATCAGATACCAGGCCAGGCGGTTCGCGCTGGCGTTGAGTTCGGCGTAGCTCATGCGCGCCCCGTCGCAGTAGAGCGCCGCTCGTTCGCCTTGCGTGCGCGCCTGCTCCTCGAACAGGGCAATGATGCTGGCGCCGGCCGGGTGCGCTTCGTCCGTGCGGTTCAGTTCGACCAGCAAATGGCGCCGCTCGTCCTCGCCCAGCAAGGGTAGCTCGCTAACGCAGACCTGCGGGTTGGCCTGCACGGCGCCCAGCAGGCGCACCAGCGCGGCGGCCATGCGCTCGATGGTGACGGCGTCGAACAGGTCGGTGTTGTACTCGAAAAAGCCGCACAGTCGCCCTTCGCTCTCGTAGGCGTCGACGGCGAAGTCGAAACGGGCGTGCTCGGGGGCGATGTCGAGCGGCTTGATCAGCAAGTCCTGGCTTCCCAGCACGCCAATAGGCGTGTTCTGCATGGCGAACATCACCTGGAACAGCGGCGACTGGCTCTGCTCGCGCTCGGGCCGCAGCACTTCGACCAGGTACTCGAACGGGATGTCCTGGTTCGACAGCGCACCCAGCGCGCTGGCGCGCACCTGTTGCAGCAATTGCGCAAAGCTTTGCTTGCCCACGCGCGTGCGCAGCACCAGCGTATTGACGAAAAAGCCGATCAGCGGTTCGATTTCGGCCATGCGCCGGTTCGCGCTCGGCGTGCCGATGCAGATGTCGTCCTGCCCGCAATAGCGCGCCAGCAAAACATTCAAGGTGGCGGCCACCAGCATGAACATGGTGGCGCCGGCATCGCGCGCCAGGCCGTGCAAGCCTTCGGTGACCGGCGCGGACACGGCAAAGTGACAGCGCGCCCCGTTGTAGCTTTGCACCCGCGGGCGCGGGCGGTCGGTCGGCAAGGCGAGCGACGCGGGGGCGTCGCGCAATTGCTCGACCCAGTAACTGAGCTGCTGGGCGCACACGCCGCCGGCCAGCCATTGCCGCTGCCACTGCGCATAATCGGCATACTGGATGGGCAGTTCCGGCAAGCTTGACGGCAGTTCCTGGCTAAAGGCGGTGTACAGCGACGCCACTTCCTTGACCAGCACGCCCAGCGACCAGCCGTCGGACACGATATGGTGCAGCGTGAACAGGACCACATGTTCTTGCTCGCCCAACTTGAGCAAACTGGCGCGCATCGGCGGGCCCGCCGTCAGGTCGAACGGCAGCTGCGCTTCGGCATGCGCCAGTTCCTTGGCCAGCGCCAGCCGGTGCTCGGGCGCGTGGCCGCTCAGGTCGGTGACGGGCAAGGCCAGCGTCAGATGCGGCTCGACCAGCTGGGCCGGCACGCCGTCGAGGTTGACAAAGCGCGTGCGCAACACCGCATGGCGGCGGAAGATTTCTTTGAATGTCAGCGTGAGAGCGGCCTGGTCGAGGCGACCGCTGAGGGTGACCGCCGCCGGCACGTTGTAGAGCGCGCTGCCTGGATCGACCTGGTCAAGAAACCACAAGCGTTGCTGGGCGTGCGACAGGGGCCTGGGACCCGTGTCCGTGCTGCGGAAAATGGTTTGCTGGCTGGCCCTGCCCTTGGCCCATTTGCTCAGTAATAAGCGCTTGGCGTCCGACAGACTCGATTTTTCAGCCATTGCACTTGCTCGCTTCAGTCATTGATTGTTCCGAAAAAAGTGATTGCAGCCGACGCCGGCGGCACTCTTGTATTTTTGCAATTATAGAATGAAAATTTACGTATCAGAATAAATAACCTTACTATTTCGTACACATTTTGGGCGTCAAGAATTGCTTGTTCTCATGCCACGCACAGGGCATAATGCGGGTCGCTTGTCATAAAAGCAAACTTTCAACATCTGATAACGCAGGCACCTGGAACCATCATGACGACTCGTGGAAAATCCTTCAGATCCAGATTCTGGGCGTGGGCACTGGGCCTGGGCGTGGTTGTCGCCGCCGCTGCATTTGGCCTGGCGCGCGCCGACTGGCTGCATCCGGCCACGCCGGTCCGCACCGCCACTGTGGTACGGGGAAACATACAATCGTTTATCACGGTCAGCGGCAATCTGATCGCCAGCGACGAAGTGTCGCTGTTCAGCCCGGTTTCGGGTCGGGTCACGGGCGTCAACGTCAAGGAAGGCTCGCTCAGCAAGCCCGGCCAGACCTTGCTCACGCTCGACGCGCGCGACCTGTTAAGCCGCATCGACGAACGGCGCAGCGCGCTCGCTGCCGCCCGCCGCGTGGCCGAAGCGGCCCGGCACGACTGGGACGCGCTGGAACAAATTTACAAGCTGGGCGGCGAGTCGCATAAAACCGTGGCCGACGCCCGCCTCAAGTGGCAGGAAAGCGTGCGCAACGCCGACGCCATCGGCTTTGACGTGCGGCGCCAGGAAATCGAACTGGAACGCTTTACCGTCAAGGCGCCGCTGGCCGCCTCGGTCACGGCGCTGGCGGCCACGCCCGGGGCCTGGGTCAACCAGGGCGACATGCTCATGAAGCTTTCTGGCAACGCCACGCGCGATATCGAAGTGAAGGTCGACTCGGGCGACGCGGGCGCCGTCAGCCTGGGCAAGGCGGTCACGCTCAGCAGCGAAGCCATGCCCGGCAAGGAATGGCCCGGCAAAATCACCTGGATTGCCGCCGCGACCAAGAAAGACGTTTCCTCCAACACGCTGGCGGTGCGCATTCCGCTGACGGCCGACGCCCCACCGCTCACGCTCGGCCAGCAGGTCGACGTCAGGATTCCAACTTTTACAGCGAGCAACGTGCTGGTGGTGCCGGCCGCGGCCGTGCTGACCAGCCAGGGCAAGTCGTCGGTGGCGGTGATCGAAAACGGCGCCGTGCACTTGCTGACCGTCACGCTGGGCAGCGCCGAATTGAAACTGGTGGAAGTCAAGAGCGGCGTGCGCGCCGGCCAAGTGATTATTGTTCCCGACGGAAAAGTACTGAAGGAACATGACAAGGTGACGGTTGCGCCGGCGGGCCCCGCGACGACATGATCCATCTATCGGGCGCGCGCAAGCGCTATCAAGTGGGCGAAGTGGCCATTGAAGTGCTCAAGGGCGTGTCGCTGGAGATCGCGCGCGGCGACTTTGTCGCCATCATGGGGCCGTCGGGCTCGGGCAAGTCGACCCTGCTCAACATCATCGGCTGCCTCGATTTTCTGGACGCGGGCGAATATACGCTGGACGGCCAGTCGCTCACCGTCAGCAGCGAGGAAGAACTGTGCACGATCCGCAACCAGCGGCTCGGCTTTGTGTTCCAGCAATTTAACCTGATACCGCGCATCAGCGCCCAGCGCAACGTTGAATTGCCGCTGGTGTATGCCGACGTCGACAGCGCCACGCGCCGCAGCCGCGCCAGCGCCCTGCTGGCCCAAGTCGGCCTGGCCGAACGCGCCGACCACACGCCGGCCCAGTTGTCGGGCGGCCAGCAGCAGCGCGTGGCCATTGCCCGCGCGCTGATCAACCAACCGGACGTGCTGATCGCCGATGAGCCCACCGGCAGCCTGGATTCGGCCGCCGGGGTCGAAATCATGCAGATTTTCCGCACCTTGAACGAGAGCGGCATCACCATTGTGATGGTCACCCACGAAAACGAAGTGGCCGCCTACGCCAAGCGCATCATTCGCCTGCGCGACGGCCAGCTCGAGCGCGCGCCGCGCGAGGCCCTGCAATGACGCTGCGGCGGCGCTGGCGCGAGCTGGTCAACGTGCTCGACCAGGCATTGCACGCGCTGGGCGACAACCAGCTGCGCACCTATCTGAGCGTGCTGGGCATCGCGATCGGCATCGCATCGGTGATTGCCGTCGGCTCGATCGGCAAGGGCGGCCACTACCTAGTGTTCAAGGAGCTCGAAACCTTTGGTTTGAAATCGGTCTGGGTCAAGCGCCTGGACGACGACAAAGGCCCGTACCGCGCCAGCCGGCGCGGCAGCGGCATTGACGAACTCGACCTGCAAAGCATCCGCGACGCCGGCTTCGCCACCATTGCGCGCACCTCGCCCATCGTCTACGGCAGCGGCGCGCTGTACATCCACAGCGGCAGCCAGTACAGCAACGGCAAGGTCAGCGGCATGGATGTGGCTTACCTGGACATTAATAACGACGGCTTGTCGGCGGGCATTGGCATTCGCAGCGACGACGTGCGCCAGCGGCGCAAGGTGGCGATTATCGGCCAGACCGTGGCCAATGATTTGTTCGGCGGCAGCATCGACGTCATCGGTAAGGAATTTCGCATCAACGACGCCAAGTACGTGGTCGTGGGCTTGCTGGAAGCGAAGAGCCGCGACTTTCTTGCCAGCATAGGTTCGGCCGGCCAGGATGCAAACAACCGCATCTTGCTGCCCTACACCACGCTGCAAGCCCAGATGGGCAACCACGATATCCACGCCATCCAGGCCGAGGCGCAAAGCTTTGAACAAGCGCCGCTGGCCGCCCAGCAGATGACCGACTTGCTGACCCGGCGCCATGGCGAGCGCTTCCGCTACCACTCCGACACCATGGCCAGGTATATCGATACGGCAAACCAGATTTTGCGGGGCGTGTCCTTGATCGGCGTGCTGGCCGCAGCGATTTCATTATTAGTAGGAGGAATGGGCATCATGAACATCGTGGCAACCTCAGTGCTTGAACGCACCAGGGAAATTGGCTTGCGCAAGGCAATCGGCGCGTCCCAGCACTTGATCTTGCTGCAGTTCTTGCTCGAATCGGTCATCATCAGCACCATCGGCGGCCTGATCGGGCTGGTCTTTGGCGGCGTGGTCAGCGTGGTCCTGTCGTGGCTAACCGGTTTTCCGCTGGCGCCCGAACCGGCCACGATCGTGCTGGCCTTGCTGGTGTCGATGGCGGTCGGACTGCTGTCGGGCTACTTTCCCGCGCGCCGCGCCGCCCGCCTGCGCCCTGTGGACGCGCTGCGTTATGAATAAGCTGCTGGGCGGCCTGGGCGCCGCATTCCTGTCTACCGCGACCGGCGCGGCAATGGCCGGCAGCGCCCCGCCGGCCAGCTTTGAGCAGGCGCTGCAGCAAGCAGTTGCCAACCGTACCGAACTGGCCATCGAGCGCGAAAAGATCCGCGCCGCCGATGGCCGCGTGGGCGAAATGGCGGCCAACTTCAAGCCGACCGTGGCCCTCACGTCTGCGGTCGAGCACGTGCACCGCTATGACCCGTTTTCGGGCGTGACCGCCTCCACCAACATTGGCGGGCAACCGGTCAGCGTGGACGTGGCCGCCAATCCGCCCCGCTACCAGGGGCGTCTTGGGGTGGAAGTGGCTTACAACCTGTACAAGGGCGGCGCCGACCGCGCCCGTCTGGAAGAGGCGCGCCAGCTGGCCCGCGCGGCGCAGGCCCAATATGCGCTGGAAACGAAAAAGGTCATGGCCGACGCCGCCGCCGCCTGCGCGGCGTGGATGAAGGCGGCGCTGGTGCAGCGCCAGGCCGCGCGCGCTGTGGAGATGGCCACGCTGGAAGCGGCGCAGCTGCAGCAGCGCCTGGCCGCCGGCAACGCGTCGGTGCTGGACGCGAAGGAAGCGGACATCCGGCTCAAGTCGGGCCAGATCGACCTGAAGGCCGCCGCGCGCGCCTTGCGTGAAGCGCAGCGCAAGTATTGCAGCGCGCTGAACACCGAATGCGCCGCGCCGGATGCTGAACTTGCCGCGCCCGAACTGAACTTGCGCATGCCCGATATGACTGCGCTGTACAGCAGGTTCGGCGTGGGCGGCAACCCTGACGCGGTCAAGGCGGAAGCGAGCACGCAGGCCGCCAGGCAGCGCATCGCGCTGGCGCGCGCCAGCTATGCGCCGGTGGTCGACCTGTACTACTCCCTGTCGAACCATGGCTACAGCAATGAAGGCTTCGGCGACGCGCGCAGCGGTTTTAAACGCGAGCAGTCCGCCGTCGGCGTGCGCCTGACCTGGACCTTGTTCGACGGCTTTCGCTCGGCCAGCTACCTGCAGCAGGAAGTGGCCGCGACCGAACAGATGCGTTTGCGGCAAACCATGGTCGGCGGAGAAACCGCCTCGCGGCAGGTGGCGGCGCAAGAGGAATTGGCCGGGCTGGAGGAACAATTGACGCTGGAAAAAATGCAGCTCGAACTGGCCCAGAGCAAGCAGGCGATCGGCGCGCAGCGGCTGCGCCTGAAGCTCATTTCGGATCTGGATCAGGCGCGCCTGGCCTTTGCGGTCGATGCACAAGAGAACCGCATCGCCAGCCTGACGCTGGATGTGACCGCCAGCAAACTCAAACTCGCGCTGCAATAAACACTTGCGGCAGCGCTGGTGTTGCCGGGCACCTACTGCCGTGCCCGGCAAAACACGTCAGGCCGCGTTTCCGGCGCGAATCCTTCCGATGCCTTCGTAACGCAGCCCTGCCGAGGCAACCTGGTCGGGATCGTAGATATTGCGCCCGTCAAAAATTGCCAGGTGACGCAGGGTTTTTGCCAACTGCGCAAAATCGGGCGAGCGAAACTCTTTCCACTCCGTCATTAACACCAGCACATCGGCATCGGCCGCGGCGTGCATTGCGCTCGTGACGATCCGCAGCGACTTCGCGCAGCGCTCGTCGCCGTACTCGGCTTGCAAGATGCGCAGTGCCTCGGCATTGGCGACGGGGTCGTAGGCGACGACGTTCGCGCCCGCATGGAACAGCGAGCGAATCAGGGTCAGGCTGGAAGCTTCCCGCATGTCGTCGGTATTGGGCTTGAACGACAAGCCCCACAAGGCGATTGTCTTGCCTTCCAAATTGTCTGCGCCGCCAAAAAAACGGACCAGCTTTTTATACAGGACCGTCTTTTGCTGGTTGTTGACCGCTTCGGTTGCGCTCAATATGCGCAACTGCTGATCGTATTCGGCAGCCGTATTGACGAGGGCTGCAATATCTTTAGGGAAACACGAACCGCCGTAGCCCGTGCCCGCGTACAGGAAATCCGGCCCGATGCGGGGATCCGAGCCAATGCCCTGGCGCACCGATTCAATGTCCGCGCCAAGCTGCTCGGCTAGACCGGCCAGCTCATTCATGAAGCTGATGCGCGTAGCAAGCATGGCATTGGCGGCGTACTTGGTCAGTTCCGCGCTGCGCACATTCATCATGACCATTTTTTCATGGTTGCGATTGAACGGCGCGTACAACTGGCGCATCAGCTTGATGGTGGCGGGATCTTCGCTGCCAACGACGATGCGGGCCGGCTTCATGAAGTCGTCAATGGCGGCGCCTTCCTTGAGAAACTCGGGGTTGCTGCAAATGGCGTACGTGACGTCGACCTGGCGGCGCGCCAATTCGGCGGCCACCACGGCGCTGATTTTATCGGCGCTGCCCACCGGGACGGTCGACTTGTCGACGATGACGACAGGTCGGACGATGCGCTCGCCGATCGAGCGCGCGACCGCGAGGATCTGGGTCAGGTCGGCGCGGCCGTCTTCCAGCGATGGCGTACCGACAGCCAGGAAAATCACCTCGGCATGGGTGATGGCGTCGTCGTAGCTGGTGGTGAAGGTTAGGCGGCCGGCGTTGGCATTGCGCACGACCAGTTGGTCAAGACCGGGCTCGTGAATAGGGATGGTGCCGTTTTTCAGAAGCTCGATGCGCGCTGCGTCGACGTCGAGGCAAAGAATGGTATTGCCGACGTCGGCGAAGCACGCGCCCGCAACCAGGCCTACGTAGCCAGTACCGATGATGGTGATCTTCATTGTTTGCCTCGCGCTATGTATGGTGACGTCGATGCAGCTTTGCTTCTCGCGCGCCAAGGTGTTCAAGACGCTAGAAAAGGCAGCGACGAATTATTTTTTGAACAAAATTATATCTTAAATAGCATTGATTAAACAATAATTAACTAAAAGCAGTTGTAGCTGTTCACAAAAGTTTTTTAAAGTTGACAACATTGTTTTTTAATTATAACTTGCGCATCCACGGAAAATTAAGGAATGTTCATGCTCAAGAGATCAGCCCGGTTACGCAGGACCGCCGGAGTAGCAAGTTGTTTTGCACTAAGCGTATTGTTGGGCGGCTGCGGCAACGGCAGCGGCGACGATAAAACGCTTCCAGCGCCCGCCGCCGAAAGCCGCCTGCTCGCCACGTCAAGCAGTTCCACGCTTGCAATTGACCCTGCAGTCCCTCCCACCATTGCAACGACTGGGTGCACCGGCGACGCGGATTTCTACCAAGCTGATTTCACGCCAAACCCGAATGCACTGATTAACCGGCACGTACTGTGCGTCCGGGACAAGAACACGGCCAGCGTGGACGTGAAGAATGCAGAAGGCGATCTGATCCATAACGCGGGCGAGATGAAGGTCGAAACGTATTGGTCGGTCTACGGTGGCAGCGTGGGCTTGAAGAAACAGGCAACGCTGACGCTGCGGTACTCCTACACTGATCTGCAGCCAGCGCTGAAACTGCCGGTTCCAACGCTGAAAATCAAGCCCCGCCTCGATTGCGTTGGACAGGAAACGGACGTGGCATGCGGGCCGGATGCGCAAATCCCGATGATCACGCTCAGTGCCAATGGGCAGATGACGAAATCATTTTCGTTTCCCATCACTTGGGATACGACCACTGTCAAAAAGGTCAGCACCACAATGTACGTCAAGTTGTTCTATACGACTGATGGCAGCGTGCCGGTGTATGCATGGTCGGGTGCGACCAATGTCATGCAACCTCTCACCGGCAATTGGGATTTGCGCTGTGATAAAGGCGTGATCAAATCCACGTCAGAGGGCTGCGTGTTCCCGGGCGCATCGGCTATTTGGCGCTTCCAGGACCCGAGCGGAAGTGCTCCTCAGGCACGCAAGCTGATCGCCGATGCATTTTCCAACTTCCCTGAAATTCCAGGAAAGTTCCGTTTGGCAGATGGCATGCGCTCGGTCGCCTCGAGCGCCCCCGGCTATATGCCCTTGACGCGAACATTCAACGAAACAACGCAGAATGCCAATCGCTACACGGCAGGTCTTCGATGCGACAAACAATGGCCGGTCGCGATGCCGCCGACCTGTAGCGACCGCAAGCTGTGCGATTGCGACGAATACCCACCTGCAGCTGCATTGGAGGGCGCCCGTTCCGTTGCAACCGAAGAGCACAAATACACCGTCAACTTGATCCCTACCACCGATAACCGCTCCGGTGGCGGACAAATGCTCACGTTCTTCAATGACGAGCGCGTGGACGACAATGAAAATTTTTGGGTTTATCTGGGCAATATCACCGGGACGCCGCCACCACCACCGCCACCACCGCCAGGACCAAAGGATGTCACCAGCTCGTTTACGATCACCAGGAACTACCTTTACTCGGAAGGCCAGGATCAAAAATATAATTTCACCATCACCAATAATGCACCGGGCCCGTTAGCCGGTCCATTCCGCCTGTACTTTAAGAATCTTCCGGTTGGCCTCATGGTGCTTGGCTCCTATCAGAGTTCGAGCGGTGTTTTCATTGCCATTAACGAACCCGCGATCGTCGGTTCGATGATTCTCCCAGTCACGATCAGAGCGCCCTCGCAGAAATTCTCGTTCACAACAACGATGTTTAGCGGAAAATTTACAGACGACAGTTTCCCTGTTGACCCGCCTTTTGATCCACGCGGTCCAGCAATTTAATCGAACGCAAAAACACGGCCACGGATAGTTTGTGGCCGCCGTTGCATATCCCGACGGCCTGCGCCGTCGCTTACATTGAACCATGCTCACTCAAAGGGGAATACATGACACAGCTGTTTACCATGAGCGAAGCGGTAAAGACCAGTTACAGTCAAGTGTATCTCACGTCGCTGAACTACCGAGAGGGGGAATTATCGGTAGACGCCTTCAAAGGACAGACGAACGGCTTATGCGGCGCAGCGGTACCGGGCGGGCTATTTCTGGGCCTCGGTTGCTGGGGCGGACGAGTACCTTTCACCGTCGAGGTGCACGACGTCGCCCCCCCGGTCGATGCTTCCTGGGACGAAATTGTTGAAGCCTCGTGCAGGTTTGAACATCTTCCTGTAGCGCTGACAGGCTGTGATGGCGACTGTGCCTATCCGCTTCCTTTGACCACGGGCGAATACAGAGTGCGGTTTTGCGCGAAAGGCTATGGCGAATCGAAACAAGTCGGCGGCTTTTGCGATCCAGCGATCGAATCCTACCTGTTGATTCTCTGGCCCGAAACGCAGCGGGCAGATGAAGTGATCAAGCAGACCAGCGCAAAAGCCGCTCATTTTCATGACGAGGTAAGAAACCGGTAACGTTGCAGCGAGCGTGATCCTGCGCGATCTATCGTTCGGCAATGTTTGCATTCTATCCTGACGGCAACGATGGAGCCTGCGCCAGCACGGCGCGGGCTCAATATTCTTCGTGCGGCTACCCCTATGCCGCACCATCTCTTCAAGACCACGCTAGCGCGCGCTCTGTCACCAGCCCGTTGGCCGACCAAAGCGCGAAGCGGAGCCGAATCAGCCTGGTATTGCACTGCGGGTGATGGTGCAGCACATCGACGGTACTGCCCTCGCGGCAGAAGTCGAACGCTCGGCGCCACGCCTCAGCCGTGCGCGCGGCGGCCGCAATCCGTAGCGCAGGGCAAGATTGTCCGTGTATCCAGGCTCACCAGTTCCGCTATCGCTACCCAACGCGCACGAAATGCGACGTTATCCCTTGCGTCTGCGACGCCGGCATATGAGAGCCGGAAATACTCAGCCGAGATGAGCGCATGTGGGCATGTTCAGCGCGGATTCAGCTCAGCGACTGACGCTGCACCGGTTTTCTGAACTGCCTGGACTGGGTTTATATAGCGCGTTTATGCAAACGACCAAACTCTTTAGAAAGTTTTTACCTCCTATTCGATAACCTGCAGGCAGTTCATCTACCCACAGGCTATTTCATGAATTCGCGCTCGATTACTGCCGCTGCAATCGCCTGCCCAGGATCACCCAATCAGCCATGGTGCACGGCGCCATGATCATTGCCGTCGCCGGGCCATGCAGTTGCGACAGCAGCGCCATCGTTGCCGCGCTCGCCGCCGCGCGCGCACGCTGCTTGCAGCGCGACCAGCTCGTTGCGCGTCTCAATTCAACGCGCATGTTCAATCCTGGCCTGCATGTGCTGTTCGCAGTGGTCTGTGGCGATGCTGAACCAAGCGCAGCCCAACTTGCCTGCGTACGGGGTCATGCGTCCGAAGTCATGTCGGCCACGCGTTGCAAGACCGTCATTGATTCAGGATCGGGAAACGCCATCGGTATGGCCGAGCTGTATCACGACGTCTTTGAACACTGGACCATCGAATTGATCCCCCGTCAAAACCTTATTTCACCACTACCTGAAAGATTGCAGTCATGAAAACCAAGATCTACGTAGCCGCCTTATTGACACTGTTCGCAGGCAATGCTGCCAAGGCCGATGAGGCGCTCGTTGCCACCATAGTTGACGAAGCAAAACCGGACAAGGCCGTCAGCATGAATGCCGCCCTCGTGTCCGACTACCGTTTCCGCGGCATCTCGCAAAGCCGTCTCAAGAGCGCTGCCCAGGGAGGCGCAGACTATGTTCACAACCGAACCGGCCTGTATGCGGGGGCATGGCTGTCGACAATCACATGGGCCAAGGATGCTGGCGGCGGCGGCAACACCGAACTCGATTTGTATGCAGGCAAACGCGGCCAGTTCGGCCAGGACGTGCGCTACGACGTCGGCGTACTGACCTATGTCTACCCATCCAACAATCTGGCCCACGTGGCTGGTTTTGCGAACGCCAACACCACCGAGCTCTATGGCCAGCTGGGCTATGGTCCCGCTTACATCAAGTATTCGCATGCGCTCACCAATCTGTTCGGCTTCATGGACAGCAAGAACAGTGCTTACCTGGACGTGGGGGCCAACATCGATGCCGGCAATCAGCTCGTAATTAACCTGCATGCCGGTCATCAGAACGTCAAGAGCACGTCCGCTGCCAGCTACACCGACTGGAAAGCCGGCGCAACCAGGGACTTCGGCGTCGTTAGCGTTGCTGCCGCCCTGATCGGGACCAATGCCGGCAAGGTCATCTATGCCTCGCCCGCGAACGGCAAGTTTCTTGGACGATCAGCGCTGACTGTGACGGTCAGCAAGACCTTTTAAGGTGCAACTGGCCAGGGCATCGGCAGACGCTCGGGCAAAAATCTATATACCGCGTATACGTCCCCGCCCGAAGTGTTTACAAAGTTTTTAGACGCTCACGGCTAAGCTTCTACGTAATCAAATCAATCTGTGTGAGGGTAACAAATGGACATAATTTTCGTTGGGGCGATCTGCGCCTTTGTCGCAGTATGCTGGGCGATGGTGGCCGGCTGCGCAACGCTGAGGGGTGATCAATGACGCTCTTTTACGTGATCGGCGCGCTCAGTTCCGCCGGGCTTTTCGTCTACCTTCTGGTCGCCTTGCTGAATGCGGAGAACCTGTAATGACGTCTCAATCGCTTGTTTTATTGATCGGCTTCCTGGTCGTGCTGTTCGCCCTGGCTTATCCGCTGGGGATGTTGCTGGCCCGCGTCGGCAGCGGCGCCCCCATCTCCGGTCTGGGCTGGATCGGCAAGATCGAGAACCTGCTCTACCGCGCGGCCGGCACCACAGCCACGGATGGACAATCCTGGAGGGCGTATGCCGTTGCGCTGCTGGCCTTTAACGCTCTGGGCGCGCTGTTCGTATACGGCCTACAGCGCATCCAATTCTGGCTGCCCCTCAATCCGCAGGCGCTGCCCAACGTGAGCCCGGACTCCGCTTTCAATACGGCAGTCAGCTTTGTCAGCAACACCAACTGGCAGGGCTATAGCGGCGAACAAACCATGGGGTTCCTCACCCAGATGCTGGCCCTGACCGGGCAAAATTTCTTCTCGGCGGCGACCGGCATGGCCGTTGCCTTTGCGCTGGTGCGCGGCTTCAGTTCGCGCTCTGTCAAGTCGATCGGCAATTTTTGGGTCGACCTGACCCGATCCACCTTGTACGTCCTGCTGCCTTTGTCGCTGCTGTTCGCGGTATTCCTGATGGGTCAGGGGGTGATCCAGAACTTCTCCGCATACAAGGAGGTTACCCTGCTCGACCAGGTCAGCTACTCCCAGCCGAAAAATGGCGCCGACGGCCAGCCGCTCAAAGACGCCAAGGGCGAAGCGCTGACCGAGTCGGTCGTGACTAGGACCCAGACCATCGCCATGGGCCCGGTCGCCTCGCAGGAAGCGATCAAGATGCTCGGCACCAATGGTGGCGGATTTTTCAATGCCAACTCGGCCCACCCTTACGAGAATCCGACTGCGCTGACCAACTTTGTCCAGATGCTGTCGATTTTCCTGATCCCGGCCGGCCTGTGCTTTGCCTTCGGCCGCATGGTCGGCGACCGGCGGCAGGGCTGGGCCTTGCTGGCCGCAATGACCCTAGTCTTCACCATGACGACGGTCGTGGTCATGGGCGCCGAACAGCAGGTCCATCCCGCGCTGCAAGCGATGGGTGTCGACCAGCGTGCCAGCCTGCTGCAGGCTGGCGGCAACATGGAAGGCAAGGAAACCCGCTTTGGCATCAGCGCATCGACCCTGTTCGCCGCCGTGACCACCGCCGCTTCGTGCGGCGCGGTGAACGCCATGCATGACGCTTTCATGCCGGTGGGCGGCATGGTGCCGTTGATGCTGATCCAGTTCGGCGAAGTCATTTTCGGCGGCGTCGGTTCTGGCCTGTATGGCATGCTGATCTTTGCCATCATGGCCGTGTTCATTGCCGGCCTGATGATAGGGCGCACCCCGGAATACCTGGGCAAGAAGATCCAGTCCTACGAGATCAAGATGACCTCGATCGCAATCTTGGTCACGCCGACGCTGGTGCTGGCCGGGACCGCCATCGCAGTACTGCTCGACGTTGGCAAGGCAGGCATGGCCAACCCCGGCGCGCATGGTTTTTCGGAAGTTTTGTATGCCTTCAGTTCGGCGGCCAACAACAACGGCAGTGCCTTCGCCGGCTTGGCCGCCAACACGCCCTTCTACAACGCCATGCTGGGCGTTGCCATGTGGCTAGGCCGGTTTGCCACGATCGTGCCGATTCTCGCCATTGCCGGCTCACTGGCGAGCAAGCAGCGCCTTGAAGCGAACGCCGGCACCATGCCGACCCACGGCCCGATGTTCATCGGCCTGTTGATTGCCGTTGTGGTGCTGGTGGGCGTGCTCAATTATGTACCGGCGCTGGCCCTCGGTCCAATGGTCGAACATTTGCAGTTGTTCGCCAACTAATCACAATCAGGAGTTCACGATGTCGCAAGCCCTTACGTCACGCAAAGCGCTGACGCTGTTCGATTCCGCACTGCTTGGCCCGGCCATTGTCGATGCGTTCAAAAAGCTCAGTCCACGCACTCAGCTGCGAAGCCCGGTCATGTTCGTGGTCTACATCGGCAGCATCATCACCACGCTGCTGTATTTCCAGGCCCTGAGCGGCAAGGGCGAGGCCAGTCCCGGCTTCATCCTGGCCACCAGCATCTGGCTGTGGTTCACGGTCCTGTTTGCCAATTTCGCCGAAGCGCTGGCCGAGGGCCGCAGCAAGGCGCAGGCCGCCTCGCTGCGCAATCTGAAGCAGACCGTGATGGCCAAAAAGCTCCATACGCCCAAGCACGGCACCACCTGGCTGCCATGCGCGGCCACCGACCTGCGCCGCGGCATGACGATCCTGGTCGAAGCAGGCGACGTGATCCCGATTGACGGTGAAGTGATCGAAGGCGTGGCCTCGGTTGACGAGAGCGCCATCACGGGCGAGTCGGCACCGGTCATCCGCGAGTCCGGCGGTGATTTCTCGGCCGTCACAGGTGGCACCCGCGTGCTGTCGGACTGGCTGGTGGTGCGCGTATCAGCCAATCCCGGCGAGACCTTTCTCGACCGCATGATCGCCATGGTGGAAGGCGCCAAGCGCCAAAAGACGCCGAACGAAATTGCGCTCACGATCCTGCTGGTGGCACTGACGATCGTGTTCCTGGTCGTGACCGTCACGCTGCTGCCGTTTTCCCTGTTCGCCGTCGCTGCGGCGCAATCCGGGACGCCGGTCAGCATCACAGTGCTGATCGCGCTGCTGGTGTGCCTGATCCCAACCACCATCGGTGGGCTGCTCTCGGCCATCGGCGTGGCCGGCATGAGCCGCATGATGCAGGCCAACGTCATCGCCACCTCCGGCCGGGCGGTGGAAGCGGCGGGCGACGTCGACGTGCTACTGCTCGACAAGACCGGCACCATCACGCTCG
This sequence comes from Massilia sp. TSP1-1-2, assembly GCF_049896185.1. Lineage (NCBI taxonomy): Bacteria > Pseudomonadati > Pseudomonadota > Betaproteobacteria > Burkholderiales > Oxalobacteraceae > Massilia > Massilia sp. TSP1-1-2. The sequence continues at coordinate 75,212 of NZ_JAFCTU010000017.1, forward strand.
GCAATCGGCAGGCGTCAGCCTTCTTCCCCGCTCCGGGGTTGACCGAACAGCAGCTCGCCGATGTGGCGCAACTGGCTTCGCTGGCCGACGAAACCCCGGAAGGCCGCAGCATCGTGGTGCTCGCAAAACAGAAGTTCAACATCCGGGAACGCGAGATGGCGGCCTTGCACGCGACCTTTGTCCCGTTCAGCGCAAATACCCGCATGAGCGGCGTCGACCTTGGTCAACGGGAAGTGCGCAAGGGCGCTGCCGATTCGATGCGCAAATACGTCGAGGCGCTGGGCAACCCTTACCCGGCCGATGTGGCGCGCACGGTCGACGATGTGGCGCGCCGTGGCAGCACGCCACTGGTTGTCACCGATGCAGGCAAGGTGGCCGGCGTGGTCGAACTGAAAGACATCGTCAAGGGTGGCATCAAGGAACGCTTTGCCGAACTGCGCCGCATGGGTATCAAGACCGTGATGATCACCGGCGACAACAAGCTGACCGCAGCGGCCATCGCTGCCGAAGCCGGCGTCGACGACTTTTTGGCCGAGGCGACGCCCGAGGACAAGTTGAAGCTCATTCGCAGCTACCAGGCCGAAGGGCGCCTGGTGGCGATGACTGGCGACGGCACCAACGATGCGCCAGCGCTGGCCCAGGCCGACGTGGCCGTGGCGATGAATTCGGGCACCCAGGCCGCCAAGGAAGCCGGCAATATGGTGGATCTGGATTCGAACCCGACCAAGTTGCTGGAAATCGTTGAAATCGGCAAGCAAATGCTGATGACGCGCGGCTCGCTGACGACGTTCTCGATTTCGAACGACATCGCCAAGTACTTCGCAATCATCCCGGCTGCTTTCGTTGGCACCTATCCCAGCCTGAAGGCGCTCGACGTCATGCACCTGTCGAGTCCCTCGTCGGCCATCATGTCGGCCGTGATCTTCAATGCCTTGATCATCGTGGTACTGATTCCGCTGGCGCTCAAGGGCGTGCAATACCGGGCCATTGGCGCGGCCGCGCTGCTGCGCCGCAATCTGCTGCTGTATGGCGTGGGCGGCCTCATCCTGCCCTTCATCGGCATCAAGCTGATCGACGTGCTGCTATCTTTTCTCAATCTGGCCTAAACTGGAGTTGCCATGCAATCTACCCTTCGTCCAGCGCTTGTATTGTTCGGCGCACTCACCCTGGTCTGCGGCGTGCTTTATCCGCTTGCCGTGACCGGTCTCGGCCAAATCCTGTATCCACACCAGGCCGCAGGCAGCATGATCGAGCGCGACGGCATCGTTGTTGGTTCGCACCTGATCGGCCAGTCGTTCACCTCGCCCAAGTATTTCTGGGGCCGTCCTTCAGCCACCGCGCCCATGGCAAATAATGGCGCCGGTTCTGGCGGCGCCAATCTGGGACCGACCAATCCGGCGCAAATCGCGGCGGTGAAGGGCCGGGTTGAAGCGCTCAAGGCTGCCGACCCAGGCAATACCCTGCCGATTCCGGTTGACCTTGTAACGGCCTCAGCCAGTGGTCTGGATCCGGAAATCAGCGTGGCTGCCGCGCGCTACCAGAGCGGCCGGGTTGCCGCTGCGCGTGGCATCAGCGTCGCGCGCATCAACACGCTGGTCGAGCAGTACAGCGAACTGCAGTTGGCCGGGGTGGTGGGCGAGTCCCGGGTGAACGTGCTGGCATTAAACCTCGCGCTTGACGCGCAAGCGGCGACAGCCCCCTGATCATGTTTCCCAACGACGCCCAACGCCCGGACCCCGACCTCTTGCTTGCCAATGTACAGGCACAGGACAGGAAAGAAGCGCGCGGCAAGCTGCGCATCTACTTTGGGGCGTCGGCCGGCGTGGGCAAGACCTTCGGCATGCTGGCCGCCGCCTGCAAGCTGCATGCGCAAGGGCAGCAATTGCTGGTTGGCGTAATTGAAACGCATGGTCGCAGCGAAACGGCCGCCATGCTCGAAGGCTTGCCGCTATTGCCCTTGAAAGCGGTGCAATATCGTGGCAAAACGCTTAGCGAATTCGACCTGGACGCGGCATTGGCGCACCAGCCGGCGTTGATCCTGATGGACGAACTGGCGCATTCGAATGCGCCCGGGTCGCGCCATCCAAAGCGTTGGCAAGATGTGGAAGATTTGCTCGGCGCCGGCATTGATGTTTTCACGACGATCAACGTCCAGCATCTCGACAGCTTGAACGACGTCGTCGGTGGCATCACCGGCATTCGGGTCGCCGAAACGGTGCCCGATACGGTGTTCGACCAGGCCGACGAAGTCGTTCTGGTCGATATCCCGGCAGACGAGCTGCTGGCGCGCCTGAAAAGCGGCAAGGTCTATCAGGAACAGCAGGCCGAACGCGCCGCCCAAAATTTTTTCCGGAAGGGCAACCTGATCGCGCTGCGCGAACTGGCGCTACGTCGTACGGCCGACCGGATCGGCGACGACGTGCGCGCCTACCGCGTCGAAAAATCGATTGCGGCGATCTGGAAGACCGATGCGGCGCTGCTGGCATGCATCGGCCCCCGTCCCGGCGGCGAGCATGTGGTGCGCAGTACCGCACGCCTGGCCGGCCAGCTCGGCGCCGAATGGCATGCCATCTATATAGAAACGCCGTCGCTGCAGCAGCTGCCGGGCGCCCAGCGCGAGCAAATACTGCAGACACTGAAGCTGGCCCAGGACCTTGGCGCGAGCACGGCCGTGCTGTCTGCCAGCGACATTGCCGCCGCTGCGGTCGAGTACGCACGCAGCCACAATCTGTCGAAAATCATGCTGGGCCGCGGACATCGGAGCTGGCCATGGCGCACCCCGCACATCCGGCGAATCGCCCACTACGCGCCGGATATCGACCTCACTGAAATCGGCGCCGCCGCCAGCGACACTGCGGCCGGGGCGCCATCGGCGCCTGGCCTGGGGCAAGGGGGAATAAACGGGATGCCCGCCAAGCGCCGCCTCTGGAAATATGGTTGGGCCGGCGCGGCCAGTGTCGCGACCGCGCTGGTGGCCACCCCGCTGTTTGCCTTTTTAGACCTGGCCAATATTGCCATGTTATTCCTGTTGGTGGTGGTCTTGGTCGCATTGCGATTTGGACGGGGACCTTCGGTCGTGGCCACTTGCGTCAGCGTTGCCTGCTTCGATTTTTTCTTCGTTCCTCCGCGCTTTACCTTTGCCATTTCCGATGCACAGTACCTCGTCACGTTCGCAGTCATGTTGGCCGTTGGCCTGATCACCGGCCATCTGACGGCAAATCTGCGCTTTCAGGCGCGCGTGGCTTCGCACCGTGAAAGCCGTTCACGCGCCCTGTATGAATTCGCGCGAGAACTGTCCGGAACACTGCAGACCGAGCAGATTTTCGACATCACCAGCAGGTTCGTTCAGCGCGCCTTCCGCGCCAAGGCCACCTTGCTGGTGCCCGACGCTGACGGCAGACTGCTTGCGCCAGAAGCGGGCATGAACGACAGTTTGGCCGCCGCGCTTGACATCGGCATCGCCCAGTGGGCGTTCGACCGGGCCACCAGCGCCGGCCTGGGCACCGACACGCTGCCGGCCAGCAAACTATTTTACCTTCCCCTGGTCGCGCCGATGCGTACCCGGGGCGTACTGGCCATTGAGCCGGAAAGCCTGCGCTGGATCCTCATTCCCGAGCAAAGGCAACAGCTCGACGCTTTTGCGGCGCTGGCCGCCATCGCCCTTGAACGTGTCCATTACATCGAGGTGGCGCAGAACGCACTGGTAAACATGGAGTCGGAACGCTTGCGCAATTCCCTGTTGGCGGCCCTGTCGCACGACCTGCGCACGCCCCTGACATCGCTGGTGGGCGTGTCCGAGACGCTGGTGCGCTCCAGACCGGCCCTCGATCCCGCCCAGCTTGCCTACGCCCATACCCTGCATGACGAGTCGATTCGCATGAGCGCCCTGGTATCGAACCTGCTCGACATGGCGCGCATTCAAAGCGGCGAAGTCACATTCAACCTCGAATGGCAGACACTCGAGGAAGTCGTCGGCAGCGCGCTGCGGGCCAGCGGCTCGCAGCTCAAACGCCATCAGGTGATCACCCAGCTCGAGCCCAATCTACCGCTGCTGCGCTTTGACGCCGTCTTGCTCGAGCGCGTCCTGTGCAATCTGCTGGAAAACGCAGCCAAGTATACGCCCGAGGGCTCGCGCATCGTGATCGCCGCCAAGGCGCATGGCAGCGTCGTCAATGTGATGGTCTACGACAATGGTCCCGGCTTGCCGTTGGGGCGCCAGGAAGCCTTGTTCGAGAAATTCACGCGCGGCGAGAAGGAATCGACCAAGACGGGCGTCGGGCTCGGGCTGGCCATCTGCCGCGCCATTGTCGAGGCACATGGCGGAACCATCGACACTTGCGTCTCGCCGGAAGGCGGTGCCGGCTTTGTATTTTCGCTGGCGCTGGGCACACCGCCGGCGATGCCTGAACTTGATTTAGTCCAATCGGAGCAATAACATGCATGAACTGGCACCAAAAGCATTGCTCGTCGAAGACGAACCCCAGATACGACGCTTCGTGCGCGCGGCGCTGGAGGAAGAAGGCTGGCACGTACACGAGGCCGCTACGCTGGCGCGCGGCCTGATCGATGCCGGGACTCGCCCGCCGGACCTGATCGTGCTCGATCTCGGCCTTCCAGATGGCGATGGGATCGATTTCATTGCCGATCTGCGCAAGTGGTCGAACATTCCCATCATTGTGCTCTCCGCCCGCACCAGCGAGCGCGAAAAAGTGCGCGCGCTCGATGCCGGTGCGGACGACTATCTGAGCAAGCCTTTTGGTGTCGACGAGTTATTGGCCAGGGTGAGAGCGGCACTGCGGCGCCAGCGCGGGGCGGCAGTCCAGGCGGAAATGGATGTCGTGCGCTTCGGCGACGTGTCGGTCGACCTGAGGGACCGGCGCGTTGCGAAGGCAGGCACCCACGTGCATCTGACGCCCACCGAATATCGCCTGCTGTCCGTCATGGTGGCCAATTCGGGAAAGGTAGTCAGCAATCCGCAGTTGCTGCGCTCGGTATGGGGCCCACAGCATACCGAGAGCGGTCATTACCTGCGCATCTACATGGGTCACCTGCGGCACAAACTGGAGGACGACCCGACCCAACCGCGTCATCTGATCACCGAGACTGGCGTTGGTTACCGCCTGCTGCTGAACTGATTTTAAAATGACCGTCAAGCAGCTCGTATTCCATCTAGCCGTGATGGCATCGGCTTACGCCGGCGTACTGATTGTCCCGGTCATAGCCTACGTCACCTGCAATATCCATTCCGAGCTTGACGTCATTGTCTGGCTCAACGTGGGCCTATTCGTCATGCAGATGAAGAAAATTTCGTTCCCCACACCAAGTATGCATCATGTCGACACCATGGGTGGTCTACGGCTGTTGTGGTGGGCGTTATTCTGGCCACGCTACTTGCTACGCGCCAAATAAGTGATTGGCAATTTTTATAGCGTTTTTACGCCATTTAGCCATTTCTTTACACGCTTTTTACGTGCATCTGTATAAGCTTTTCCTGATATTCTCGAAGTTTCAGGGTGCGCTGCACCTCAACCTATATGACTGGTGCGATTTTGACGTCCGAAAACAAGAACAGCAAGCTGCTCGCCCTCACCCTGTCCGCAGTTGGCATTGTCTATGGCGACATCGGCACCAGCCCCCTTTACACGCTCAAGACAATTTTCGATCCCACGCACGGCCTGGCATTAACCCAGGCCAATTTGCTCGGGATTGTTTCCCTGATTTTCTGGGGATTGACCATCATCGTCTCGCTGAAGTACGTGACGCTGGTGCTGCGGGCAGACAATCGAGGCGAAGGCGGCATCGTCGCCCTGCTTGCGCTGGCACTTGGCGCCTCGGTGAAGGGCTCGCGTATCTATGCCGGGCTGCTCATTGCCGGCGTCTTTGGCGCGGCCCTGTTTTACGGCGACAGCGTGATCACCCCCGCGATCTCGGTGCTGTCGGCGATCGAAGGATTGGAAGTCGCTACACCCGCGCTGAAGCCGTATGTGGTCCCGATGACCATGATCGTGCTAATCCTCCTATATTCGGCCCAGCGTTACGGCACCGCCGGCATCGGCCGCTGGTTCGGACCGATCATGGTGCTCTGGTTCGCCGTGCTCGCCACAATGGGCGCGATCAATATTGTCCATTCGCCCGCGATCCTGTCCGCAATCAATCCCGTGCATGCCGTCGCTTTCATGATCAACAACCGGTATACCGCCTTCATCGCCCTCGGTGCCGTGGTGCTTGCCTTTACCGGTGCCGAGGCCTTGTACGCGGACATGGGGCACTTTGGAAAAAAGCCGATCCGCGCCGCCTGGTTCTTCATTGCCTTTCCTTCACTAGCGTTGAATTACTTGGGTCAGGGCGGCCTGTTGCTGGCCCATCCCGAAGCAATATCGAATCCGTTCTACCAGCAACTGGGCGCATGGAGCATTTATCCTCTGGTAATCCTTTCCACCATCGCCACCGTGATCGCATCGCAGGCGACCATTTCAGGTACTTTTTCGATGACCAAGCAGGCCATCGCCATGGGACTGCTGCCGCGCATGCGGGTGCAACACACATCGGAAAGCGAAATCGGCCAGATCTACATGCCGGCGGTGAACTGGCTTCAGCTGGTGGTGGTGCTGATCGCGGTAATCGGTTTTGGCTCCTCGGAGAATCTGGCTGCCGCCTACGGCATTGCCGTCACGGCGACGATGCTGGCCACGACCATCCTGACTTTCTTTGTGATCCGTTACCGTTGGAAATTGAACCCCTTGCTGTGCTGGACCGCAACCGGCTTCTTCCTTGTCATCGACCTCACCTTTTTCTCCGCCAACCTACTCAAGTTGTTGCATGGCGGTTGGTTTCCGCTAATGCTAGGCTCGGTCTTGTTTATCGTCATGCTGACCTGGAAGCGCGGCCGCCGGCTGGTGTTTCTGAACCTGCAAAAACATGCCATCCCGCTCGATGACTTCCTGCAATCGCTGTTTGTATCGCCGCCGCTTCGCGTGCCTGGTACCGCCGTTTTCATGCGCTCGGAGAGCGACGGGGTGCCGCATGCCATGTTGCACAATCTTTCGCACAACAAGGTCTTGCACGAGCGCGTCATATTCCTGACGGTGCAAGTGATCGAGGAGCCGTGGGTCGCGGACACGCAGCGGGTAAGCATTACGCCGCTCGGGCACGACTGCCACCAGGTCAACGTCAAGTATGGTTTCAAGGACGAGCCGGATATTCCTGGTGCCCTGGTGCTGTGTACAGAGCACGGCCTGAAGTTCGACATGATGGAGACATCGTTCTTCGTGGCGCGCCAGACCGTGATTTCGACGCCGGGAAGTGGCATGATGCCATGGCGCGAGCATCTATTCGTCACCATGTCCAGGAATGCACGCGACGCGGCAGATTATTTCCGCATTCCGAGCAATCGAGTGATCGAACTGGGGACTCAGGTCGAGATTTGAATCCGTGCCACCGGCGGAAGGTGCATGCGGCCGCGACACTGCGCGCAAGCGGATCGCGACCTTGTGGCCGAACATGCAGCGGGTCATGGCCGCCGATGCCGGACCCACCCGTCCGGTATCGCGCATGGACCAAGCGGTGTCGTTCAGACCGGATGCGTGCGCCCCCGGCAGCCTATGGTAGGACGCTGTCCTGGGTTGGCCCCGGCGCTTCCATTGCACATGGATGGCAACTGGCTCAAGTAACGTTACGCCGCTGGCGTGCCTCAGACGATATTTAACGCACCGTTGCCGAACTTTTCGGCCACATTGCCGACATTGAAAATCCGAAAATCGTTATGCGCGAAATTGCCCAGATATTTGGCCTGGGTCGCAAACACGGTACCCACGTCCTGATACGGGTGCAGCACGTTGTGGCACAGCGCCAGATCGAACGCCAGCATCTGCGTTTGGTAGCCAACCATGGTGTTTCCCTCGGCGATCAGCGTGCCGTAGGATTCATTGGTGTTCCCCTCCACCGACTGGCGCAGCCACTCGTCGCCCAAACGCATTTCGCGCATCTCGTTATTGCGTATGCGTAGCGCGCAGCGCCCGTCCCGGATCCTGAATGCCCCGGTTTGCACGCGTCCGCGCAAAGCATTGATCCTGCCATCCTCGTTGATGTCGCCACCGGACGATTCTCCATACACCGACAGCCGGCCATTGATCTGGTTGTCGCTAAGCGATGCGAGCGCCGGCGTGCCGCCCAGCATCAGCGCAAACCCGGGCGTATTCAACATCAACCCGGTGCGCAAGTTGTCCAGCGCCTGCGCCATGCCGCCCATTCTCGTCGACACCGTCTCGGCCAGCTCTGACAGGGCCCGCAAGGCATTGGTGGTGACCACGCCATCGCTACTGTGCTTCCTGACAAACAATTCATAGGTCTTGATCAACTCCCTGCGCTGCGCCTCGTCGTAGTTGACGAGCTCGCCCACCACGTCGGCCGTGATAGGACGGAAGAGCTCGCCGCCGCTGAGCTGCAAGCTGCGTTCAAGCGGCCTTAGCAAAGGAATCTCGGCCAGCACCAGGCCGAAGATTTCGACCGAGCTCTTCTGGAAGGTGCTCAGGCGGCAGTCGCGCATGTCAATATTGCCGGCGTCGGAGAGCCGCACCAGGCTTTGGCCGGGTTCGCTCATGCCGCCGATATGCAGATTGTGCAATTGCACCTGTGCCGTGCCCTCGACCCGCAAGCCGCTGGGCACACCCGTGTTGATGAGGTCGAAATCGCGCAAGGTCAGCGCCTGCATGCCAAGGAAGTTCAATTCCTGACCGTCGAACATGAGGCGGCTGGCGCGCCCGGCGCCGTGGATCAGGAGCTTGAGGCCAGGAGCCTGCTGATCGATACCGCTCTCACCAAGATGATGCTCGCCGGGCAGCAGGCAGATGCAGATGTCGGACTTTTCCTGTTCGAGCAGCGTGCGCAGGGCCACGTCAAGGGTGGGAAAACTGCCTTCCTTGCCCACCGTCACGCAGCAGCCGCCCCCATGCGTGCGCGTGCACAGGACGTCGATGGCGTCCTGCACATTGCTTACGCCCGCCGCGGCGAGATCGGCGCACTTGGACGCGTCGTAGGCCACTTGCGCGGCGACCAACAGGCGGGCCGAGAAATGCACGCTGGCGAACTTGCCCGGCGCCGTCTGCCCGGCTTCCAGCAATTCAACTGTGACGCGCTGATCGAGCACGTTCGCATCGAGCGTCCAGCCAATCGCGGCGATGCCGGTCGCCGCCGTGGTGGCGATCTCGACCTTGCCCCCGCCCGGGAAAAATCCGTCGCTGGCGGTGAATCGGAGCGCCGCGCCGGCCACGGGATACTGGCCGTTGAAGACCCCCACTTCAAGTGGACTAGGCAACAAATTATTGGCGGGGTCGAGAAAGTCGGGCATGATCTCCTGGCCGTCGCCGCCCACATACACCAGGTTTGTCAGTTCGCTCAGCGCCGGGAACAGCGACCGGCAATCGGACAGCACGCTCCAGGTGCCACCCGCCGCCGAGAGCATGGCCAGGCGCGCGAACGCGCGCAACACGCCTTGCGGCCCGATGAAGGCGCTCTGGCCGCTGGGCTCGCGCGGCCATTCGATGTCGGCGCTTGCGGTGCGTGCCGGAATAGTCCAGTAGTCGCCCATCCGGTAGCTGCCGGACGTAAATTTGATCTCGACCCCGTCCTCCAGCTCAACCCAGCCGCCGGCAGCGCCTGGCGCCGCCAGCGTCATGTCGCCCCAGTCTTCCCACACCCGCACGCGCGGGTTTTGCAGGAACAGCGCTTGATCAAGGCTGCCGGTCGCGCTCGCCAGGTCGAGCGTGACGACGTTGCCGGCCGTCTTGAGCACCCTGACCAGCGTGCCCGACAGGCCCAGCAACTCGTGGTTGTCGTCGAAGAACTCGAGCCAGCAGCGCGCCACGATGGCCAACGTGGCGTCGCGCCCGATCGAATCGACCTCGCATTCGTCGGCAATCGGGCTGCCCAGCCAGCGCACCACTTTGGAGGCCAGAAAACCGTTATTGCGCGACCATTTATAGCGCAGCGAGGTCTGCGAACCGTCGTCGTGGATTTCGACCCGGTACAACTGGTTTTCCAGACGCCGGTAGCCGGCGTCGGGACTGAGCAGGCAAGGATCCTTGGGCGGCGAGCCCGGTTCGGCGCGCGCGGCCAGTTGCCCGGTCGGCGGCGCCGTTAGCGTGTTCCAGTCCGCCACGTCCGACAGGCACGTCAGGGCCTCGCCCGGTTCGCCCGCGCGCAGCAGCTTGACCTGCCACAGGGTTTTTTCGCGCGTGGCCGTGTCCGGCCCGCCCAGCGCGACCTCGCGCATCAAGGGCTGCTCGAGCACCGTCAGGTGGCGCTGCCACAGTTCGAGGTAGGCGATGTAGACCCCGTCCGGTGGATCCTGGGGCGCGCCGGCGCCGTCGTAGACGATGATATTGGCCGGCCGTGGCGCGCCGGCCGGCGGCAGGTCAATCGAAAAAGCGCCGGGCGGCACAATGGGCGAGGCCGCCGCCGGAAAATCGGGCTGGGTGGTCATGCTCACCTGCGCCGCGTTTTCGCACACAATGCCCTCGACATAGTAGCGCCCCGCCCCGATCAGCACATTCTTGCCGAACGCCGTGAGCGTGAAGCCGGGCTTGGCCAGGGGACCGGCCGCGTGGCCGAGCGTGTCGACGGTTTCGCCTTCGATCCGGTGGTTGAGGATATCCTGCTGCTCGTTCCAGTCGGCGTCGAGCTGGACCCGCCCCTGCTGCATGCGCACGCTGCGATAGTGGTTCTCTTGCTGATACGTGAGGCGGGTGAGGTCTGCTTTCATTGCGCGTGTTTCCTTCGACGTGAATGGAGTTGTTCTGACGTTCTAATTGACGAAAATGACACCCGCCTCCAGGCCGAAGCGCAAGTATTCGTCGAGCGCCTGGGTGATGTTGGCTTCGCGCTGGGCTTGTTTGAGCATGTTCCACACGCCCATTTCGGCGCCATCGTCGGCGCCGCGCCGGATTTCGCTGGCCGTGCCGGAGGTCAATTGGAAATAGGCCGGGTCGGCATAGCCGACCTGGGTAAAACTCGGTCTGACCCGCACCGCCTCGGCCGCCGCCAGCGCCGGCGCGAGGTCCTTGACGACCATGTCGGGCTGGCAGCGGTGGCGGCGCGGCGTCTGCGAGCTCTGGGGCACGTAACAAAAGCGCACGCATCCCTGCTGGGTGCGCTCGATGCTCACGCGCGCACCAAACAGGCTGTTGCCGGCCGCCATTTCGCCGGCCGCCGTCGTGCCCGGCACGGTGCAGCGTTCGATCCGCAGCGCGCTGCGCGGCAGATCGAAGGACGCCACCACGCTGTCGCCGGCCGCCACCGAACCCAGCGCGTTTTGCGCCCGTACCGGTCCGCACACGCAATGGCTGAGCACAAGCTGCAGTTCCGGCGCACTGCCCGTGTGCGCGATGCCCCCGCGCGCCGGGGTCAGGCCGCAGTGACGCAGGTCGACTTCGCGCAGCGGGCCGTCGAGCAGCAACTGGCCGTCCAGCGTGATGCCCGAAAGGCCAAAGCGCGTGGTTCCATTACCCTGCAGATGGATGTCGCCAATGAGCACCGGGCGGCGCCGGTTGCGCGCTTCGATTACCAGGTACGATTCGGGCAGCACCAGCATGGGAGAAATGGCTTCGCTGGCGTCCGTGTCGAGCTCGATCAAGGTACGCTTGCCTGCCACCACCAGCGCCAGCGCTGCTGCCAGCGTGGGCAACGCGCCCGCGCCCGCGCCAACCCGCAGCGCCACGTCAAAGCCGCGCCCGCCCAGCAGACCGCTGCCGTCCTCGTCGGCGCGGCGCGCACCGCGCCGGTCGTACGGCCCGCCCCCTATGTCGCCGGGAAAACCGACCGCGTACGCCACCTCGACTTTGGCCGCGACTTTGCCCGCCGGCAAAGCGATCCGGCCCAGCACCGGATCGATGCCGACCAGCATGCGCGCCGAGTCGCGCGGAAAGTCGAGCTTGGGCCGCCCGGCCACGCGCGCGGCCACCGTCAGCTGCGCCGGCGGGCGGCGCCAGTCGTGCGGGGCTGCGTCGTCCGAGCGCGCCGACAGATTGCACACAAGCATATTTTCAGGCGGGACTGCCTCGCCGTCGAGCCAGATGCGCAGCACCGCCCCGCCGTCCGCGTCAAAGTAGCCGAGCGGCGGATCGGTGTCGTCGACCAGCGCCTGGCGCAGCGCGTTCAGTTCGTCGTGCAGCAGCCGGCGCGAGATCGGCTCGGGCACGTTGACCGGTTCTGCCAAGTGGCCCACGCTGTCTTCGGCGCGCGGGCGGTTGAACAGCGCCATGTCGCGTCCCAAGGGGTCGAACCGGAAGCGGCCTGCGTGCGCCGCCTCGGCCGGCGCGCTGCCGCGTCCCTGCAGGGCGAACGCGGACAGGCGCCACAGGTACAGGCCGACGTTGGCAATGTTGTAGCGCCCACCGGGCAGCGCGCGCAGTTCGGCAGTGTGGGCGGCGCGGTCAAAGGCGCCGTCGATACGCTCCATGGCGAGCGCGTGGCGCAAGTCGGGCGTGCGCACATTCGCAGTACGGGTGTGGTTCACGTGCTGGGTGGTGGCCAGCAGCTGGAAAAATTCGACCGCGCGCGCCGGCCAGCCGCTCGCGTTGAAGGCCAGCTCCTCGAGCACGGACAAGGTGCCTTTGCGGCGCCGCAGGCGCAAGGTGTTGGCCACCAGCGCGCGCTGTCCGAAGGCGGGCGTGCCGGCCACCGAGTACAGGCCGCGCACACCTAGCAGGTCGCCGATGTACGGCACCAGCGACTCGTCGCACGTCTCGATGAACCAGTTCTCGTACAGGCGCGCGATGTCGTCGTCAAGCACCGCGCCTTGGGCGGCGATTACTGTCAGCAGCGCGCGCAGCGAGCCGCCCTGCTCGGCGTCGCGGCTCTGGTAAAACGCCGGCAGGCGCGAAAACAGGAAATCGGCGTCGAAGCTCATGCCGTCACCTCGGACAGGTTCACATCAGCCAAGTCGGGCAGCAGCAGTTCGGCCGGTGCCACTTGCCCGTCCTGCCAGTGCGCGCGCTGCGATCGCAGGCGACCGTCCGGGCCGGGCACTTGTGCCTGCACCGGCCCGCCGGGCGTCGCGCGCAGCCGCATCTGGTCAAGGTCGATCCAGTCGACCCCTTCCACCGCCTGCATCGCGGCCAGCAGTTCGCTGCCGCTGAGCGACTGTCCGTAGCTGCGCGCGGCAAAACCGAACGCCGCCTGCACGGCCAGCCGCACGCGCGCGAACACCGGTGCGGCGCGCTGCCCAGCCAGCACCGCCACGCGCGCATCCAACCCGAACCACAGGGTGCGCCCGGGGGCAATGGTGAGCATCTGGTGGGGCGCACGCGCCGCGTCGACGGCAGCGGCCAGATTGCGATGCAGCGCCGAGAGCGGGTCGATGTCGGCGCCGTCGACCCCGCCCACGGTCAGGTGCACCAGGCGCTGGGCGCCGTTCCACAGCCAGACCGCCTGCGCCTTGCCGATCCCGGCAAAGGCGGCGGCGAAGTCCTGGACATCGCGCAGCGACACGATCCGGTCGAGCGTACGCACCGTCAGCGGCGCGTTGGCGCGCGCCCGCGCCCCGCTCTCGGGGTCGGCGCCGCCGCTGGCGGGAACCGGGTTGACCACCTCTTTCAGGCCGAGTGGACGCATCAGCAGCAGGTCGATTTTTCCGCTCGCCAGATTGCCTTGCGAGCCGAGGCCGACCCGGTAGCTCGCCTCGACGTTGAGTTCCCCACTGGGCAGGCGCGCGCCGTGCACGCCGTCGCCAAACTGCACTACGCTCTGGCCGTCGTCGTTCAATTGCAGCACGTAGCCGCGCGTGCGCGGCCCGAGCAGGCCGATGCGCGGCGCCGCCTGCCACAACACGCCGTCCACCCGCAGCGCGAGCGTGCTGGCCGCGCCCGACGCGGTGGCCGCCGCGATGTGGGTCAGCGGCGCCTGACGCAGGGCAAAGCGCTGGAACGTGCGGCTGCTGTCGCCGCCGCCAAGCAGCTCCGGCTGGATCTGCATCTGGCGGCTGTCGCCATGGCTGGCGGCAGCCACGTTGGCGTTGACGCGCAACGTCGCCGGCAAGTAAGCGTGCACCAGCGCGGTTTCCAGCAGCAGGCGGGTGTGCCCGTCCACCACCTCGGCGTGCTGGATGCGCACCACTTCCGAGGCTGGCTCGAGCAAGGCCGTCAGGCGCTGCCCGTCAATGAACGTGAACCTGGCCGACTTGCCGTCGCGCGCGGGTTCGAAAGCGGCCAGCGGATCGTGGTTTTGCAGGCGCGCCTTGAGCGCTGCGTTCCCGGCCCCCTCGCGCAGCACCTTGCCCGCCAGCGCGATCATGCGCCCGGCGGCCAGCTCGTCTTCCTGCGTGGTCAAGTCGAGCACCAGCCCTGCGAGCAGCCCGGAACGGGGCCGCGCGGCCCAGGCCAGTTCGCTCGACTCCCCGTACGCGGCGGTTGCGCGCAGCTGGTCGTTGAACAATTCGCGCAGCCGCGCGCCGCGCAAGAGCAGGCGCGTGGTCTTGCTGGTAAGCGTGAACTGCGAGCGGCCATCGTCGCTGGCCGTCACGACCTGATACAGCTCGCGCCGTTGGCCAAGGCCGAGCACCATCCAGCTACCCGCCACCCACTTCGTATAGCTGGCGTCCAGATGCACGCTGTTGACGTCGCGCGGATACAGGCGCTCGGCCGGCACCACCTGCTTGGCCAGGCCCGGACCCTGCCACGAAAAAACGATGGTCGCGCCGCCACCGTTTTCGTAATACTCGAGCCGCAGATCGTATTTTTTTCCCCGTTCCAGGCCCGCGGCCAGCACGCCAAATTCGGTACTCCCATGGTCGACCCATTGATCGATCAGGAGCTTGCCGTCCAGCCACAGGCGCACGCCATCGTCGACCAGCACGAACAGTGTGTAGTCGCCCGTGGCCGGCACTTCCAGCCAACCGCTCCAGCGCGCCGCAAAATGGTCGACGCCAACGCGCGCGTCCGGCCCGCCGGCGCCCCAGTGGAAATCGATGACCGGGTCAAGCCGCGCGCACGCCGGCACGTTGAGCTGTTTGCCAGCGAAATACTCGGCATACAGCCCGCTGCCGGCCAACTCGCCGGGCGGAGCGTCGGAGACGCCCGCCATGGTAAAGCCCGGCCACTGGCCGTGTTCACCGATCGGCGCCTGCTCCGGCTTGTCGAAGCCGAGGTAGGCCGCGCGCAGGGTGGCCGGCATGGCACGCCAGTCGGGCGCGTTGGCGCCGAACAGGGCGGCCTTGGCGCGCAGCGCGTAACAGCGCGCGTTGGTGGCGACGGGGGCGCCCGGCGGCGCGGACGAGCCGAGCGCGCGCTCCAGCGTGACGACGCTGTGGCCAGCCAGCGGATCGGCGCTGGCTTCAAGCGGGGCCACCGCCAGCACGCGCGTGACCTGGCGCACGTCCCAGTGCAAATCGGCCGGATCGGCCAGCCGTTCGTCGCCCACCACCAGCAGCAGGTCGCCGGCCTGCAGGCCGGTATGCTGGCCGCGCAGGTAGAGCGTGTCGGTGCCGACGACGGGCGTCACGCTATCCTCATGCGCGACCGCCAGCGCGTTCCAGCGCGCGCGCGCGTCAATCGCTTCGAGCGTCTCGAAGACCTGGGCGGTTTCGTCCTGCCCGGGCGTGCTTTGCGTCTTCAGGCCAAGCGGAATGCGCATGCCGGCCGGCGCGCCGGGCGCGCTTTCCATGCCGAACGCGAGATAGGTCGATGCCGCCACGCCGGGGCGCAATTCGTAGCCGATTGTGCGCGCCAGTTCGAGCACCGAGCGGCGCTCGGTGGCGCTGCGCAAATAACCCTCGTTGGCGATGCGCTCCTGGTAAAAACTAAGCACATCGAGCAGCGCCGACCAGCCGTCCAGCAGCGCCAGCGCGGGGTCGTCCGGCGCGCGCGTGGTCAAACCGTGCAAGGCGTCCTGGCCGGCCAGCGCGGCCACCTGGCTTTGCAGGAAGCGCGCATGGGTGCCGACCCGCATCTTGAGCGCCGACTGCCCGGGAGGATTGGCCTGGTCGGCCGGCGTGACGCTGTGCACGCCCTTGCAACAGTCGCAGTCGGCCAAGGTATCTGCAAAGGAGTCGGCCCGATTCAATTCGTCGCTCATATTCCCCCACACATGGTCAGCATCAGATGGCCGTTTTCCGGAAAGCTGGGATCGTTATCGAGGCGCAGGACCTCCAACGGCGCCGCCTGGATGCGCGCGTTCTCGATCTCGTGGTCGGCCGGTTTGCCCCAGCGTTGAAAGCGCAGCACCTCGATCGAGGCCACGCCGCTGACCTGCATGGCGGCCGCGATCAGGCGCGACACGCTCAGCGGGTCCCCAAAAGTAAAATGGTCCGGATGAAAAAAGCCGGCCTGCCCGTTCGCGTCGCGCCCGGCGCCCAGCGCCTGGTATAGGGCTTTTTCAACCGGAGCGCTGAAAAAGCCGGGCGCCACGCACACCAGCAGTGCGATATCGAGCGCCACGAACACCGGGGCGGCCAGGTCGAGGTCGTGGCCGGCCAGCCGAAAACGCTCGAGGTGCTCCAGCATGGCCGCGCGAAAGGCCGCATCGAGCGGCTTGCCGCCAAGCCGGTCGACGATGACGACCATGGTGTACCAGCTGCCGGTCCAGCGCAGCCGGGCCAGCGCGCGCTGCACTTCGGGATGGCGTTCGGCCACGCGCGCATAGTCGTCCTCCGTGACCGCGCGCTCCTGCACCCGGAATGCTTCGGGAGCGAGCAGCTTGATGGCGTCGGCCGGCTCCGGGTCGACCCCGCCGACGGCTGCCAGCGGGTTGCGTACGCCAACGATGGCCAGGCGCAGCACCGGGTCCTCGCTGACGATGCGGGTGAGCGACTCGGCCCCCACGTTGCCCTCGCCGCCGCCGCCGACCCGGTAGTGCGCCAGCAAGCGCGCCTGCGGCTCGGGCGCCATGCCGAACTGCCGGTCGCCAAAGCGCAGGTGGGCGCTGCCATCGTGCTCGGTCTCGACCACGAACTCTTGCGCGAAGCGGTCGCTGCCGAGCAGGTCGGCGCGCGCATTCCAGCGCGGCGCGGCAGCGGCGCCGTCCAGTTCCAGGTACATGCCGGCCGGCTGGACCTGTTGCAAGTCCTGGCTGAGCGCAGCGCGCGCCGACTGCCCCAGTGCGGCGCGGTGCCGGTAAGGCTGGGCGAACGCGAGGCCAGTGTCGGGCAGGCGCGGGCGGTAGCGCGACCCGGCCGGCGCGAGCGGCGGCAAGAGACCGACCCGGTCGCGCGTAAAGCCATGGTCGGCCAGCACCACGTTGCCGCGCGCGCGCGCCAGCTGCAGCGTTTGCAGGCCGCCGCCGAGCGGCCGTTCCACCGTCACGCACAAGGCAAACGGCAATGCGTCATCAGCGTGCCAGCGCACCAGTTGCAGCGCCACCGGCAGCGCCGCGTGGGTCACCGGATCGACCGCACCCATCGGGTCAACGCCCGCCTCCACTGCCAGCAGGCGCACGGCGTGCCGGTGGCTGCGGTCGGCGTCGGCGGCCAGGCCGGTGCCGGGATTGGCGACTTCCTCGAGCACCAGCACATCGCCGGCCTTGAGCGAGAGTCCGGCGCCGTCGACCAGCGCGGCCGAGGTGCTGCCGCGCGCCAGGCAAAAATTCGGATCGCCCCAGGCGTGGATGCCGATCCCGTTGTGGGCCGACTGTAGCGTGAGCTCGTGCATGGTCTCAAACACTTGCACCTGCGGGTCCGGCAGGGTGTGCAGGATGGCGGCCCGTTCGATCGCCCCGCCGCCCGCGGCGCCGCGCGTGAGCACTGGCGTGGACGCCGGCAAGACGCGTCCGTCGGCCGCCAGCAGCACGCTCAGGGCCACCCACACCCGGCTGTTGCAACCGTCATTGATGGCGTAGTCGAGCAGGCGCGCATGGCGGCGCAGCGAGACGCGCTGGCGCGCCGTGCCCAGGTAAGCTTCGGTGGCGACCGCGTCCTGGTAATAGCTGAGCTGGTCGCCCACGTGCGCCAGCATCTCGACCAGCGCCACGGAAAAATCAGCCGGATTGCGCTCGCGCGAAAGCGGCATGAGCTGCCCCATGCGCTCGAGCATGAGGCGCCGAAAACTCGTGTAATCCTTGGCCAGATAGTCGAGCCGGGGTTCCACGTAGACGGGCGGCGCGCAGGTGCGCGCCGTCAGGCAGTCGAAGTCGGACGGGCACTCGGCCTTGAAGCTGAAGGCAATGTTAGAGAGGCAAGGGTCGAAGCCGGCCGGTGCTTCGAGCGGCGCGGCCGGGTTTTGCAGCAGCAGCGTGTACGACGAAAAGTCGCCCGTCCGGTCTACGCGCACGCTCACCTCGCGCCCCGCCACCAGCACCGGCCCATCGAGCTTGACGCCGACGATCCTGACCCCGCCCTCGACCCGAAAATGGGCCGCTGCCAACCCCGCCACAGGGTGGACGAACACCACCTTGAGGGTGCGCTGGTCGGCGCTGCCAATTTCCAGATAGTCGATGCCGTTGAGCGTGGGCGGGTTCAGTTCGCGCAGCAGTTGCACGCGGTGCGGATGGGCGCTGCGGAACTGGCGCTTCAAGGCAGGCTCCGGGCAAACGAGGCGCGCACCCGCTCGCGGTCGCGCCGCACCACGTACTGGAGCTCGACATGCAGCTGCGCCTCGCGCGCCTCGACCGCCACCGCCTCCACTTCGATCAGTTCGCCCAGCCATTGCTGGAGCGCGCCTTGCACCGTCATCTGGACGGCGGCGGCGAGCGCGTCGCTGTTCGGCGCGAACGCCAGTTGCAGCAGGCCGCAGCCGAAGTCGGGGCGGTTGACGCGCTCGCCCGGCACCGTAAACAGTACCTGCTCGATCATGTCGCGCAGGTGCGCGTCCTCGAACACGGCGGCGCTGCGCCCGCGCGCGTCGATCCGGAAGGGGAAGGCGAGCGCCATGTCAAAGTCCCATCACGCGGGTCTGGGTTTGCAGCGCCGTCATCGGCGTTGCGGTGGGTGCGCAGATCGAGGGGGCCGCCTGCAGCAG
This sequence comes from Massilia sp. TSP1-1-2, assembly GCF_049896185.1. Classification (NCBI taxonomy): domain Bacteria; kingdom Pseudomonadati; phylum Pseudomonadota; class Betaproteobacteria; order Burkholderiales; family Oxalobacteraceae; genus Massilia; species Massilia sp. TSP1-1-2. The sequence goes on from NZ_JAFCTU010000017.1 coordinate 94,153, forward strand.
CACGGGTTGGCCGCCCGCCATCACCCGGGTCGCACCGGCCAGCCACTGCCCGCTCACGCACGGTCCGTTGCCGGCCGGCGGCGGCGGCATCGCGCAACCGGCCACCACGTAGGGCGCGCCCAGCGTGACCACCGGCTGGCCGGACACGCTCACGCGCGGGAACGGCGCGCTCGGCGTAGCTTGGCCGCCGTGCGCGCAAATCACGGTGGCGCCGACGTGCAAAAGGAATCCGGGCATCTGGTGGTCCTCCAAAAAATGGCTAATATGAAAAAGCGCTAGATCACCGTCAGCGCGCCCGCGTTGATGTTGACCGCCGGTCCCAGCAGGGTGATGGTGGCGCCCTGCCCGTTGCTGATCGTGATGCCCAACTCGGTGATCGAAATGAGCGCACCGGTTGTACTCTTGAGCAGGATGCCGCCCGTCGGCCCCGGCAGGTCCGACAGCATCAGCGTGTTTTGCCCACCGGTCTGCAGCACCACGCTGGGCGAAACGGGCAGTCCGGCCAGCGCCAGCACCGGCACTTCGGCCGCGCTGCCCCAAAAACCGCCGACCCAGACCGGATAATCAAGATCGCCCTGCTCGAACTCGACCCAGACCCCGTCGCCGATCTGCGGCAGCACGTACAGGCCGCTCTGGCGGCCGGCGAAGGGCACGCAGGGCATGGCCCAGCTGCCCGGCACCAGCCCCGTGGTGTCGGGCACCATGACCTGGATGCGCCCTTTTTGCATGGGGTCGATGTTGTTGAGCACCGTGCCGCGGAACTTGCCGTAGAAACGCGTCCGTTCGCTCATGTCGGCACCAGGGGCAAGGTCGACAGCAGGCCGTTGCGCGCGAGGGAAAATGTTTGCTTGAATTCGCCCGGCTTGAAGGTGCTGCTAACCTTTTTGACGTAATACAGGCCGTCGAAGGCCCCCCCTGCGCCGCGCACGCCGACCAGGCGGCGCGCCATGAGGATGCTGCCATACCTGAACACGTCCAGGCTGCCGTTGGCGCTGACCACGTCGGCGCTCGAGGCGGCAGCGGCCAGACCGCGCGATATGGCGGCCATGGGCGACATCTTGGCGGTTTCCTTGAGCAAGGTGATCTCCTTGGGAATGGGCGCGAGCAGGCCAAGCGGTGGGCTGAGCAGCGAAATATTTGGAATTGGCAGCGGCAAGGCGATCTTGGTCAGCGCGTTATGGATAAACACGATCGGCATCGCCGCGCCGGTCTGGTTGACCGCGAACGAGAGCGTGTCCACATTGCTGTGCGCGTCCATGCCGATGTTGAGCGCCGGCTGGGGCAGGCCGAGCCGGATTTCCGGGCCCCAGTAAGCCGTGTTCATGCCCGGCAGCGGGCCCGGGCTTACGTAAAACACGTAGCCGACATCTTTGGCTAGCTTTTGCACGTAGGCCAGGTCGGTTCCCTCATGCAGGGGAATCGATTCGACCGGGATCGGCACGTCGGTAAAAATCGGGGGAATCACCAGCGGCACCATGCCAAACATTGCGTACTTTGCCAGCACCAGGGCCACCCGCGCCGGGGCCGGCATGGCCGGATAGGGAATGCCGTTGAACTCTTGCTGGTCCATCGCCACCGACAGGTCTTCGCCGGTGATGGTGAGCACGCTCATGCCCGGCTCGTTCGCGGCGCCGATCTCCTGGCGCGTGATCAGGCCATCCATCATCACCGTGGGCAGGCTGTTGATGGTGACCACGATGAGCACCCGCAGCCACGGCACCTGGCCGCCGGCCAGCAGCAAGAGCGTGTGCAGGGGCGAGTGATTGTCGACGTTGAACTTGATCTGAAAGCCACTGCGCGCACCCGCGTCCGACGTCACCTGGATGCTTTGCAGCGCGTCCATGACGGGCCTGGGAGCGGGCACCGGCTGCGCCGGCCCGACCAGCAGCGAGACGTGGATCCCCTTAAGCATCGACCGGCCCCGCCATGCCTTCGGGCAGGGTCAGGCGCAAGCGCCGCCCGCCCTGCTCCAGTTCGCGCGCGTCGAGCAGGCCGTTGGCGTCGGCCAGGCGCCAGAACAGGCCCGGGTCGCCCAAGTAGGTGGCGGTGAGCAGGTCGAGCCGCTCGCCTTGCACCACGCGATGCTCGAACAGGGTCGCGTAGCGTGACGGGTCGGGCACGAAACGGCGCCGCAGGTGGACGATGCGCTCGCCGTCGCGCACCATCTCGACCGTGCCGGTGGCGGCGTAACGGCTGGTGGGGGGGAAGTGCTTGTCGCTCATGCCTGCTCCTTCGCTCATGCCTGCTCCTTCGCTCATGCCTGCTCCTTCGCTCATGCCTGCTCCTTCGCTCATGCCTGCTCCTTGTGTGATTTCACGGCGCCGCGCCCAGGCCAAGCCCGGCCAGCGCCGCGCTGCCGGACTGCCGTGCCAACTGCTCTTTTTGCTGCTGGTAGACCATGAACAGGTGGCCGCCCTTGTCGTTGAAACCGAGGTCGTTGATGTTGAGCACCCGCATGCCCAGGCTCACGCGCGCGCGGATCGGATTGAGGTTGGCGTCGAAGGCTTCCTCGACGATCGAGAAATCGGTGATCCGCACCGGCACCACGCGCGACTGGCTCCACACGAACAGCGGCAGCGGCGCCTGCACCGGCGCGATTTCAAGCGTGCCGGCGCCGGCCAGCTGGTTGTTGCGGATCAGCGTCTCGCTGTTCGGGTAGACGATGATTTCAAGCGCGGCCAGTTGCGGATGCAGGCCCACCTTGACCGCCATCGGGTGCCCGGCGGGGAATTCAAGCTGGTCGCTCGCGTCAAGCACGATCTCGAGCTTGATGGTTTCCACGGGCGGGCCCTTGAGCCGCAATGGTTCGCTGGTGCCGCCGGCGCCGCCCGTGCTTTGCGGCTGCAAAGCGCGCGTGACTGTGTCCGGGTTGTACTGAAGCGCGATGACGCGCTGGATCAAGCCGTCCGCCGGATTCATCAGGATCAGGCCGCCCTTGAGCAGGCGCGGCGAATTGGAAAATCCCGTCATGGCGTCTTCATCCCTTTTTTTCGCTGCTCTTGGCGTCGCCGAACAGCTTTTCGAGCATGCGCGACGGGTTGATGTCCAGATTGGCCGGCTCCGGCTTGATGTCCGACAGCGAAGGCATCTTGAAGCCGTCCACGCTGTCGTAGTGCAAAGGCAGGCGCATGCCCAGCGCCAGGCCCGTGTCCAAACTGGTCTTGGCCAGGTTCCACACCTTCTCGGTGCGCACGCTGATGCCCAGCGCGCCCGCCTCGGCGTACACGCGCGCGTCAAGCCCTGCCCCCAGGATCACCTTGCCGCCCACGTAAGCGCTGGCGTCGATGCTGAAGCGGTCCTTGGCGTAGTTGATCTCGCTGGCCAGTTCCGCCTTGCCTTCCAGGCCGGCCGTGGCCGACACGCTCAAGCCGCCGCCGACCGAACCGAGCACCGCGTCAATGGCCAGGTCGGCGCCGATGGTGCCCGTGATGCCCCCGCCGGCCGGAATGCTGGCCGTCGCCTTGAGCTTGAAGGAGAAATCCGGGTCGGCCTCGAAGGGATTGAATTTGGCCTCGGCCTTGACGTTCTTGAGCACGCCGGGGCCCGCAAAATAATAGTATTCAAGCCCGCCGTAGACCTTGACCACGAGGCCGATCGGCCCGATCGAGGCGCCCGGAATGGGAATGCTGGCCGACGCCTTGAAGATCGAATGCTTCTCGCTGGAGGCTGGAAAGCGCTTGAACAACTCGATGTCGGGAAAGCTCAATTCGCCGTCGAAGGTGATTTTTTGCTTGTCGTCGATGGTGATGCCGGCGCTTGCCACCAGCCCCTTGCGGATCTCGTAGGACAGCTTGCCCTTGCCGGTGATGCTCTGGTTCGGATGCAGCTCGACCAGCATATTTCCTTTGGCGCGGCCCTGGTCGATCTTGATGTCGCCCTTGCCGTAGACTTTTTCGGCGCCGTCCTTGTTTTCGTAGGTGGCGTCAAGCGTACCGTCCAGGCCCTTGAAGGCGAAGCCGGCACGCCCGCTGGCCTTGAACAATTCACCGTCATACGACAGCGCCGCCTGGATCGGCTTGAGATAGGACGAGTTGACCTTGATCGCGCCGCGCCCGGCGAACAGCCACTTGTTGTTGCGGTAGCCCAGTTCGAGGTCGGCCTCGTTTTCACCCGGCAGCATCAGCTTGACCGTGCCGCCGGCGTCGATCTTGCCCTCCTTCAGACCGACCCGCAGTTCGCCGCCCTGCACGTATTTGAGCCGCTCGCGCAGTTTGGTGGCGCTGATGACGGCGCCACCGCTCCAGACGCCGCCCTGCCAGGTGATCTCGCCACTGGCGTCGTCCACACCCGGCAGGAACACGTTGAGCTTACCTTTCAAAACAAGCCCGGCCTCGTCGGCCGACACCTCCAGTTTGCTGCTGGCCAGTTTGCGCGCGGTGCCAAATTCAAAGCCGATGCTGCCCACCGCCTTCAGTTTGGGCGCCAGTTCCAGTCCGAGCGAGCCCTCGGTGATTTTCACGCCGGGAAAAGGCGGCTTGAGCTTGTCCTTGTCGAGCGGCGCCTTGATGCGGAAGTAATCAGGCGAAAACGCCACTTCCAGGCGCGGCAAAAAAGGTACTTTTTGCGGCGTGATGTAGCCCTCGCCGGACAGGCCGCTCGCGTCCGCGTGCAGCTTGGTGAAGCGGCCCGGGCTCAGGTAATCGTAGGTAAAGGCGATGCCGGCATCCTTTTGCGCCTGGGCCGAAAGCGTCAAGTCCCCGTCCTTGGCCACGTTCAGGCGCACCGGCGTGCCCTTGCCCGGCAGCGTGATCGGCAGGCGCGTCTTGCTGCGCGCGTCGATGTGGGCGTCGATATGGTGCTTGGCCGGGCCGCCCTCTTGGTTCAATTCATGCAGCAGCAGGCCGGGCAGGATTTCGGCGGCCGCCGTGTTGCCGGCCACGTCAGACTCGAAGATTTTGTTGCGCTTTTTTTTGCCATCGACCAGCAGAGCGACGCTCCTGCCGCCTGCCGCAATGGCATACTCGTCGAGCTTGACGCTGCCCTTATCGCCCGGCTTGGCTTTCCCGTTTTTCTGCTTGAATTTAGCGGCTGTTTTGCAGCACGGGCCGCAGTTTCCCGGCTTGGCCTTGACCCCTTGAAAGACCATGCGGATTTCCGCAGGCAGCGCCTTCTGGTCCTTGTCGAGCGTGCCGGCAATGGCTTGCGCCAGACCGCGCACCTGCTGCCAGATCAAGCTGCCGCTGGCGCCGTTGTCGGGCCGGTCCAGCACCTGGATGTTTTGTTCGGTGTTGTCGCCGCCCACCTGCAGCTCGATGATGTGGTCCATCTCGCAGCTGACCCCGGCCACCTTGGGAAACTCCGCATTCGCCCCTTCGGCCTTGCCCGCGTTTTGCCAGGCCTCGTTCAGGCCCGCGTCGCCTACCTTCCAGCCTAGCTGGTTGAGCCAGCGCTTGCGCAGCTCGTCCGAGCTGACGCGCTCCTGCCAATGGCCGGCCTGCACCGCCGCCAGCTTGTCCATCGTGACGGTGGCGCGCAGGGCGCCCGCCTTGGCCTTGCTTTCCCATTCCTTGCCGACCGCGCCCTTCGATTCGTTCAGTTCGATCTGGTCGACCAGGAACGAAGCGTGCTCCTTGTCCTTGCCATTCTCTTTGACCGTGTGCGACTTTTCGGGCGTCACTTTGTGCTGGGTCGCCATCTGCACGTCGATCTTGTTTTTTTCGCTGTAGTAGCTGCTCTCGACGGTGAGCGTGGGGTCGGGCGACTTTTCCTTGCGCGCCAGCCGCGCCGGGACGTGACTTAGCGCGCCCGGCGAGAGCGCCTGGCCGCGCATGACCGCGTCGGCCGCGTGGTCGGCCTCGCGCTCGAGGCGCTGGTACTGCGCTCCCTGATCCTCCAGATTGCTCACGCCGGCGCGCTGCAAACCCTGCTGCTGCAGCGTGTGCGCCAGTTCGTGCGCGATCAGGTGGCGCCCAGACTCGCTGTGCGGCTGGTACTGTCCCTGGTCGAACACGAGGTGCTGGCCGACCGTGTAGGCGTGCGCATCGACCGCGCGCGCCGAGCCGGCCGCCGTACTGTCGTCGTGCACGCGCACCGCGCCAAAATCGGCGCCAAAGCCCTTTTCCATGAAGCTGCGGGTGTCCGGCTCGAGCGGACGGCCCGGCTGCGCCAGCGTGGCGCCCACCGACGCCGGCATGGCGCGCGCGCTGCCCGTGCTTGCGCGCCGCTGCAGCATCGATGCCTGCTCGGCGCAAGCGCCGCACTGGCCGCCGGCGCCCGCGCCCGCCCCGCACGCGCATTTGCGTTGCAGCAGGATCGGCTGGCGCGCCGGCGATGGGGCGCGTTTGGCGGGGAGCGGCGCCACGGCGGCGGGCGCGCGTTCGCTCATGGCCGCAGCGACCTGACGATGGCGCGCGCGAGACGGCGCCCGGTTTGCTCGGGCCGCTCGGCGACGGCGCTGGCAAAATGCGGCAGCGCCAGCTTCTGCTGGCGAAAGCCTGCCGGTGGCGGCCCGCCGTGGGCCAGCAGTCTGCCCAATTCGCGCTGGAACGCGCCGCCCAGGCGCTCGCCGTCGCGCTTCGAATAGCCGGCCAGGCGCAGCTCGCCGATCGACACATGCACGGGCGCGGCGGGCCGCTTGGGGGTGCCGTTCATGTCCAGTCTTCCACTTCGCTGATTGGCAAGGGCTTCTCTAATTTGGCGAATTCTGCCTCGGCGGCGTGGCGCAAGTGGCGCATCGACACCCGGTCGCCGGCGTCGGCGGCCAGGAAGGCCGCGTTCAAGGCCAGGTTGCGGATATGGCCGCCGGACAGCGACAGGCGCGCCAGTTTGCCAATGTCGAGCGCCGTGGTCGGCGTGGCCGGCGGGAACACGCGGCCCCAGATCGCGCTGCGCGCTGCGGCATCGGGAAAAGGGAAATTGACGACGAATCGTATGCGGCGCTGGAACGCGCTGTCGATCGCCTGCTTCAGATTGGTGGTCAGGATGGCCAGACCGCGGTAGGTTTCCAGGCGCTGCAGCAGATAGCTGACTTCCAGGTTGGCGTAGCGGTCATGGCTGTCCTTGACTTCGCTGCGCTTGCCAAACAGCGCGTCGGCTTCGTCGAACAACAGGATCGCGCCGCTGGCTTCGGCCGCCTCGAACACTTTGGACAGGTTTTTTTCCGTCTCGCCGATGTACTTGCTGACCAGCGCGGCCAGGTCGACCCGGAACAGGTCGAGCCGCAGCTCGTTGGCCAGCACTTCGGCGGCCAGCGTCTTGCCGGTGCCGCTGCCGCCGGAGAACAGCGCACTGATGCCCAGGCCGCGCGCGCCGCGCTCGCCGAAACCCCATTCGCGGTAGACCCGCGATCGCTGCCGCACCTGCGCGACGATGGTGCGCAGCGCGCTAAGTGCGGCATCAGGCAGGATCAGCTGGTCCCAGCCGGCGCCGCTGTCGACCCGGCTGGCCAGCGCGCTCAGGCCGTGGCGCGCCTCGACCCGGCAGGCATTCCAGACAAGTTGTTGCAGCTGGTGCGGATCGGGCGCTTCGGCCTGCCCGCCCAGTTGCTCCTCCAGCCGCCCGGCCAGCGCGCCGATGACGGCCGCGCTCAAGTGGAATTGCTCGGCGATGGGTCCGAGCTGCCCGTTCAGGCGCAGCGCGTGCGTGCCCAGCGCCGCTTGCCAGCTGGCCAGGCGGCTGGGCGCCGAAGCGGCCGGCAGCACGATCTGGCGCTGCACGCGGCGCAGGGGCAGCGCATGGCTGCCGGTGCACACGGCCAGGCATTGCAGGCGATCGATGAAGTCGGCCACCAGCTCCTGCTCGCCGGCGCCCACGTGCACGGTTTCGATCCAGAGCAGGCCACCGCGCAGCAGGGCTTCGCGCTCCCACAGGCGGGCCAGCACCTCGCGTTCGGCCGGGGTTCCCGGGAGGGCCAGCGCGCAAAACCGGTAGGCGCGCAGCCCCAGCGCTGCGGCCAAGGCGCGCACGAAGCGCTCGCCATCGCCCTCCTGCATGCGCAATACGGGCGTGGCGGCCAAATCCGGCGCGTTTTGCCACACCCGGCCGATGGCGGCCAACTGCGCGCTCGACGCTGCGCCGTCGCCCTGGGCGCCCGGATCAGCGGCAAGTTCGCGAAACCACGGCGCGATGCGCGGATCGGGATACGTGCGCCCTGCCAGTTGGTGCAGGATGGCTTCATCGACCACCAGGGGCGCTTCGAACAGGCTGCCCGGCCCGCTCAATTCGAGCAACTGCCAGCGCCGCAAGGCGCCCACCGGGGTCGTCGCGCCCCAGTCGGGATTTGGCAACAGTCGCAGCGCCAGGCCAAAACTGAGCCAGGGCATGCCGGGATCCCCGTGCGCGGCAGCGAGCAACTGCTTGAAGCGCGCATCGAGCGCGGGCGCGGCGGCCAGCAGCAGCAGGTCCTGCTCGAAACGCGACAGCCGCAATCGCGCGCACAAGTGCGCGAGCGCGGGCGGCGGCGCCAAGTAAGTCAGATGTGGGGGGCCGCCCGGCGTCAGGCCGAGCGCGAGAAAATGGGCCAGCTGGTCGAGCGCCAGATCAAGCGCGCGCCGGTTGGCGGCCAGCGCCCGGCGCGCGCTCACGGCGCCACCATCGGTGTGAAAAAACGCCCGTCCGCGTTCGCCTGCAGCGCGCTCACGCCCGCATCAACCTGCACCCGCGCCAGGTAGTTACCTTGCACCACATGCTGGTACGCGATCAGGATCACGTCGGTGTCGGTGGCTGGGGCGGTGATGCCATTGCCGTCGGGCGCCTGAAAGGTATACGCCAGCGCGGCGGCGGCGGGGTCGAGCGCGTTGAGCAGCAGGCGCACGCGTTGTCTTGCGCCCACCCTGGGCGTGAGCGTGACCTTGATCTTGCCCGACTTGTAGGTGACCGCGCCCACCACGCTGGCGACCGCCCCGGGTTCGACGCTGAAGCTGGCCGCCGGGTTCAGCACAAAGCTGGCCAGGTTCGATTCCACCCCCATGTGTTCGACCGGCGGTTGCCCCATCAATTGCATTTGCTGGACCTGCATGGTGTTGACGCCCGAGCGCAGGCCGCTCGCCATGGCCGGCAGCAGCGTCAATTCAAGCACCGCGTCCTCGCGCCGGCTCAAGGCGCCCGTCACATCGAGTCCGCTCGCGCTTACGCGCATGGCAGGACCCTTGAAACGGGCTCCGCTCACGCGCAGCACGGTGTCGGGCAGGATGGCGCCGTTCGGCTGGCCAGCCGCTTCGACCCGGTCGATGCGCGGCTCGTTAAACGGCGCCACATAGATATTTGCCGAGCGCACCGGCAGCGCGGTGCTGGCGCTGCGCGCGCTGTCGATGAGCACCACGCTGACCTGGTAGGCGGCGCTCGGGCGCAGCGGCAGCTGGATCGCGGACCAGATGCGCGCCAGATCGTCGAGCCCGAAGTTGAGCGGTGTGATACGCAGCTGTTCGAGCTGGTCGGCAAGGCCGGCCAGTTCGAGTTGAACGGGCAGGTTCGGCTTGGCCGGGCCGCTCTTGAGCGCCGCGCGGATGGCCGCGCGTCCAAAGACCGCGCTTTCGTGCAGGATCTGCATGGCGGCGCCCAACAGCACTTCGGCATGAAAGTCGGACACGCCGTAAGCGGTCACCAAAAAATGCAGGTCCAGCGCCAGCGCCGGGTTGGTGCGCCGCTCGCCGCGGCTGTCGCGGCTGGGCAGGTCCATGTTGGCCCAGCCCGGATTGCGCGTCTGCTGGTAGAGGAACAGATTGAGCTGGCTGGCGGCGCCTTCGAGATCGATGCGGTCGGCCGGCATGCAGCTCACGTGCGGCGTGGTGATGCCCAGGACGTCGCCGATCTTCAGGCTGGACAGGCCGTTTTGCAGCATCTGCTGTAACACGGCGGCGGTGGCGGCCAGGCCGAGAGCGCTGCTCATGGCAGGCGCCCGCGCGCCGGGCCGCTGCGTTCATGCAGATAGTCGTCGAGCGACTTGCCGGCGGGCGCGCTCGCTGCAGGCTGACGCGCGCTCGAAACCGGGGCGGCTGCGGCGTGCACTTCGATGCTTCCGATGTGAATTTCCACCGCCGGTGGAGCCGGGTCAACGCCGGCGCCCGCCTGCGCGCGCGCGGTGTCGGACGTCGGCGCGTTGCCCTGCTGCGCGGGAGTTGCGGCGACAGGTGGGGCGGCGGGCAGGCGTTCCACCGGCTGGTTCAGCACATGCCGGGTGTGCGTGAGTATGGTTGCGCTCGTGGACGGTTGCATCGTCCGCTGTTCGTGTTGTTCGCGGTGTTCGTCCAGCGCAGGTTTAACCAAATCCGCTGTGGCCTTGGCCGGTGCTGCGGAAAACACAGGCTCGACAGACTCAAGGACGGCTTGCAGCGCTGACGCGGATCGAACAAGCGGCATCGCCAGCGACGTTTTAGGGACCACGCTGGCCGGCGACGGTGCGGCGCCCGGGTCCGCGCTCGCATCAACCGACAGCGGCGCCGGACCTGGCGCCCGGCGGGGCGGTGCGAGCGGTGGCCTGGTTGTTGCATCGATGCTGACCGGGCCGCCCGGTGCTCGCTCACTGGCTATCGGTGGCGCCACCGTGGCAGGCATCTCGTCACGCGCAGGATCAACATGCGGGGCCCCATGCGGGCCCTGGACGCCGCCTTCGAAGCGCGACGGTGCACGCGCGCGCAGCGCCGGCGCAGACACGGCGCGCCGGGCCAGCAGCATCAAAAAGTCGCTCATGCGCACACCCGCGCCAGATACTGCGCCCGGCGTGCCGGTGTGAGCGCAAAGATGGCGTCCTCGCTCCAATGGTAGGCGGTAGCCAGTGCGTGCACCTGGTCGAGCATGCGAGCGGCCCAGTGGCCCAGCGCCTCGGTCAGGAAGTGGGCGATCTCGAACGGCGCGTCCCAGCCATGGGCGCAGCTCGGGCACGTGAGCGCAAGTTCGGTTAACGCCTGGGGATCGGCATCGGCCATGGCGCGCGCGACGGCGTCAACCACCTCGGGCGGCAAGGCGTGCGCGGCCAGTGCGCCCCCATCGACTGCGGCCGCGCTCACGCAGCGTTCGAGCAGCAGGTTGCGCGCCGCTATGGGATCGGCGCAAGCCGCCGCGGCAGCCATGTCGCAACTGTCGGGCAGGCGAAATGTTATATAGTGGCCCCCGGCGTCCAGCGCCATGACGCGCGCCGGATGCGCGGCGAACGGCAGGCGCAGGCCGGCTGGCTCGACTTCAAGTTCGAGCATGGCGGCGCAGGCCGGACAGGCCGCCACGACCTCGATGCGCGGCCCGAACAAGGCTTGGTACAGGTCGAGCAAATGGGCGTCGCGCTGCCCGACGCTGAGCGCTTGCGCAGCCTCCTGCCCGCCTTCCATCAAGGGCGCAAGCAAGGCGCAAGGCCGCAGCGCCGGGGCCAGCGCGGCGCTGTCTTCCCAGGCCGCCAGCCACTGGGCGCAAGTGAGGGCCGCCATCAGGGCTCGCTAAAGCTCGGTTCGGACGGCTCGGCGACTTCGTAATCGCGCTCCCAGCCCTCGTTTTCCAGCTTGAGACGGGCGATCGCGACCGCGTTTGCATTGGCGTCCAGGTCGGGCAGGGACTGGAATTCCGAGACCCAGCAGCGAAACACCTTGTAGGCGAGCACCAGCTGACCGGCCTCGTTATACAGTTCGAGGATGAGATCCTTGCGGAAATCCTTGAGCGAGGATTCGGCCCCCAGGCCGGCGCCGAAATTCCAGACCTTGTTGGCCCATTTTTCAAATTCCTGGTCGTGCGTGACGCCCCGTTCGAGCGTGATGGCCTCGAATTCGGTGCGCCCCGGCGTCTTGCGGCTGGTGCTGGGGTCGCCCCCTTCGCGGTGCTTGAGCACTTCGGTGGTGCGCTTGAGCGCGGACACCTTGCTCACGCCGGCCACATATTTTCCATCCCATTTGATGCGGAATTTAAAGTTCTTGTAAGGGTCGAAACGCTGAGCGTTAGCAGTAAATGACGCCACGGTGTGCCTCCTTAAGTTTGGATCTGGCCGGCCAACTGCTGGATCCGGATGACCACGAATTCGGCCGGCTTGAGCGGCGCGAAGGCCACCAGTATGTTCACGATGCCGTGGTTAATGTCGTCCTGGGTCGTGGTCTCGCGGTCGCACTTGACCAAATACGCTTCGCGCGGCGTCTTGCCCTGGAACGCGCCCTGGCGAAACAAGCCGTTCATGAAGGCGCCCAGGTTCAGGCGGATCTGGGCCCACAGCGGCTCGTCGTTCGGTTCAAACACGATCCATTGAGTGCCGCGGTACAGGCTCTCCTCCAAAAACAGCGCGAGGCGGCGCACCGGCACGTATTTGTATTCCGACGTCATCTGGTCGGCTCCGCGCAAGGTGCGGGCGCCCCAGCACACGGCGCCGTGGACGGGAAAGACGCGCAGGCTGTTCATGCCGAGCGGATTGAGGGTGCCATTCTGGCTGTCGGTCATCTGGTAGGCCAGCGCCTGCACGCCCACCAGGCTTGCCTCGGTGCCGGCCGGCGCCTTCCACACGCCGCGGTCGGCGTCGGTGCGCGCGAACAGGCCGGCCACGGTGCCGGACGGCGCGCTCAGGCGCGGTTTGCCATTGCGCAGCGGGTCAGCGATGTACACCCACGGGTAATACACGCCCGCATGGTCGGACTTGGGCAGGTCGGTGCCGGTGATCAGCTGGACGGCCTCGTCCGGCGACTTGATGCCCTTTGGCGCGTCGATGATGAAAAATGCGCGCCGTTCCCGGCAATAGGCATTAGCGTCGGCCAGCACGCCCGGATCGTCGATGCCGGGCAGGACCAGCAGATTGAACAGGTCGACCTGCTCGAGCGCGTAAATGCCCTTGCGCTCGGCGCGGCTGCCGATGAAGGCCGTGTACACGTCGGCGCTGCCGAACTGCACTTCGGTCCCGGACTGCAGGCTCACGTTGACGGGCGATGTAGTCACGGTGCCCGAGGTCAGGTGCAGTTCGGCGGCCACGCTGTTGGCGGCGGCCGGCATGACGCTGATCGTACTGCCGCTGCCGCGGGTGCCGGTGGCAAGTACGACGCGGGTGTTGCCACCGGCGGTTGACACGGTGGCCGTGAAGTAGCGGTAGGCCGGCATGCCCGGCTTGAGCGCGCGCACCGCAGTTTGGAGCCGGCGGGCGACATCGGCCAGTTTGTCGGCCAGGGTGGCGCCGACGGCCAGCGCGGGACCGATGTCGACGAGGTCGGAAAAACCGTCAAGGCTGATGCGCAAGGCGCTGTGCGTAGCGTCGGGCAAGGCATCGAGGTCGGCGGCGGCAAAGGCGCCGCTGCTCAGGGTGGCCGGCGCCGGCACGGGCGCGGGGCGGATCGCGGCCACGCCATCGATCTCGGCGCCGCCGCTTTCGGCGCCCAGCCGCAGCACGCCACTGGCGTTGTTGCGTTCCCCAGGGAGGATGCGCACGCTCGAAAATTCGCCACCCGCGCCGGAGGTGAGCGCGATCGACGCGCCGGCCGGGGCGGCCGTGAAGGCGGCGTAGGCGGGGCGGCCGTTGGCCAGCGCTTGCACCTTGGCCTGGATCGCCGCGCACAGGCTGGCCAGGCGCAGTGACGCGCTGGCGCCTGCCACGTCGCCGGGTGCGATGACGATTTTCAGCGGCGCCAGGCCGTTCGCGCTGATCTGGAATTCATTGTGATTGAGGTCGATCAGCGTGCCCACATCGGGCAGCGCGGCGCTGGTCGACGTCGCCGCAGTGAGCGCATTCAAGGCGGGGGCGCTGACCAGGCGCTCGAGCGTGATCAACTGCGACGCGCCATTCACGGCCTCGATGGCGTAGCGGGAACTCATCGAATTCATCGACAGCTCAGCGTAACGCTCAACCAGGCCGTCGGAGGTGCGCAGCAGCGTCAGGTTGAAGGTGCTGCCGGGATTGCTCGTGAAATAGTCGACCTGCACTTCGAGGCCGTTGCCGTCACTGCCTTGGTCGATCGCGCTGGCTTTGAGGACGTTGAGCGGGGCGGCGCTTTGCAGCGTGATTTCGGCCCTGCTGGCGCTCTTGACGACCCGCACGACCCAGGCGTCGGTGCCACCGTTCTGAAAAAACTGGCGCACGCTGTAGCCCAGCTCGAATTCCTCGACCAGCGCGCCGAAGCGGCGTTCGTAATCGGAATAGCTAAACAGATGCACGGGAGAATTGACCGGACCGCGTTCGGCGGCGCCCGCGAAGGCCGCGACCGAGGTGGCGACACCGGTGATGCTGCGCACCCCGCTGGAAACCTCTTCCAGATAAACGCCGGGGTAAGTAAGAGCACTTGGCATTAGACATCCTTTCGCAGGTAGCGGTCCAGGCTTGACCCAGGCCTCCACGGGGAGTTGTCTGCGTGGCGCCGAGGTCCCATTGTGGGACGTTGCAAAATGGCACGTTTGCGAAATATCAAACCAAGAAGATATTGAAAAGACATAAGCGGCTGCGTTGCCGCGACGTGCCGCCCGAATGAGCGTGCTGGAGAAAGGGAGAAAAGTCTCTAATTCTTCCTACTTCTATTAGGAAAAAACGCTTAAGAATTAATGGCTTAGATGCAAGTTCGAAGGCATCGGATTGGATGGTTTTTGAGGCGTCGGCGGTGGCAGCCGTACTTCGAAAATGACGCTGAATTATTTCACGCGTAAAAAATGATGGCCTCAGCGTCCCGCTACTGTTCCTGGTGCTACACCTGCGGGCCGCACCACCTCTTGAAGACCAGCTATGCGTCGAGCACGACGGCAGCATCCCGAATATGAGTTGCGCGCTTCTCGATACGGAAGATCCGCACCCAACTGCACGAAAAACAGCCTTCTTCAGCCATCAGATGCGCCTAAAACCTTGCGCCGTGCCTTTGCAGTTTTGTCCAGCGCAATAGTGTAGGTGGCCGTCTCGTGCAGAGCATCTTCAATCTCAAGCATGCCAACGTAGCCCTTCACCAGGGTGTCCTCCCATTTCTGACCATCCCGGTTACAGGGCGCCACTGCCAGGTCTTTGAGCGCGCCCAGCTCACCATGGCCCGGCGACCTACTCGCACAGAGATAGGAATCGTAACGGCTGTTGGCGAATGCCGGCTTCTTTCCGTGCTTGTCAAAGCGCGAGTGCTGCTGGGTGAAGAACAGCACCGCGTTACGGTATGGTGCGAGCGACGGTGGGACCGTATAGTTAAGCTCTCGAACGATAGCGGCGGTTTTTTCACCACAGGTCGCCTGTTTTGGTAGCGAGATCATTTTTGGCGTTGGCTGCCCTTTCGCCGGTCCCCCGACGAGGCCTCGCCAGCGGCGACAGGTACGTTAGAATGACGCAAGATTATTTCACGCGTTGAAAATGATGACCTTAGCGTCCCGTTACTGTTCGTGGTGCTACACCCCCGGGCCGCATCATCTCTTCAAGACTACCTTGGCGCGCAGCCTGTACCAGTGTGATCACTGCAAGAATCGAACGCTGGTCTGCATTGTTCCGAAATGCATGCATATGGCAAAAGCGGGCGAAAGGTGGGACGACAATCTGTGCGCCGAGCACGACGGTAGCGTCCCGAACATGAGTTTATGGACGAGACCGCTCAGCGACATTGTCGAATTCAATGACGTCATCCATGCAGACGCCACCAATTTCCTGGCGATTCCTCATTCAACAATATTCGGGAAGCTCGGTCGCCTGCTGCCGTTGCCCATCAGTGATTTTAGGGCGCTTGAACACTTTGCGATCCGCAAGATCAGCGACGGCGCGCAACACGGCATCATCTTTGTTAACGGTTTTCTCTCGGAAGCTGAAACGGATACATGCGACTGGACCGGTTCGACTAAACAATACTTTGAAAAAGCCACTTGTTACCATCTGGACTGGGAGGCCACACGACATCTCAAAAACGCCTTGCCCGAAGCGCTTGCGTCTGCGTTTGTAAGTATCGCGAACAGTCACATCCTCTTCGCGGGAGCCAATATCGCCGCTTCATGGCATTTGAGTATGAAAAATGCTGAAGTCGCGGGCCGCCTGCTGGCCAGCGCGATCTTGCGAACTCCGGACTGGAGCTTTACGCTAGCGGGTCATTCGCTCGGGGCCAGGGTCATCCACTTTGCATTGGTTGAATTGGCTAAACACGGTAGCAAACGCATCGAAAACGCCTACCTGCTGGGTGCGGCAGTTGGCGGCGGCGGGAAAGATGATGACTGTTGGAGACAAGCAGCAAACGCGGTGCGGGGGAAAATTTTCAATTGCTTTTCAAGTGAAGACAGTACCCTTGCCATGCTTTACCGAGGGGCCAACGTCATGGTAAGCCGGCCAGCTGGGTACAGCGGGATTCACTTGGAACACGCACAAGTAATCAATGTTGACTGCAGTGACTTCGTGAAGGCCCACACGTTGTGGAAGTCGAAATTTGGGGAAATAATTAGAAGGCTAGAACACTAGGCAGCGACTTGTTCTCGAGCGCGGCTAGACGGAAAAAACCCTGCCATATCGCCTTCGAGTGCGACGGCAATTCCGAGCACCTTGAAGTCACTACAGGCAGACACAACCTCGCCACCGTGCGAAGTCTTGTCGCCTAAACGGACCACGCCGCCTGCTTTCGCATCTTTCATCTCTCTAGCCTCCTGCGCCAGGCAATGGGGGGCGGTTTCTTCGGCCCACAACAGCGCATTTTTTATTGCATCTGGCTCGCCGCGCCATTGCATTTGCGCGCATTGATCCTCGCATGGCCACGTACCACGCTCGCGCGCGACCGCCGTCGGGCCCCAGCCGATGGGCGTCGCGCCAGCCGGCTCGGTAAATGCATCGAATGCGACCGAACTGATCGCTTCAACCGCCTTTGGCCAGGCCGGGTCGCGGCAAGTCCACATGGCCAGCAATCGGATGGCGGCCAATACCGCAATAAACGGCATATGCAGAATTCGCATCAGCGCGCCATCGTCGGGACACATACGGTAGAGGCAAAAAAGGAAAGTCTCTTCCGCAGTCTCGCGCTCGCTGAAAAATAATGGCGGCTTCGGCAATTTTTCTGGTCCCTGATTCATATATTCGCACCAGTAATTCCATTGCGACAGCAGGCCCGGCAAATTCGCATTGCCATGCCATTCGCGGCCGATGGAAAAGGCGCGCAACACGTTGCCTTGCCCATCGACGACATAGTGCCGAATGTGATAATTGAGTACGCCTTGGCGGCGATTGGCATGCACGCAAAAAATCGACTCCGGGTCCCATGCCGCCTCCCAAGTCTCGTCACCGTCTCCCGGCTTGGCGAAAAAGCGGCGCCGACGCACTGCGTGAATGGTCCGGCTCCTCCGATTGAATCGAATCGGTCGCCGTTTCAGCGCGAAGAATTCGTCGCGGCCGAACCTGAATGCCAGCCTTGCAAACCAGGCCATGAACGCGCAGACGATGCCGATCAAGAAATGCGTGATGACATCCGGCGAAGGGAGCATCGTGGTCCACATCATCGTTGCAACGGCAGCTTCGATTAGCACCAGGCACGCGAGGGCAAAGATGAATGCAGCGAGATTTTGCCGACTCATGTAAGGCTGATCGGTCACATCCATAAACGTGGAATTGATCTTGAAAATGGTTCCACTATCCCGCAGATCAGGCCCGACGGGGCGATCAATAGGCAGGCGATGGCGCAGGTCCCATTCGGGGACCGGCATGCCGACCGCGGAAGAAAATACGCGCTCATCCATAGTGAAGCTCCCACCGCTTTCTTAAAGGCGATCAATTCATCTTTTGTTGTTGTAAAAGGGTCTGGCCGCATCTTACCTTTTGCTGCATTGACTTTGCGGGCTTCCTTCACTCCCCTGCTGAAGTAACACTTTGCAAACCACTCCTTGAGTTCGTCTCGACTTTACACCGCAATCACGATTCCCACGATGATCGACACGATCAGCAGCGGCCAGATCGCCAGGTCGGTCAGAGGAACGACTTTCTCAGGCATGTTTTTGGGCGCATCGAGTTTTGGGGGGCACGCGGACTTCCCCCGAAAATGCCCCGAAAGGTACTGGACGGAGCAACACAGAACTGGACAGTACAAAACAACAAACCCGCAGCCTCGGAGTAGAGACTACGGGTTTCTTGACAGCCCAATGCGAGTCATGGGTAAGCGACCCATAAAACCCAGACTTGTTGGCTAGGCTGAATCCACCGCTTCGCCAAACCGCGACAAAATAATTCGAATGCCCCCCCTCGTCGGTGACGACGAATACTTGATCAGGCTGCAAAAAACTGCGGGGGGCGCGCCTGTGCAACGCGCTTTTCCTGCCCGCTTAGGCGGCAATGGTCAACGGCGCGTTCTTTTCAGTGGCTTCTTCTTCAAGTATTTTTCCGTTTTCCATCACGATGAGCTTGTCGGCAAGGTGAAAATAGCGGTCATCGTGGGTGATGACGACGACCGCCTTGTTCTTCTGTTTCAACATGGGCAAGATCTCGTGATAAAAGAACTCCTTGAACTGAGGGTCCTGGTCCGCCGCCCATTCGTCGAACAGGTAGAGTTCCTTGTCCTCAAGGTAGGCGGTCAGCAAGGCCAAGCGCCGGCGTTGTCCATCCGATAGTGCCAGTGTAGAGAACTTGCCTTCCACATAGTTCACCTTGCCGTCGAGCTTGAGCACACGCAGGAAACTGTCGACGGCTTCCTGCTCGCAGTTCACCCCGATCAGACGGTCGAACAGGTGATAGTCGGAGTAGATCGCCGCAATGCTCTGGCGGCACGATACCAGCGTCAACCGGTCGACGCTGGTATCGCCGAAGTAGATTGTGCCGCCCGTCGGCATGTAATGCAGAGTCAACAGCTTGCACAAGGTCGACTTGCCTGCGCCGTTGCCGCCAACGATCATCGTGATCTCTCCCTTGCGCAATTCCAGGTTGACCGGGCCGAGCACGAAAAGGGCGCCGTCATCGTCGCGTTTATGCTCGTAACTGACATTGTCGAAGCGCACTGCCTCCCACTCGACCTTCTGGATCGGACCTTCAGTGACGTTTTCATCTTCCAGGCTAGAAATAACCGAGGCGACCCGCCCCAGTGCAACCTGTGAATTGAACACTGCGGGGATCATATGCAGGATCGCCGAGATCGGACCGGTAATATACAACAGCACCATCACCACCCCGAGCAACTCGGAATTGCTGATCGCGCGGTAATTGACGAAGATGAACGTCAGCGCGCCAATGATGAAGAAGCACAACATTTCGCCATAATTGGACGAGATACGGGTGACGGTGCTAATTGATTTCTGCAGGCCGAGCAGCTCGCGCTCGTGGTTCAACAGCATGGTGTCGAAAAACACCTCGCGCTTGTCGGCACTCAGTTTCAATTCCTTTGCGCCCCTGACGAGACCCGCAATGGCAGCATGCAGGGCGTCACCGACCACACGGCCGCGCATAAAGTAACGGCGGCCAAGCAGCACCGGGACTTGGTAGGTGACGACGCCGAACACGATGGCGCCGATCACAAACCAGAATACGCTGGCGTTGAGGTACAACAGGAAACCGAGCATGCCGACAATCGTCACCGAATTGATCAGCAGATCAGGCAGGAACTGGGCGCCGTCCACCACGGCGGGCAAGTCCTGGTTCATCGTCGCCAGCAGTTTGGGAATGCCTACGCGTTCGAGGGCGGCGATTGGCGCGTTGGCGATCCTGCGGTACAGCTCCATTCGCTGGTCAGACGCCAGGTCCATGGCGATGCGCGACAGCGACACCTGGGACAAGGTCCGAACGATCACGATGGCCAGGCAGCCGATGCCAAACACTAACGCGACCTTGGCATTGGAAATTTCCAGGCCCAGGAACATCGCGCCTGCGGCGCCGGTCGTTTCGAAGCGACCGTCCGGCTGCTTCAAGGCCGTCATGATCAGTGGTATCAGAAACGAATATGCCATACCGGAAATAATACCGAGAACGATGGAGCCGAACACCCGGTTCGGCGCCTTGCGCGACAACATTGAAAATAAGCTCATTGCAAGGCTCCCTGTTTTTGGACTGATGTGTTCGTTGCGGACGCCTCGCCTGTGCGGGCAGGTGATACCGAAGGCGCGATCTGGTAGAAGGCGACGTCGCGGAACGGCTCGACCATGTCGTCGTAATGGTCACTGAGCAGATTGCCGGACTGGCCGGTCGAATTCATATAGCTCATGCTCACCTTGTCTTTGCCCAGGGTGACAACCTGACGGAAGCCGGCGCCCAGCCCTTGCATGAAGCCTTTCTTGTCCTCAAAACTGGAGCCGGCCACATTAATCGTGTTGATCGATCCACCCGTGGGCACCTTGCGCTCGAAGAATTGATTGAACGGTTTGATCTGGCTGAACGGCGTGTGCGTAAAGACTGCGTTCTGCAAGGTGCCCCATTTCCACGATGCCATCGACTCATCGCCGCGCAGCGAATACAGCTCGCCGAGTGCCGCTTGCAGCGACAGCTGCAGCATGCGGTGGCAGGATTCGCGCTTGCCGACCTTGCTGCCCTGGCACCACCCCGAGTCGCTCCCGACCAGCACCTTGCGCAGTGTGTCATAGCTCACCTGGCCGCTCAGCGCCTGCACCACATCGTGCTGCTCAGGCTTGTCCCAAGAGCCTTTGCGCTCGCCGTCGAACAGCGCTAGGCGGAAGTGGCGCATCCAGAAAGTGAAGATGGCAGCGGCCTGGCTATCCCTGCTCATGTCGCCATTCCAGGACTTCAGGTACGCCAGCGCCGTGCGCTGCAACGCGTTTTCCGGCTTCACTTTCAGCAATTCAGGCAGCATCGCGAGCGCCTCGAGATCAACGGTGTCGCCCTGCATCCGCTGCATGTCTTGGGCCACTAACGGCTTCTTGTTTTCCAGTTGACCACGCAGCAATTGTTCGATCCGGCGCGCGCGCGCGGCCGGCGCCCAGTCGTTCGACAGGAAGAACTGATAGCTGTCATCGACGATCTTGTTGTTGGCCGTGACGATATAGCCCGACTCCGGATTGTACGTGCGCGGCAACTGGTCGAATGGAATGAAGCCGGTCCATGCCTTATCGTCGTTCCAGCCGGGCGCCGGCACCGAGCCATTGCCCGCCTTGCGCACCGGAATGCGGCCGGCCCCGAGGTAACCGATGTTGCCCTGTCGATCTGCGTACACGATATTGAGCGCAGGGGCGACGAGCGCCGATAACGCCTTGTTAAAACCATCCCAGTCGCTGGCGAAATTGAGGCGGTAGAACGCTTCGAAACTCGTGTCGCCGGCGTCCAGCGCCGTCCAGCGCAGCGCGACGGGCTGGTCGAACACCTTGAACTGGTCCGACAGGATCGGGCCGTGCACGCTGGACCTGACGCTCACTTGCAGCGGCTTGATTTCCTTGCTCAAGAATACGGGAAAGTCGGGGCGCACGGCAATGCTTTCGACGCGCGTCGTATACGCCACCATCTTGCCATTCAATTCATAGCGCGAGACGTCACTCGGATCTGGCCGCTCAAAATACAAGTCCTGGGCGTCGGCCATCATGTTGGTGCCGCCCCAGGCGATGTTGGCGTTATGGCCGAAGATCACGAGCGGCAGGCCGACCATGCTCATGCCATTAACATCGAGCGTGGCGCCCTTGGCGCTGATCACGTACCATAGCGATGGGACCTGCAAATTGAGGTGGGGATCGTTGGCCAGCAAGGCGCCTTGCCCACCCGTATGCTTGCCCGACACAACCCACGCATTGCTGCCAATCCCCTGCCCGCCCAGTCCGAGTCCCAGCTCCAGTTCAGTCTTCTGGAACGCCTTCATGCTGGCGATCGCAGCGCCCGACAGTACGTCCTTGGAGGCGGCCCTGATGGTCGTCGGCGCGCCCTCGCCATAATCCGGGAACAGGGTCTTGAAGCGTTGCGCGTCGAGCGCCTGGCTGGCGATGGTGCGGTTCATCTCGCTGTTCAAGCTCACACTCAGGTTCAGCGCAAACACCTTGATCCAGGCCAGCGAGTCGTACACGGTCCATGGCGTCGGCTTGACGCCGAGCATCCGGAACTCGACCGGCAAACTGGTCTGCGCGGCGACCGAGGCGTTGATCCCCGCAGTATAGGCGGTCAGCGCGGCCTGGGATTCCTTACTGAGCGCCGGCCAAGCTGTTTTTGCCGCGTCATACAGGCCGAGCGTCCTGAACCAGACGTCACGCGGCACACTTTCGCGCCCGAACAGTTCGCTCAAGCGTCCCTGGGCGAGATGGCGCTGCACTTCGAGCTGCCACAGGCGATCCTGCGCATGGACGTAGCCAATGGCGAAAAACGCATCCGCATCGGTCTTGGCGTCGATCCGGGGCACACCGTGCAGATCGCGCACGATCGACACCGGCGCCGAGACGCCCTGCACCAGCGTCATGCGCTGCTCGGGAAGGCTGTGCACGAGGCTCTTGTAGAAAAACCAGCCGCCGACGAGCAAAGGCAGCAACACCAGCGCGACAAAGCGCGTGAGCAGGGGCGCGTTCCGAATTACTTCCATTATTTTTCTGGACACCGTTTTTTTCCGTTGAAATGATAATCGTTGCAATGAACAGACGGTGCTCGCCGCAAGCCGCACGGCAAACCGGTGCAAGGCCGGCATACTGGCCGGCCGCGCAAGGGAAAGCATCACCTGCGTTAAATGAAGGTCAAATAAGCTGGTTACTCTTACAATGCGCGCCAGCGATTATAGACAAATCCCGCTATCAAAAAAGCAATACCTACCGAAAATTCTTGGAATATTGATGCTGCGCTCGCCTTACCGTGCATGCCAAGCACATCGAGTGCCGGCACCGGTCCGGCCTGGCTCACGATGTACAAGCCGCACAAGAACAGCACGGTAAAAGTGCGCCCGGTGCGGGTGGCCCGTCCCAGTAACTGCGCAAGGCTGGCCAGCGCGACAATGCCGCTGCCCAGGCACAGCGCGCGCAGCGGTTCCTCGACTGCCCAGCGCCACATGACGGAGGCGCTCAGCAGCAATCCAAGCACGATCGCGGCGGCGCTCTGGCGCCAGTAGCGCTGGTTGGCGCCACCCACCACCGCTGAGCCCATGCATTCGGTATCGGCCTTGAAATCGCGCACGCTCAGCTCGGAAATCACCAGACCCCAGTACGCTACGGCGGCCAGCAGCAGCCAGGGCAGCATCGCATAGTCGAGCACGGCGCCGGCGGCCACGAACAGCACCATCAGCAAGCCGGTGAGCGGACTGGCAGCGAAAGTGAGCGCAAGTTCGGCGCCGACCTGCCCCAGCACGCGCGGCAGCCTGGCCGAAAGCCGCCGCGTCACGCGCGAGAGCACGTCGAGCGGGCGCAGCAGTCGGTTGAAGCTTGCGAAGATGGCCCACGGCCTGCGGGTCGATGCCGACACCGACACCTTGTCCGGCGAGAAGCGGTGGAACAGCTTGACTGCAATAACGAGCGGAATGATGGACACTAACACGGCCGCAAAGCGGGTCAGCACCATCGGCCAATTCCAGAAATTGCCCGTCAAAAAGACGGCGGGCAGCGCCGCGTCGAACTCGTTGAAGCCAACTGCCAGCGTAGTCGTGTGCAGCAACTGCTGTGCGTGCTGAGTCAGCACCCCTACGCCGGTAACGTCGAAGGCCAGTGGCGCGACGCCCTCCTGGTTCATCGAGGAAAACACGGCCGTTGCCGTGATCTGCGCGAGCCAGAAGAGGAAGTAGACCAGGTCGCCCATCTTGCCCATGAGCGGTCGGTACGATTCGAACATGACCGCCATGGCGGCGATGAAAAAGATGTTCGGCAGGATCGTCAGCGCATAGAACTGGAAGTACACCAAGGGCGCAATCGCGCCCTCCCCGCGCACCGCTTGCAGCACGCACATGGTCAGTGCGAGAACCACGATCAGCGTGCTCAGATAAAGCACGCTGCCGGCCCAGCGGCCCACGATCAGGCTCGCATTGCTCACCGGCAGGGTCGCGAGCACGCCGCCAATTCCGCTGCGCAAATCCTCATCGGCGCGCCCGCGCACGAGAAAGAAGCCAAACAGCCCGAGCAATGACGTGGCCAGCACGCTGCTACCGAGTGCCAGTGCGGTGCTGTTGTAGGCCACCCGCGCCGAATTCGCCGCCAGCATGGTCGAGCCGGTGGACGGGTCGACTATCATGAACCACATGAACAAGCTGGCCACCAGCATCAAGACCTGGGTGCTGCCGCAGCGCAGGCGCAAGCGCGCCTCATTGAGCACCATGGACCGGAACAAAGCGCGCGTCATGCCGTCAGCTCCTGCACTGGGGCCATCAGTGATTCCTCCAGGGTCGGCTCGACCTCGACCGCGCCGCTGCAGGGTATCGACGGATGGGCGATGCGCAGCGAGACGCCGGCGTCATGGCGCCTGGCCTGCAGCACTTTGACGTTTTGGCTCAAGGCCTCATAGTCCTGCGCCCTGACCGTGGCCGACCAGACCTGGCCACGCGCCTTGGCGATGAAACTGTCGAGCGTGCCATGCGAGACCAGCTTGCCGGCACGCATGATGGCAAGGCTGCTCGCCATGCCCTCGATGTCGGACACGATATGGGTCGAGACGATGACGAGTTTGCGAAATCCGATTTCGGACAGCAAATGCCGGAAACGCTGGCGTTCCTCCGGATCGAGCCCGGCGGTCGGCTCGTCCACGATCAGGATGTCCGGATCGTTCAGCAAGGCTTGCGCAATGCCGAGCCGGCGCCGCATGCCGCCGGAAAAAGTCGATGCTTGGCGCGCTGCCTGGCCGTGCAGGTTGACCATCTCGAGCACCTGCGCAGGCCGCTTCGGGTCCGACACGCCTTTGAGCGCGGCAAAGTACTGCACGAATTCGAGCGCGCTCAGGTTCGGGTAAACCCCGAAGTCCTGCGGCAGGTAGCCCAGGCGCCGGCGGATCGCATCCGGATTGGCGACAATGTCCTGGCCATTGAACAAGATCTGGCCGCTGGTGGGCCGGGTCAGCGTCGCGATCATTTGCATCAGCGAGGTCTTGCCCGCGCCATTGTGACCGACCAGGCCGACCACCCCGCCCTCGAGATTGAGCGTGACATCGTCCACCGCGACGACATTTTTCCCGTAGATTTTTCCCACATTACAAATGTTCAACATGTCAGCCATTCTTTCTTAATGAAGACGATAAATAGCGCCCGATCCGTCGGGCCTGTGCTGCGACGCTTGGCCTTGGTTGAAAATGGGCAATGATCTGTTCCATTTCTTCCTTCCAATAAGATGCAGCTAACGCGACAGTATCTTTTTGATAAACATTATCCCTGAAGTTCCAGACGATACTCAACCTGCCCTTTACTACGCTGATCGTGGCACACGAAGCGCGATGCAATCCCTTATCGGCAGGTGGCTCTGTCTGTCCGTGCGACTCCTTCGCCACGCGGAATTGCAACTGTTCCGGACGCTCTTTCAGTTCTTTATCATGTGGACTCATGGCGCCCGACACGTCGGGAATATAATTCACCAAAATCTCAGGAACCGGTATCGCATGCATGCGCTCGCGTATTTTCTCATCGCTACTCAGGTATTTAAGTGCATTGAATCCGACCCCTGAGTTGGGAATAGCATTGAATTGTTTGACAAACTCGGCCAATTTATTCTCGACGCCGGAATAATCTTCCAATTCGATCAATACCGGCACATTGTCCGCCAGCCAGCCCATGGTTCGAGATAAGTCAATTCCACGAAACACCGGCGCCCGCCCATTTGAAATCAAATCAAAACTCACTACCTTACTTCCATTGACACGGGCAATCGCATGGGCCATTGCAGTGAGAACGATATCGCTAATAGAAAAACTTCCGAGCCGGCCACGTTCCAACAGGAATTGACTGTGCTCTAGTCCGACATATTGCGACACCTCGGTTTCGGTTCCACGGAATGCCTCTTTTCCAGACTTATTGGACAGGAACCCTTGCGGATAATCCATCAAGTCTCGCGTATCCTGCCATCGCAGTGACGTCCAGTATGCCGATTCGCGGATACCTTCCGGGCTATCGCTGTAGCGCTGCAGGAAAGCTGCCCATTCACGCACCGAAGTGCTTTCCGCCGGCGCTGGCGGTATTTCTCCTTTGCCCAACGCATGCACTTTGTCATGCAAGTCCTGTAGCATCAGCAACATACTGTAACCATCAAAGACGGCATGATGGATGATGAGCAAGAACCGTCCCGCCCTATTCGGCCCCAGGTCAAATCTGACGAAGCGATATAACTGCTTCGAGAACTCCAGCGTGGTCTGGAATTCGTTGGCCATGTGCGCGATCCGGGCTGACTGTAGCTTGGCGGGTATCTGCGATAAATCAACCAGATCCAGCACAGACCCCGTTGGGACGGCAGCAATCCTTTCATCCAGCACCCCGTTCTCACCCAATCCACCCAAGTTAGCGATGGGCGTGCACTTCAGTAAATTATTATCGATGTTTTCACAATAACACTTGACATCACCTTAAAATCGCGGCCTCCAGCATGGATTTTTACTATCCCTGCCTGCCATGTCCGTTCTGACCACGCTGTTCCAAGATTTCGCCGCGCGCCTATGCTCAACAGAATTTCTCCGCG
>NZ_JAFCTU010000018.1:0-119137 GCF_049896185.1 Massilia sp. TSP1-1-2
GCATGATTTCCCCTCCATATGACAAGGATACATGCATATATATAATAAGTCTTATTATTTATGACGCACTACACTAGCAAACTGCGCCCACTTCCCATGCCACCGCCACTGACAGCCATGCTAACGAGCCTGCGTACCCTGCCCCCGCGCATTTACTGGGGCGCCTGGGCGCTTGCGGGCGGCTACAATTTCTTGCGCGCGATCTTCGACGTGCCGCTGTATATGAACTTCGTCTTCAATGCCGCGCACTTCGGCGCCTGGGCGCTGCTTGGCTTGCTGGTCCTGCCGCTGATCCGGCGCTATCCGCTGCGCATGCACTGGCGTTCGTGGCTGTTTCATCTTCTGCTGGGCGGCGTCACCACCCAGATCGACATCACGCTGGGGCACTGGCTGTTTGCCGGCCTGACCACGGCGTTCATGGACAAAACCGCCTACCAGCTGATCTTCATCGCCTTTCAAAACTGCTTCCACATTGGTCTGCTGACCTACTTCGGCTTTGTCGGCATCGTCCAGTTGAACGACGCTCTCAAGCTGGCGCGCCGGCGCGACTTGCAGATCGCCGAACACAAGACCGCCTGTGTGCGCGCGCAGCTGCAAAGCCTGAAGCTGCAGCTGCAGCCGCACTTCCTGTTCAATACCTTGCATGCGATCGGCTCGCTGATGCACTATGACGTTGCCACCGCCGACCGCATGCTCAATCGCCTCAGCGATATGCTGCGCACCTCGCTGCGCGAATCGGACAAGCCGCTCGTCACGCTCAAGCAGGAGATAAGCTTCATCGAGGCCTACCTAGATATCGAAAAAATCCGCTTTGAGCAGCGCCTCGCGGTCGAATGGGCGATTCCCGACCATTTGCAGGACGAGTCGATTCCGCCCTTTATCTTGCAGCCGCTGGTGGAAAACGCGATCAAGTACGGCGTGGCGCCGCGCGCCGACGGCGGGCGCATCGTGATCCGCGCCTACGCGCGGGGCGCCTCGCTGCTGCTGGAAGTGGAAGACGACGCCCCGCCCCAGGCGGCGCAGCAGAAAGGCTTCGGCATCGGCCTTAGCAATACGCGTTCGCGGCTGGAAGCGCTGTATGGCGCCGCCCAGGAACTGGCGCTGGTGCGCTCGGCGTGCGGCACCATCGCGCGCATCAGCATTCCCCTGCGCGCGCCGCTGCGCGCGGCGGCATGAGCGCCCCTATCCGCGTGCTGCTGGCCGATGACGAAACGTCGGCGCGCAAGCGCCTGTCGCAGTTCCTAGCCGGCCATATTGATTGCGAGGTGGTGGGCGAATCGCGCAACGGGCGTCAAGCGTGCGACGACATCGCGCGATTGACGCCCGACCTGGTGTTTCTGGACGTGGAAATGCCGGAGCTGAACGGGCTGGAAGTGGCCGCGCGCATCGGCGCGGCGAACATGCCGGCGACCATCTTCGCAACCGCGTACGACCATTATGCGCTGGGCGCCTTCAACGCCAACGCGATGGATTACCTGGTCAAGCCGTTCGACCAGCAGCGCTTTACGGTGGCGATGGACAAGGCCAGGCGCTGGCTGGGCGCCGGGCAGGAACAGTTCCGGGATCAATTGGGGGCGGTGCTCAAGGAAGTGGCCGCAGCCAGGTCCGGACAGGACCGCATTCTGGTGCGCAGCGGAGAGGCGCAACACCTGGTGCGCGCGGCGGACATCATGCATATCAGCGCCGAGGGCAATTACATACGGCTGCATACGGTCGGCGGCGAGCACCTGATGCGCGAACGGATGGCGGGGATCTTGGAGCGGCTGGACGGAACCGTGTTCAGGCGCATTCACAGGTCGCATATCGTGAACCTGGACCACGTGAAAAAGCTGCTGCCGTGGTTTGGCGGGGATCTGTTGGTGATGATGAGCGACGGGAGCAGGCTGACGCTGAGCCGCAATTACCGGGAGGCGCTGCGGGAGTTTGGCACCGCGGGAGCGGCGTTGTAGGTCGGAAAAGCGAAAGCGCATTCCGACCTACTCTTTGCACAAGCCCCTGCCAGGAATCAGTACAGCACCACCGACCGGATCGACTCGCCGCTCTTCATCAGATCAAACCCTTCATTGATCCGCTCCAGCGGCAGCCGGTGCGTGATCAGGTCGTCGATATTGAGCTTGCCTTCCATGTACCAGTCGACGATCTTGGGCACGTCGGTGCGCCCGCGCGCGCCGCCGAACGCGGAACCCCTCCACACGCGCCCCGTCACCAGCTGGAACGGCCGCGTCGAGATCTCTTGCCCAGCCGCCGCCACGCCGATGATGATCGACTGGCCCCAGCCCTTGTGGCAGCACTCGAGCGACTGGCGCATGGTCGTCACATTGCCGATGCACTCGAAGCTGTAGTCGGCGCCGCCGTCGGTAAGACCGACGATGGCATCGACCACGTTCTCGACCTCGGTCGGGTTGACAAAGTGCGTCATGCCGAACTTGCGCGCCATCTCCTGGCGGCCCGGGTTGATGTCGACCCCGATGATCTTGTCGGCGCCGACCATGCGCGCGGCCTGGATCACGTTCAGGCCGATTCCGCCCAGCCCGAACACGACTACGTTGGCGCCCGCCTCCACCTTGGCCGTAAACAGCACCGCGCCCACGCCGGTGGTCACGCCGCAGCCGATGTAGCAGATCTTGTCGAACGGCGCATCCGAGCGCACCTTGGCCAGCGCGATTTCGGGCACTACGATGTAGTTCGAGAACGTGGACGTGCCCATGTAATGGAAGATCGGTTTGCCGTCGATGGAAAAGCGGCTGGTGGCGTCGGGCATCAGGCCGCGGCCCTGGGTCGAGCGGATCGACTGGCACAGGTTGGTCTTTTGCGAGAGGCAAAATTTGCACTGGCGGCATTCCGGGGTATACAGCGGAATGACGTGGTCGTCCTTGCGGATGCTCTTTACGCCCGGGCCGACATCAACCACGATGCCGGCGCCTTCATGCCCCAGGATGGACGGGAAAATGCCTTCCGGGTCGGCGCCCGAGAGCGTGTAGTAATCGGTATGGCAAATGCCGGTGGCCTTGATTTCGACCAGCACTTCGCCTTCTTTCGGGCCTTCCAGTTCTACCTCTTCAATTGTCAGCGGTTGTCCCGCCTTCCATGCGATCGCTGCTTTGGTTTTCATGTTTTTTCCGGGCCTGAAGAATGGGTGTTCACCATCATAGCAAGCCGGGGCGCGCCATGCCAGCGCATCCTCAAGTGAGCGCAGCCTCGTGCTTGTTCCACATGGAATGCAACTGGCCCGTCAGGCGCATCGGCAGCACCGGCTTCGGGATCACGCCGATGGCGCCGGCGTCCATGTAGCGCGCGATGTCGGCTTCCGAGGTCAGGCCCGTGACGAACAGCGCCGGCACGTGCGCCAGGTGCGGCATGCGGCGCAGCATGGTCAGGGTAGTGACGCCGTCCAGCTCGGGCATGAGCACGTCGAGCAAAATCAGGTCGGGCGCGAAGTCGCGCGCGGCCAGCAGCGCTTCGCGCCCCGAGCTGCAATCGCGTACGTCGAACTTGCCGATCACTTCCATCACCAGCTTGGCAGTGGTGCGTACGTGCAGGTCGTCTTCCACGTACAGGATCGATTTGAGCACTTTGCTCATCCTTAGTCTCCCGCGCTCAGTGCGCTTGTGTTCCACAGCATGGCGGACATTGCCGTCCACAGCTGGCGCGCCGTGGTCGACGATTTCGACAAACGCACGCTCGGCAAAGCGTCGCGCCAGGCAACAGGCTGGTCGGTATAGACCAGCAAGGGCGTGCCGTCCAGCAGCGTTTGCAGCTCCGGCAGCGCGCTCGCGGCGGCGTCCGGCAAGGCAGGATCGAGGATCACCAGCGAAAAAATCTGCTCCTGCAGCAGCCGGCGCGCCTGCGCCAGCGTGCCAACGTGGGTGACGTGCACGCCGCTGCCAAGCAGGCTGGCGAGCACGGCGGCGGTGCCGGTTTGGGTGTCGATATGCAGCACGCGCGGAAACCCAGTGTCGGCCGGCGCCAGTTGCCGATATTGTTTGGCGGCGCCCCGGGTAGCGCAAGCAACAGCAACAGTTAGAGCAACATCAACAGCGGCAACAGCGGCGACGAGGGCGGCATCCGCCTGCCCTGGCGCCGTCCGGTGACGCGCCGGTGTGTGGGCGCAGGCCAGCGTGCCGGCCTTGCCGCTACGCACCAAGTGGCGGGCGGCTGACAGGCAATGGGTGGCAGGGTGCGTCGGCTTCATGGCAACTTCCTTTCGTATTCGGACAAACAAACGGCCGAATCCGGGCGCGCCAAGCTGTGCGCGCATCAGGTTCGGGAACTGAAGCGGCGGAGCTGGGCCGACAGGAAGATACTTGGCGCCGCGTGCACAAGGCGGCTGGGTTGGGTCGCGCGGCGTGCGCGTTTTTGGGGCGAACACCGTGGGGACAACGAGCGGCAAACAAATTAGACGCCGCTGAACAGATCATAGCGCAAGCCTGCCTTGCACTGATGCAACTTATCGATAGAATTTGTCTATTCTGCGCATAGTAGAAATTCCATCAATATTCCAGCGCTCAGGATGACTTTGCTTTCAGCCGCTCGGCAAAGGCGCTGTGCAGGCTGTTGAGCGTCTCCTCGGCCGCCAGCAACTGGTCGGCCACTTCATTAATCTTGCGCCGGCTCGAACGGGCATGGTCGCGCAGCACCTCGAAGGCGGTGTTGCGGTCGGTCTGAAACTTGCCCATCAACAGGCCCACCGCCACGCTGGTTTCGCGCCCGGCGACCAGCGCCGCATTCAGGTTCACTTCGGTGCGGCGCAGCTGGCGGATATCGTCGGCGCGCGCCAGGCCTGCTTCGAAAGCCGGCATCAGGCGCGCCGCGTCAACCGGCTTGACCAGGTAGCCGACCGCGCCGTGCGCCGCCGCCTGGCGCGCCGACTCGCTGTCGTCCACGGCCGAGAGAAACATGAACGGCACGCTGGTGTCTGCCTTCAGCCTTGCCGCCAGCTCCAGGCCGCTCATGCCGGGCATGGTGATGTCGAGCAAGGCCAGGTCGGGCTCGCCCGTGGCGATGACGGCCAGTGCTTCCTCGGCGCACGAGGCGGTGACGGTGTCGTAGCCGGCGTGGCCGATGACTTCGGTCAGGAAAGTGAGCAGGAGCGGATCGTCATCGACGACGAGGATGCGGCGTTTGACGGCGGGAGCGGCGCTCATGGGCAAGATTTCCTCGATTACATCGTGTTGGTGAGCCAGAAGTTTGCCCTATATTGTTGCCCTGTGTCCAGCGCGCGCGAACAGTGCGTCGAAAGCGCGCACGGCCGCCCCCGGATCGTCGGCCATGTAGACACTGGTAATGGCCGCGACCAGGGCCGCGCCGCGCTCGACCAGCGGGGCGGCGTTGGCGCTCGTCATGCCGCCGATGACCACCACCGGCACGGCCAGTGCGGCGCGCGCGTGCAGCACGATGTCGGGCTCGGTGCTGACGCTGTACTGCTTGACGGTGGACGGGTAAAAACCGCCGAAGGCGGCGTAGCTGGCGCCGGCCCGTTCGGCTTCGCGCGCCAGCGCCAGGTCGCCGTAGCAGGAAGCGCCGACGATTTTGTCGGGCCCCAGCGCGGCGCGGGCCTCGGCCACCGACACATCGGTGCCGCCCACGTGCACGCCATCGGCGTCGAGCGTCAGGCACAGCGCCACATGGTCGTTGATGACCAGCGGGCGGCGGTAGCGGCGGCACAGCGCCAGCAAGGCGGCGCCCTGCTGGCGCAGCAGTTCGGCGCCGGCGTGCTTGTGGCGGTACTGGACCAGGGCGGCGCCGGCGGCCAGCGCGCGTTCGGTACAGGCCAGCAGTTTTGCGGTGTCGTCCCAGTTGGGGGTGACCAGGTACAGGCCTTGCATAGTATTTACCATCGATCGATTCCGGGTTCAGGGTCCAAGCTTGGGGTCCAGGATTGGATGCGGCGCGGGATGCGCTGGCCGGGGCCGATGCTGTAGGCCCCGGCCAGCGTGGCGTGCACAAAGGCCTGGGCGGCGCCGAGCGCGGCGCCGATGTCGTCGCCCAGCGCCAGCCGGGCCGCGATGGCGGCGGCCAGCGTGCAGCCGCTGCCGTGAAACTGGCCGGGCAGGCGCGGCCAGCGCCAGAGTCGATCGTGGTGACCGTGGCCCGCGCCCAGATAGCGGTTGATCACGAACGGGCCGTCGCCGTGGCCGCCGGTGACCAGCACGTGCGGGCACGGCGAACAGTCAAGCGCCGCGGCCTCGGCCAGATTGGGCACGACCAGCGTGGCCAGCGCCAGCAGCGGCGCCAGCGCGGCGCGCGCGTCGCCCACGGCGAGCGCGTCGCCATGGCCGCTGGCCAGCACCGGGTCGAGCACCACGGGCAGGCGCGGGTTCTTTTCACGCAGGCGGGCGATGATGCGGGCGATGACTTCAGCGTTGGCGCCGCTGCCCGGGATGCCGATCTTGACGGCGTCGATGCGCAGCGCGCCCGTCAACGCGTCGGCCTGGCGCCCCAGCATGGCGCTGTCGACCGGCTCGACGCCATACACACGGTTCTGGTCCTGCACCGTGAGCGCCGTGATGATGGGCAGCGCGTGCACGCCGTGCGCGGCGATGGCGGCCAGGTCGGCCGCGATGCCGGCCCCGCCCGAAGGATCGAGGCCGGAAAAGACCAGCACCGAAACGCAGGTGCCCCCGCTCGTCACGTCATGCGCCCGGCCACGGGCGACGAGGGCGAAGCGGCAAAGCGGCGCGGCATGCGCCCGGCTAGAAACGCTTCACGCCCGCCCTGCACCGCAAGACGCATGGCGCCGGCCATGCGCACCGGGTCGCGCGCGAGCGCGATGGCGCTATTCATCAGCACCCCGTCGCACCCCAGTTCCATGGCGATGGCCGCGTCGGACGCGGTGCCCACGCCGGCGTCGACCAGCACCGGGACCTTGGCCTGCTCGATAATCAGCGACAAATTCCACGGATTGAGGATGCCCATGCCCGAACCGATCAGGGACGCGAGCGGCATGATCGCCACGCAGCCGATGCCTTCCAGGATGCGCGCCTGGATCGGGTCGTCGCTGCAGTAGACCATGACGTCAAAGCCGTCGCGCACCAGCGTTTCGGCCGCCAGCAGCGTTTCTGGCATGTGCGGAAACAGCGTTTTTTCGTCGCCCAGCACTTCCAGCTTGACCAGTTTGCGCCCGCCGAGCAGTTCGCGCGCCATTTGCAGCGTATAGACCGCATCCTTGGCGTTGTAGCAGCCGGCGGTGTTGGGCAGGATGGTGTACTGGTCGGGCGGCAGCACGTCGAGCAGGCTGGGCGCGTTCACGTCCTGGCCGATGTTCACGCGCCGGATCGCCACCGTCACGATCTCGGCGCCGGCCGCGTCGGTGGCCGCGCGCGTTTGCGCCAGGTCGCGGTATTTGCCGCTGCCCACCAGCAGGCGCGATCGGTAAGCCTTGCCGGCGATGGTCAGCATGTCGTCTTGTTTCATGATTGTCTCCATGGGTTTCAGCCGCCGCCAATGGCGCGCACGATGTCAATTTTGTCTTGCGCGAGCAGCACCCGCATTTTCCACAGCTGGCGCGGCACCACGTTGCGGTTGACCGCCAGCGCCACGGCCTGGTTGGGCACGGCGAGGTGCTCGATCAGTTCCTGCAGCGTCATCCAGGTGGCCACGGTTTTGGGTTCGCCGTTTACTTCGATATCGATCATGGTTACGCCTTGCGGTACAGTTGCGCGCCGTTTTTCACGAACTCGATGGCTTTGACTGCCATGCCCTGCTTGAGCGCGTCGACCTCGCTCACGCCAAAGGCGGCGGCGTATTCGCGCACTTCCTGGGTGATCTTCATCGAGCAGAAATGCGGGCCGCACATCGAGCAAAAGTGCGCCACCTTGGCCGAATCCTTGGGCAGCGTCTCGTCGTGAAATTCGCGCGCCTTGTCCGGGTCCAGGCCCAGGTTGAACTGGTCGTCCCAGCGAAATTCAAAGCGCGCCTTGGACAGCGCGTTGTCGCGGATTTGCGCGCCCGGATGGCCCTTGGCCAGGTCGGCCGCATGGGCCGCGATCTTGTAGGTGATGATGCCGTCCTTGACGTCCTGCTTGTTGGGCAGGCCCAGATGCTCCTTGGGCGTCACGTAGCACAGCATGGCGGTACCGTACCAGCCGATTTGCGCCGCGCCGATGCCCGAGGTGATGTGGTCGTACCCGGGCGCAATATCGGTTGTCAGGGGGCCGAGCGTGTAGAACGGCGCCTCGCCGCACTGCTCGAGCTGCAGGTCCATGTTTTCTTTAATGAGCTGCATCGGCACGTGGCCGGGGCCTTCGATCATGACCTGCACTTCGTGCTTCCAGGCGACCTGGGTCAGTTCGCCCAGGGTTTTCAGTTCGGCCAGCTGGGCTTCATCGTTGGCGTCGTAGATGGAACCGGGGCGCAGGCCGTCGCCCAAGCTGAAGGCGACGTCGTAGGCCTTCATGATTTCGCAGATATCCTCGAAGTGGGTGTACAAAAAGGATTCCTTATGGTGCGCCAGGCACCACTTGGCCATGATCGAGCCGCCGCGCGAGACGATGCCGGTCAGGCGCTTGGCCGTCATCGGCACGAAGCGCAGCAGCACGCCGGCGTGGATGGTGAAGTAATCGACGCCCTGCTCGGCCTGTTCGATCAGGGTGTCGCGGAAAATCTCCCAGGTCAGGTCTTCGGCCTTGCCGTTGACCTTTTCCAGCGCCTGGTAAATGGGCACCGTGCCGATCGGGACCGGGCTGTTGCGGATGATCCATTCGCGCGTTTCGTGGATGTGCTTGCCGGTGGACAGGTCCATCACATTGTCGGCGCCCCAGCGGATGGCCCAGGTCATTTTTTCCACTTCCTCGCCGATCGACGACGTCACCGCCGAATTGCCGATATTGGCATTGATCTTGACCAGGAAATTGCGCCCGATGATCATCGGCTCGCTTTCCGGGTGGTTGATGTTGGCCGGGATGATGGCGCGGCCGCGCGCGATTTCCTCGCGCACGAATTCGGGCGTGATCAGATCTGGAATGCTGGCGCCGAACGACTGGCCCGGGTGCTGGCGGCCCATCAGCGCGGCGGTGCGCTTGCCCATCGGGCCGGACGCTTCGAGTTCGATCAGGTACTCCTGGCGCCGCAGGTTTTCGCGGATCGCGACGAACTCCATTTCGGGCGTGACGATGCCGCGCCGCGCATAGTGCATCTGGGTGACGTTGGCGCCGGCCTTGGCGCGGCGCGGCGTGCGGTGCAGGTGAAAGCGCAGCTTGGCCAGCTCGGCGTCTTGCAGGCGGGCGCGCCCGTAGGCCGAGCTGGGGCCGTCGAGCTGAACGGTGTCGCCGCGCTCGACGATCCAAGGCAGGCGCGGCGCGGCCAGGCCCGAGCGGATATCGATCGCCGCGCGCGGGTCCGAGTAGGGGCCGGAGGTGTCGTACAGGTAGACGGGCGGATTGGGCTCAGCGCCGAACGAGGCGGCCGTATCGGCCTGGCTGACGGCGCGCATCGGCACGCGGATATCGGGCCGGCTGCCTTCGACATAGATCTTGCGGGAATTGGGCAGCGGCGTGATGGCGGCCTGGTCCACCACGGCGGTGGCGGAATCGAACTTCAGTGGGGCATTCATGTGGCTCCTTTTGCTTGCAGGAGCCAGCAAAAGAAGACAGGAGCGGCACGCGTCCCTGGAAGGCAAGCGTGCCGCTCACAAGCTTCCCTTCGCTGGCATTATCCAGATCAGGTTCAGAGGGTGTTTCTCACCCGCGCATCGCAACATTGCGACTTGCAGGACCCCTAGCGTGTGTGCCACCTTGCGGCAGCGGAATGCATTATAACCGCATGCATCCATGGCACTATAGAAATTCCCACATCCCTGCCTTTCCCCAGGGAAGCTCGTTGCCTGTACACCAGGGTCAGACCACTTTTGCAAAACGGCAAAAGTGGTCTGATCCTGGTGTACTGGCAACAGAGGAAACAGGGTGGAGGCAAGCGTACGGGCCGCTTTGGGGGACTTTTTTTTGCGCTGCAGCGTTGACCGATGGCAGTCCTACTATAATGGTTCCTTTCGCAAAAATTACACGATAAAACCATGGAATTAGCCAAGTCTTTCGAGCCAGCCGACATTGAACAGTTCTGGCGCACCGAGTGGGAACAGCGCGGTTACTTTGCCGCCACCCAAGATGCTGCCAAGCCATCCTTCTCGATCCAGTTGCCGCCGCCGAACGTCACCGGCACCTTGCACATGGGCCACGCCTTCAACCAGACCATCATGGATGGCCTGACCCGCTACTACCGTATGCGCGGCTTTAATACCGCGTGGATTCCGGGCACCGACCATGCGGGCATCGCCACCCAGATCGTCGTCGAACGCCAGCTCGATGCGCAGAAAATCTCGCGCCACGACCTCGGCCGCGAGAAATTCGTCGAGAAAGTGTGGGAGTGGAAGGAGAAATCGGGCAACATCATTACCGGCCAGATGCGCCGCATGGGCACCTCCCCCGACTGGGCGCGCGAATATTTCACGATGGATGAGCCACGCTCGAAGGTTGTCACCGATGTCTTCGTGCGCCTGTTCGAACAAGGCTTGATTTACCGCGGCAAGCGCCTGGTCAATTGGGACCCGAAACTGGGCACCGCCGTGTCGGACCTGGAAGTGGTGTCGGAAGAAGAAGACGGCTTCATGTGGTACATCCGCTACCCGCTGGCCGACGGCGGCGGCGCCATCACGGTGGCCACCACGCGCCCTGAAACCATGCTCGGCGACGTTGCCGTGGCGGTCGACCCGACCGACGAGCGCTACAGCGCGATGGTCGGCAAGATGCTCAAGTTACCGTTATCGGACCGCGAAATCCCCCTGATCGCCGACGAATACGCCGACAAGGCATTCGGCACCGGTTGCGTCAAGATTACCCCGGCCCATGATTTCAACGATTACCAGGTCGGCCAGCGCAACAAGCTGCCGATGATCGAGGTGCTCACGCTCGACGCCAGGATCAGCGATGCCGCTCCCGCCGCCTACCGCGGCATGGACCGCTTCGCTGCGCGCAAGCAAATCGTGGCCGACCTCGACGCCCAGGGTTTCCTGGTCGAGGTCAAGCCGCACAAGCTGATGGTGCCGCGGGGCGACCGCACTGGCGTGGTCATCGAACCGATGCTGACCGACCAGTGGTTCGTGGCAATGAGCAAACCTGCGCCGGAAGGCACTTTCTTTCCAGGCAAGTCGATTGCCGAAGTGGCGCTGGAAAAAGTGGCGAATGATGAAGTCAAGTTTGTTCCGGAAAACTGGAGCACGACCTACAACCAGTGGCTCAACAACATCCAGGACTGGTGCATCTCGCGCCAACTGTGGTGGGGCCACCAGATCCCGGCCTGGTACGACGACGCCGGCAATATTTTCGTGGCCAAGACCGAGGCCGAAGCCACCGCCAAGGCGCTCGCCGCCGGCGTGACGGCGCCGCTGCGGCGCGACGACGACGTGCTCGACACCTGGTTCTCGTCCGCGCTGGTGCCGTTCTCGACCATGGGCTGGCCAGAGGAAACGCCGGACA
This sequence comes from Massilia sp. TSP1-1-2, assembly GCF_049896185.1. Taxonomy (NCBI): domain Bacteria; kingdom Pseudomonadati; phylum Pseudomonadota; class Betaproteobacteria; order Burkholderiales; family Oxalobacteraceae; genus Massilia; species Massilia sp. TSP1-1-2. The sequence continues at coordinate 11,469 of NZ_JAFCTU010000018.1, forward strand.
TGAAGATGTTCCTGCCCTCTTCCGTGCTGGTGACGGGCTTTGACATCATCTTTTTCTGGGTTGCGCGCATGGTCATGATGACCGCCCACTTCACCGGCAAGGTGCCGTTTGAAACCGTGTATGTGCACGGCCTGGTGCGCGACGCAAGCGGCCAGAAAATGTCCAAGTCGAAAGGCAACACGCTGGACCCAATCGATTTGATCGACGGCATCGATCTTGAGTCGCTGGTGGCCAAGCGCACCACCGGCCTGATGAACCCGCGCGACGCGGAAAAAATCGCCAAGGCTACGCGCAAGGAATTCCCGGCGGGCATCGCGCCGTATGGCACCGACGCCGTGCGCTTCACGATGGCCAGCTACGCTTCGCTTGGCCGCAACATCAACTTTGACCTGGGCCGCTGCGAAGGCAACCGCAACTTTTGCAACAAGATGTGGAATGCGACCAAGTTCGTGCTGATGAATACCGAAGGCCACGATTGCACGCCGAACGACGCGGCCTTGTCGCTGGCCGACCGCTGGATCCTGTCGATGCTGCAGCGGGTTGAACTGGAGGTGGCGAAAGGCTTCGCGGATTACCGCTTCGACAATATCGCCGCGGCCATCTACAAGTTTGTCTGGACCGAGTATTGCGACTGGTACCTGGAAGTGTCCAAAGTCCAGGTCTCGCAGGGAACGCCGGCGCAGCAGCAAGCTACCCGCAACACGCTGCTGCGCGTGCTGGAAGTGGCGCTGCGACTGACGCATCCGCTGATGCCGTTCGTCACCGAAGCGTTGTGGCAAACCATCGCCCCGTTGGCGGGCAAGCAACTTGATACAGATTCTGGCTCAATCATGCTGCAGCCGTATCCTATTGCCGACAGCGCGCTGATCGATGAAGCGGCCGAAGCCTGGATGGGCGAACTCAAAGCGCTGACGGACGTTCCGCGCAACTTGCGCAGCGAAATGCAATTGGCGCCCTCGGTGCGCGTGCCGCTGTTTATCGAGGCCCACGATCCGCTTGAGCGCGCGCGCCTGGAATCGTTCGCGCCCTATATTGCCTCGCTGGGCAAGCTGTCGGAAGTGAACATCGTCGATGCGCTGCCGGATTCGCCGGCGCCCGTGTCGGTGGTCGGCACCACCAAGCTGATGCTCAAGGTCGAGATCGACGTGGCCGCCGAGCGCGAGCGGATCGGCAAGGAAATCGTCCGCATCGACGGCGAAATTGCCAAGGTCAACGCCAAACTGGGCAATGAGAGCTTTGTCGCGCGCGCGCCGGCGGCCGTGGTGGCGCAGGAAAACGAGCGGCTCGTCAATTTTTCAGCAACACTTGCCAAATTGCGCGAGCAACTTGCTAAACTGTAGGGCTGTATTGACGACCTTTCCCGGAGACCGACCATGAAGACCCTGTTTTGCGCCAGCCTGATCATCTTGCTGGCGGCGCCTGCCTTTGCGCAAGACGCATCCCCGGTCGGACTCTGGAAAAATATCGATGACGTCACCGGCAAGCCCAAGGCCTTGATCCGGATCACCGAAAACAAGGGTGAAGTGCGGGGCCAGATTGAAAAACTGTTCCTGGCCGCCGGCCAAAACCCCAATCCGCGCTGCGACAAGTGCCAGGGCGCCCACAAGGATCAGCCGGTGCTGGGCATGGTGTTCATGTCCGGCTTGCACAAAAACGGCGATGAATACAGCGGCGGCGAAATCCTCGATCCCGATTCCGGCAAGGTCTACCGCAGCAAGCTGACGCTGCTCGACGGCGGCAAAAAAATGAGCGTGCGCGGCTATGTCGGCGTGCCCATGCTGGGCCGTTCGCAGACCTGGGTCCGCCAGGACTGAGGCCTCACCGCGCCCAATGCGCACCGGCCAGAGTTTGTCAATCCGAAAAAATTGCCAGAACTGCATTTGCACCGCATAATCGGCCTGCATTTCGCACCGGACAAACTCAAGGGATTCACATGCACACTGAAGACGGCATCGTCACGCCAGACAAGGTTACCACCATTCGCCACGTCGACATCAACCGCGGCATCGAATGGATCGCGGCAGGCTTTAACTTGTTTATGAAAAAACCTGGCGAGCTGATCATTGCTGGCCTGGTGCTGTTCATCGTGACCTTTATCCTCCAGAAGATTCCCCTTGTGGGCAGCGGGCTGGCCACCATGCTGGGCGTTCTCGCCACCGGCGCCCTCATGCTCTTTTGCCGCGCATGCGAGGATGGGCAGGACGTGCTGGCCGCCGCGCAAAAAGCGGCCAACATCACACCGCTGTGGATGCTGGCGCTGATCGCCGCCGGCATGGGCGTGGCCATTGCGTTTTTGGGCTCGGTGCTGGGCGCGGCCGTGCTGGTCTCCGTCTTTGCCAGTCCATTGCTTGCCATGGCCCTGGGCGCCATCAGTTTGCTGCTAATGATGCTGCTCTCGATTCCCGTGGTCATGGCGCTCTGGCTCGCCCCCGCCCTGGTGGTCCTGAAGGGCACCGCGCCAGTCGATGCGATTCGCCTCAGCTTTGCCGCCGCAGTCAAGAACTTCCCCGCGTTCATTATTTTCTATGTGCTGTCCTGGGTTGCCACCTTCGTCGGCAGCCTGCCGCTGGGCATCGGATTGATTTTTGTGTATCCGGTCGTGCTGTGCGCTACCTACATGGCGTACAAGGAAATTTTCGCCACGGCAGGCAATGGCGAAGCGGTCGGCTTCATGCGGGACGCGCCTTAACATTACACGGCCGCCATTCACGGCAGCGCTATGTGAGCTGCCTGTTTGCTCATTGGCGTTTGGCGTGGCGGTGCAGGTGGCGGTCGAGCTGATTGGCAAAGTGCTGGCGGTCGGCCTGGCCGAAGGGCGCGGGGCCGCCCGTATCGACACCACTGCCGCGCAATTCATCCATGAATTTGCGCATCGTCAGTTGTTGCGCGATATTGTCCACCGTATAGAATTCGCCGCGGGGATTGAGCGCGAAGCCACCCTTGGCCAGCACATCGGCGGCCAGTGGAATGTCGCCCGTCACAACCAGGTCGCCCGGCGCCAGCAGGCGTACGATCTCGGCGTCGGCCACATCAAATCCCGCAGGCACTTGCACGGCGCGCACGAAGCGCGATGCAGGTACGCGCATCAATTGATTAGCCACCAAGGTAACGTTCAGCTGCAGCCGTTCCGCCACGCGGTACAAGATCTCCTTGATGACGACCGGACAGGCGTCGGCATCGACCCAAATTTGCATCATGTGCGACTTGCCTTTCATATCCACAGCAATAGCGCTGCCCAGCACTGCTAGCCGTTGAGGTTATCCCACAAGTCGCCGCTCGGGCTGGTGCGCGGGGCGGCCACGCCAAAGTGCTGGTAAGCGAGCGGCGTGGCGATGCGTCCGCGCGGCGTGCGCTGCAAATAACCTTGCTGGATCAGGAAAGGCTCGAGCACGTCTTCAATGGTGTCGCTCTCTTCGCCAATCGCCGCCGCCAGATTGCCGATGCCGACCGGGCCGCCGCCAAACTTGAACAGCACCGCTTCGAGCAGCTTGCGGTCCATCACGTCAAAGCCCACTGAATCGATGTCGAGCATAACGAGCGCGGCATCCGCCATGGGCTTGGTAATTTCGCCATTGCCTTTGACTTCTGCATAGTCGCGCACCCGGCGCAGCAAGCGGTTGGCGATGCGGGGCGTACCGCGTGCACGCATGGCAATTTCGCGCGCGCCTTCTTCGACGATCGGCGCGTTGAGCAGCGCTGCGCTGCGCGTGACGATGCGGGTCAGCTCGGCCGGATTGTAAAATTCGAGCCGCGCGACGATACCGAAACGGTCGCGCAGCGGATTGGTCAGCATGCCGGCGCGGGTGGTGGCGCCAACCAGCGTGAACGGCTGCAGGTCGAGCTTGACGGAGCGCGCCGCCGGCCCTTCGCCGATCATAATATCGATCTGGTAGTCTTCCAGCGCCGGGTACAAGATTTCTTCGACCACGGGTGAGAGGCGGTGGATTTCATCGATGAACAGGACGTCGTTCGCTTCCAGGTTGGTCAGGATGGCGGCCAGGTCACCCGGGCGTTCCAGCACCGGGCCCGAGGTTTGGCGCAGGTTCACGCCCATTTCACGGGCGATGATGTGCGCCAGCGTGGTCTTGCCCAGGCCGGGCGGTCCGAACAGCAAGGTATGGTCCAGCGCTTCCTTGCGCTTGCGCGCCGCCGCGATGAAAATTTCAAGCTGGCCGCGGATCTTTTCCTGCCCCACGTATTCATCGAGATGCTTGGGCCGCAATGCGCGCTCGATCGCCTCTTCATTGGGCGAAGCCGGTGTGGCGGCAATAATACGCTGCTCGCTGAAATCGTCGGTCTGAATGCTCATGACGTACTGTTAACCTTTGGATAGCGCCTTGAGCGCAAACTTGATACCGTCGGAAACGGTACTGCCAGCCGGCATGTTCTTCAGCGCGGCCACTGCTTCCTTGTCAGAATACCCCAAAGCGAGCAGCGCATTGAGGATATCCGATTGGGCGTCGTGCTGCACCACGCCGCCCGGCGTGCCCAGTTCCGCGCCCAGCTTGCCTTTCAATTCCAGCAGCAAACGCTCGGCTGTTTTTTTGCCGATGCCGGGAACTTTGACCAGGCGCCCGGCTTCTTGCAGCGTGACCGCTTGCGCCAGGTCGGCGATCGTCATGCCCGACAGAATCGACAGCGCCGTACGCGCACCAACGCCGGTAATCTTGATCAGTTGGCGAAAGACGGCGCGCTCGGCTGCATTGCCAAAGCCAAACAGCAAATGCGCATCTTCGCGGATCGCCTGGTGGGTAAACAGCGTGACCTTTTCGCCCAGTTGCGGCAGGTTGTAATAGGTGCTCATCGGCACGTCGACTTCGTAGCCTACGCCATTGCAATCGACCAGCAATTGCGGCGGATTTTTTTCAAGCAAAATTCCGGAAATACGTCCGATCATGGGAACCCTTATACGAGACGGCCGCGCTTCATGCGCAGGCCGGAAAGCGATGGCGCCAAGGCGCCGAGCAGCGCCAGCGCATCGACACTGTTGGCGTGACAAATGGCAACGCCGAGTGCGTCGGCGGCATCGGTGCCGGGCAAGCCAGGCAGCACCAGCAGGCGCGCGACCATGGCCTGCACCTGATCCTTGGCGGCCTTGCCGTGGCCTGTGACAGCTTGCTTCACTTGCAGCGCGGTGTATTCGGCTACATCAAGGTCGGACGCGACCAACGCCGTGATCGCCGCGCCGCGCGCTTGCCCGAGCAGCAAGGTGGACTGGGGATTGACGTTGACAAACACTTTCTCTACCGCCGCGCAATCGGGCTGGTAGGTGCGGATGATCTCGGCGATACCGTTGAGAATGATCTTGAGGCGACCGGGAAGCTCGCTTTCGGACACCGTCTTGATGGTGCCGGAGGCGATGTAGCGCAACTTGTTGCCCTGCTTTTCAATCAGACCGAAACCCGTGGTGCGCAGGCCTGGATCAATGCCAAGAATAATCATCTCCGAATGTTATACCGGCGAGCAAGGTTTGGTGGGAAATTTGGTAAGGAAATTTCGAACCATGCATCAACGTCGCCCTCACGCGAGGGCGACGCAGTGGGCCAATGTCAGGGCTGATTAATGGCGGAAATGGCGCGCGCCCGTGTACAGCATGACCACGCCCCGCTCATCGGCGGCGTCGATCACTTCCTGGTCGCGCATCGAGCCGCCCGGCTGGATCACGCAGGTCGCGCCCGCATCGACCACCACGTCGAGGCCATCGCGGAACGGGAAAAACGCATCCGACGCAACGGCCGAACCTGCCAGCGTCAAGCCCGCATTTTGCGCCTTGATCGAGGCGATGCGGGCCGAATCGATACGGCTCATCTGGCCGGCGCCCACGCCGAGCGTCATGCCGTTGGCACAGAATACGATCGCATTCGACTTGACGAACTTGGCCACGCGCCAGGCGAACATCATGTCCTGCAATTGTTGCTGGGTAGGCTGAGCCTTGGTGACCACGCGCAATTCGCCCAGGCCCACATTTTTAGCGTCCGGCAACTGCACCAGCAAGCCGCCGCCAACGCGCTTGACGTCGTACGGATTTTGTCCGGCGCCCAAGGCAATTTCCAGCAAGCGAACGTTTTGCTTGGCCGCCATGATGGCGCGCGCTTCGCTCGAGAACGACGGGGCGATCAAGACTTCCACGAACAGCTTGGCAATCGCTTCGGCGGTCTTGCCGTCCAGCTCCACGTTGAGTGCAATGATGCCGCCGAAAGCGGACGTCGGATCAGTCTGCAGCGCGCGGCTGTAAGCGTCGAGCGCATCGACGCCGATGGCCACGCCGCAAGGATTGGCATGCTTGACGATGACGCAACCGGCGCTCTGGCCCAGGCCGCCCAGCGACTTGACACATTCCCACGCGGCATCGGCGTCGGCAATATTGTTGTACGACAGCTCCTTGCCTTGCAACTGGGTGTAGGCGGACAAGGAGCCGGCCGCCGGCGCCAGGTCGCGGTAAAAGGCAGCCGACTGGTGCGGGTTTTCGCCGTAGCGCATGTCCTGCACTTTTTCAAACGTCATGTTCAGCGTCTGCGGATAGGCGGCGCGGGTCGCGTGCGCCTTGTCTTCACCCAGGCTGGTCAGATAATTGGTGATGGCGCCGTCGTATTGCGCCGTGTGCGCGAAAACCTTTTTTGCCAGCATGAACTTGGTGTCATAAGCAATCTCGCCCGCGTCCATTTCTTCCAGCACGCGCTGGTAGTCGGCCGGGTCGCAGACCACGACCACATCCTTGTGGTTCTTGGCCGCCGAACGCAGCATGGTCGGGCCGCCGATGTCGATGTTCTCGATCGCGTCTTCCAGCGAGCACGCTTCCTTGGCCACGGTGGATTGGAAGGGATACAGGTTGACCACCACCATGTCGATGGTGGGAATATCGTGTTCCGTCAGCTTGGCGACATGCTCGGGGAAATCGCGGCGGGCCAGGATGCCGCCGTGCACTTTTGGGTGCAGCGTCTTGACGCGGCCATCGAGCATTTCCGGAAAGCCCGTGTAGTCCGCCACTTCGGTAACCGGCACGCCATTGTCGGCCAGCAGCTTGGCGGTGCCGCCGGTGGACAGGAGCTTGACGCCCTTGGCGGACAAGGCGCGCGCGAACTCGAGTACGCCGGTTTTATCGGAAACGGAAAGGAGAGCTTGTTTGATCATAAGAGTGGCCTAGTTGATGAGAATTCGATGCACTGGCGCGCCACGCGCGATTGGCTCGCGCGACGGTAGCACGGGCCACTCAGTGTGCTAATGCTGTTAGAGCAATCCGTGTTCCTGCAGCTTCTTTCGCAAGGTATTGCGATTGATGCCCAGCATCTGGGCCGCGTGGGACTGGTTGCCCTCCGCGCGCGTCATGACGACTTCGAGAATCGGCCGTTCGACGGTCAGCACGACCATATCGTAGATGTTCGTCGCTTGCTGTTCGCCCAGGTCATTGAAATACTCTTCAAGACTTTTCTGGACGACTTCCTGGATACTTTCTTTGCTCATGTTTTCGTGCTTCACTTGGCTGGATTAGTTTCTAAGCGCTGCTCTTGCTGGCAGCGTTGCCCCACATGCTTGTTTCCTGGCGTTTTTATTCTGCCAATTTATGCTGCCAATGCAACTTGCGAAATGCTGGCGGGCCGGTATTGTAACCGCTCGTCGAAACTATGTTGAGATTCGAAAAAAACATCTACTGCGCGCAACTGTTGTTCTGTGGACTCCAACAAGTTCATTTGCTGCCGGAACTCTTCACCGCCGATAAGATCGCGCACGTACCAGCCGATGTGCTTGCGCGCCGTGCGCACGCCTAAAAATTCGCCGTAAAACGCGTAGTGCGCCTGCAAGTGTTCGTCCATCAAGGTGCGCACTTCATCGACCAAGGGCGCCGGCAAGTATTCGCCTGTGCGCAGGAAATGGTCGATCTCGCGGCAGATCCACGGCCGCCCTTGCGCCGCGCGCCCGATCATGACGGCGTCGGCGCCAGTCTGGGCCAGCACCAATCGCGCTTTTTCGGGGGTCGTGATGTCGCCGTTGGCCACCACGGGAATGCGCACCGACGCCTTGACGGCGGCAATCGTGTCGTACTCGGCTTCGCCCTGGTAGCCGTCGGCGCGCGTGCGTCCGTGCAGCGTCAGCATCTGGATGCCAGCCTGTTCGGCAATGCGGGCAATGCGCAGCGCATTTTTGTTTTCGCGGTTCCAGCCGGTGCGAAACTTGAGGGTGACCGGCACATCGACGGCGCGTACCACGGCGTCCAGGATTTTTTCGACCAGGTCTTCATGTTGCAGCAGCGCCGAGCCACACCAGCTGTTGCACACCTTCTTGACCGGGCAGCCCATATTGATATCGATGATCTGGGCGCCGCGGTCGACGTTGAATTTGGCGCAGTCGGCCAGGTCTTGCGCCACGGCACCGGCGATCTGGACCGCCTTCGGTTCCATTTCACCTTCATGGTCAAGGCGACGCGTGCTTTTTTCGGTGGCCCACAGGCGCGGGTTGGACGCCGCCATTTCGGAGACGGCATAGCCGGCGCCGAGCTGCTTGCACAGTTGCCGGAACGGCCGATCCGTCACGCCCGCCATGGGGGCAACGAAAACATTATTGCGCAACAAGTAAGGACCAATATGCACAGGCAAAGACCGGAAGGTTGGAGGGAACCGACTATTTTACCCGATTTACTGCTCAAATAATAAGCACTATTTATTATGAAGCAAATGCTTTCTAGATCGATTGAATGCTTGCAAAGTCTTCAAAAGGCAGGTCCCCGGGGCCTGCCGCGCCGTTAGCCGCGCTGTTAGCCAAGTTCGTCCAGCACGCCGGTTTTGAGGTGGGCTACTTCGCCCCAGCTGTGCAGCGACAACACCCCGCCGTGCACGCTGAAACGGTTGATGCTCGCGTTCATCACGGGAAAGTCGCGCGGCGTTTCCAAGGACAGTCCCAGCGCCGAGCGGTAAGCGCACTCGAGCACGCCGCCATGGGCAACCAGCGCCAGCTTGCGCCCGGGATAACGCTCGGCAATGCCTGCAATGGCGTCCACGCAGCGCCGGTAAAACTGCCGAAAGCTTTCCGCCTCGCGCACGCCGGCCGGCATCACGCTGTCGATGTCGCGCGCCTGCCAGGCGGCAAATTCACGCGGGAAGCGCAGTTCGATCTCGGCATACAACAGCCCTTCAAAGCCGCCGTAACAGCGTTCGCGCAGGCCGCTGTCGGCATGCACCAGCATGCCTTGCCGCCTGGCCAGCGCCTCTGCCGTCTGGTGAGCGCGCTGCAGGTCGCTGGCATAGATGGCGTCGAAGTGCTCCGCCGCCAGCGCGCCGGCCAGGGCAGCGGCCTGGCGCAAGCCTTCCCCGTTCAAGGCGATGTCGATATGGCCCTGCAGGCGGCGTTCGGCGTTCCAGGCGGTTTCGCCATGGCGGATCAATACAATTTGTGTGATGGGCATTTAATCGAGCGTGTCGGCAAGGTCGGGATTGAGCGAATACACGCCAAAAATTTGTGCTTCATCAAGAATGTGGCCGCGGATGGCGCGCCGCGCCTCGGCCCCGGTAAAGCGCCCTTTCAGGCCCAGCTGCGGCACATCGAGGGCGTACAGGCAAAACAAGTAGGTGTGCACACGCTCATCGTTCCACGGCGGGCACGGGCCGTCATAGCCGTAATATTCACCGGCCATGGCCGGATCGGCGAGGAACCAGCTGGTGTAGTCGTTGATGCCCTGGCGCAGCTGATGCTCCGTGCCGTTTTTAACCGTGAACGGCACCAGCGGCCCGCTCTTGCCGTGCGGCGTGACCAGTTCGGAAAACATGCCCAGCGCAATGAAGCGCATGGCCACGGGAATATCGACCAGCGTCCAGTGATAAAAATCGACGCGCGGCAACTCCAGGGGAACCACCCGCCTTTCCTGGTTGACATCGGTGGCGATGGAAGGGGCATCGATGTCGCGGCACAGCAAGACCAGCGACTGCGTGCCGGCCGGCACGTCATCCCAGGCCAGGTGCGGATTGCGGTTGCTTGCCAGGCGCACGCGCGTGGTCGGATCGATGACGGCGAATGCGCATTCCGCCGGTATGGCCCCGCCTTCGGTAAAAGAATCACTCCACAATCTCATCGCAACCTCCCTGCCCTGATGATATTGACCACAAATCGGTCCACAGGTTTCACTTGGGCGCCACCTGCAACCAGAAAGTCACCGGGCCGTCATTGGTCAGCGACACTTTCATGTCCGCGCCGAACTGGCCGGTCTGCACTGTTGCGTGGCGTGCTCTTGCCTGGCCAACAAAATAGTCGAACAGGCGCAAGCCGTCGGCGGGCGCTGCCGCCGGCGTAAAAGATGGCCGGGTGCCCGACTTGGTGTCGGCCGCCAGCGTAAATTGCGGAACCAGCAACAAGGCGCCGGCCACGTCGGCCACGCTCAGGTTCATCTTGCCCGCGGCATCGCCAAACACGCGGTAGCCGAGCAACTTGACCAACAGCAGGTCAGCTTCCTTTTCGCTGTCGCCCCGCTCGGCGCACACCAGCACCATCAGGCCGGCGTCGATCGCGCCGATCAACTGGCCGTCGACCAAAACGCTGGCCTGGCTGACCCGTTGCAGCAAAGCGATCATGCGCTTAGGGTAACACGGGCGAACTTGCGTTTTCCCACTTGCAGCACAATCGTGCCGGCCTGCACTTGCAATGCCTTGTCGGTGACGACGGCGCCATCGATCCGCACCCCGCCCTGGTCCACCATGCGCATCGCTTCGCCGGTGGAGGCGCACAGACCGGTGTGTTTCAGCAAGTGCGCCACGCCCATGGGTGCGCCCGACACTGCCACTTCGGGCACATCGTCGGGAACGCCGCCCTTGGAGCGGTTGACGAAATCGGCCAGCGCATCGTCGGCCGCTTGTGCGCAATGGAATCGGGTGACAATTTCCTTGGCGAGCGCCACTTTTGCGTCGCGCGGATTGCGGCCACCGTCGGTTTGCGCCTGCAGCGCAGCAATGTCGGCCAGGGAACTAAATGACAGCAATTCGTAATAACGCCACATCATGACGTCGGAAATGCTCATCAGCTTGCCGAACATCATATTGACAGGCTCGGTGATACCTATATAGTTGTTCTTCGACTTGGACATCTTGTCGACGCCATCGAGGCCTTCCAGCAAGGGCATGGTCAGGATGCACTGCTGCTCCTGGCCATAGTCCTTCTGCAGCTCGCGGCCAACCAGCAAGTTGAATTTTTGATCTGTTCCACCCAGCTCAAGGTCAGCCTTTAAAGCAACCGAATCGTAGCCTTGCATCAAAGGATAAAGGAACTCATGGACCGAGATCGGTGTCCCACTCTTGTAGCGCTTGGTAAAATCGTCCCGTTCCATCATCCGGGCTACCGTGTAGCGCGACGCCAGTTCGATCATGCCGCGCGCGCCCAGCGGGTCGGACCATTCGGAGTTGTAGCGAATTTCCGTGCGCGCCGGGTCGAGCACCAGCGACGCCTGCTTGAAATAGGTCATCGCATTGAGCTCGATTTGCTCCTTGGTCAGGGGCGGGCGCGTAATGTTGCGTCCCGAGGGATCGCCGATCATCGACGTGAAGTCGCCGATCAGGAAGATCACCTGGTGACCCAGATTTTGCAATTGCCGCATCTTGTTCAGTACCACCGTGTGCCCCAGATGCAGGTCGGGCGCGGTGGGGTCCAGGCCCAGTTTGATGCGCAGCGGCTTGCCGGACTGTTCCGACCGGGCCAGTTTTTGAGCAAATTCGCTTTCGATGAGCAGTTCGTCCACACCGCGTTTGGTGATTGCAAGTGCTTCCAAAACACTGTCCGTCAGGGGCAAGGAAGGGGTGGCGACAGTCTTGGAGGATACAGGAATGGTCATGTTTAACTTATAACAGAATGAGGCGGAATAACGAAAAAGTTGGGCTACTTCAATTATTTGATATAATGCTCGATCCGATTAATCTTGCCCGACGAAAACTAAACATAATAACAACAAGAAAAAGTAGCGCTCTTCGTGAATGTTCAAGCGGCAAATTTTAACTGATTGCATGAACCCTATACATAAAATCACAGCCAAAAGCTGGACCGGACTACTAGGAAGCACACGCAAGGCCCGCATCACGCGCGCTGGTGCGGTCTTCCTCACGGTGTGCGCCTTCGGCGCCGCGGGCGTAGCGCCTCTGGCTCCCGACGCGTCGGACCTGCCGGTCAAGTCGATCGCGCAAGACCTCGAACTGCCGAACCTGGCCGATCAGATCGCTGCGCTTCAAAAAGACGAGCAGAGCTTCATTCACGAAGAGAAAATCCGCGCAGGCGACACGCTTGCCGTTCTGCTCCAGCGCCTCGGCGTTGACGATCCTGCCGCAGCCCAGTTCATCAAATCCGACAAAACCGCCAAGACCATCATGCAGCTCAAGACCGGCAAGCGGGTCCAGGCGCAAACGGATGAAAACGGCGACCTGCAATGGCTGCGCGGCACCCTCGTCGATGCCAGCGACAACCCGGTCACCCAGGTGATGATCACCCGCCAGGGCGACAAGTTCGTGGCCAAGGCGTCCCCGGTGCAGCTCGAGCGTCGCGTCGAAATGCGCGCCCGCGAAATCACCACGTCCCTGTACAGCGCGACGGACTCCACCACCGACGGCGGCAAGCTGCCCGATACCATCGTGGCCCAGATCGTTGAAATGTTCTCGACGAGCATAGACTTTCGTACCGACCTGAAAAGAGGCGACCGCTTCAACGTCGTCTACGAAACGTTTTGGCAAGACGGCGAAATGGTACGCGCAGGCCGCATCCTGGCTGGCGAATTTACCAACCGCGGCGTGACGTATCAGTCCGTCTGGTATGAAGATCCGGTCACCAAGCAGGGCGGCGGCTACTATACCTTCGACGGCAAGGCGCTCAAGAAGGGCTTCCTCAAGTCGCCGCTTGAGTTCTCGCGTATTTCGTCGGGTTTCTCGAACCGCGTGCACCCGATTACCGGCGAATGGAAAGCCCACAAGGGCATCGACTTTGCCGCCTCGCTCGGTACGCCGATTCGCGCCTCGGGCGACGGCGTGGTCGATTTCGCCGGTGTTCAGGGCGGCTACGGCAATTTCATCGTCCTCAAGCACTGGGCCAACTACACCACCGCCTACGGCCACATGAGCCGCTTTGCCACGGGCATGCGGCGCGGCCAGCAGGTCAAGCAAGGTGATGTTATCGGCTATGTCGGCTCGACCGGCTGGTCCACGGGCGCCCACCTGCACTATGAATTCCGAGTTGGAAACGAAGCACGCGACCCGCTGTCGGTCAAGGTACTGGCACAGGCACCACTGTCGAGTTCGGAAATGGCTCGCTTCCAGATGGCCGCCAACGACATGACGCATCGGTTTGCCCTGCTGCGGCCAACCGGCACGGCGATGGCAGTGCGCTGACGGAAACAGTCGTGCAACGGTAGTACAAAAATTTGGGCCCGGTTTTCCGGGCCCTTTTGTTTTTCCGCGCACCCTGTATGATTGGGTGCATGACGACTTCCTCCCTTTTCATCGGTTTAATGTCCGGCACCAGCATGGACGGCGTCGACGGCGTGCTGGCCGACTTTGCCGACGACAGCATCTCGACCATCGCCGCCGCCTTCATTCCTTTCAGCACCGAACTGCGCGCCAGCCTGATGGCCCTGCAAGCGGCCGGCCCGGATGAAATCTTGCGCCAAGCCATCTCCGCCAACAACCTTGCCGTTTGCTACGCGGCCTGCGTGGAAGTGCTCAAGCCCGCCGCTGACCGGCCCATCGCGGCAATCGCCGCGCATGGCCAGACCATCCGCCACCGTCCGGAACTCGGCTTTACCGTGCAGGCCAACAATGCCGCCCTGCTGGCCGAACTAACCGGCCTTGACGTCATTGCCGATCTGCGCAGCCGCGACGTGGCCGCAGGCGGCCAGGGCGCGCCACTGGTGCCCGCGTTTCATCAGGCATGCTTTGCCAAGGCGGGCTCAAACCGCGTCGTGGTCAACATTGGCGGCATTGCCAACATCAGCGTGCTGCACGCGGACGGGCGCGTCAGCGGTTGCGATACCGGCCCCGGCAACGCTCTGATGGATGCATGGATTGGACGCCACCAAGGCTGCGATTACGACGCTGACGGAGCCTGGGGCGCCGCCGGCAGTGTCAACCACGACCTGCTGGCGCGATTCCTGGGTGAACCCTATTTTGCCCGTCCGGCGCCCAAGAGCACGGGCCGCGACCTGTTTCATGCTGCGTGGCTGGACGCCATGCTGGACCAGGCTGGCCCGCTGGCCGCGCAAGACGTGCAGGCCACGCTGGTGGCGCTCACCGCGCACAGCATTGCCGACGCCATCCTGGAAAGTGCGCACGAAGTGGAAGCGGTGTACGTCTGCGGAGGCGGCGCGTACAACAGCGCCCTGCGGCGCGCCTTGACGGCGGCGCTGGGTGGGAAAACACGGGTGGAATCGACTGCGGTGCTGGGCGTGGAGCCCAACCGGGTGGAAGCGCTGGCGTTTGCGTGGCTAGGTTACCGCTTCACCCAACGCGAAGCGGGCAATCTGCCGGCCGTGACGGGAGCAAAGGGACCCAGAATCCTGGGCGCCCTGTACCCCGCGTAAAGCGTGACTGCGGCCGTCACGCCGAGAACGACGAACCGCAACCGCAGGTCGAGGTGGCGGTCGGGTTCTTGATGACGAACTGCGCACCTTCGAGGTCATCCTTGTAATCGATTTCCGCGCCCACCAGATACTGGTAGCTCATCGAATCGATCAGCAGTTGCACGCCATTCTTGACCATGGTGGTGTCGTCTTCGTTGACGATTTCATCGAAGGTAAAGCCGTACTGGAAGCCGGAACAGCCGCCACCTTGCACGAAAACGCGCAATTTCAGGTCGGGATTGCCCTCTTCCTCGATCAGCTGAGCAACTTTTTGGGCTGCGCTGTCGGTGAAGATGATCGGGGCTGGCATTACGTCTGGGGCTTCGGCAACTGCGTTCATGTGATACTCCTACTGGAAACAATTTGAGTCATTATAGACTGTTGGCGTCCCTCACGCTTCGGATACCTTGAAGATACTGGGGGGCGACATCGCAAGATGGAATTCCGGCTCGCCCGACTCCTGGTGGGTGAGCGTCCCGGCGACGGTGGCGCCGCTGTGCATTTCGAGCCGCTTGTAGTGGACATTGCCTATGATGCGGCCTTTCGGCTGTAATTCAAGTAGTTCGGTCGCATACACGTCGCCTGCGATATAGCCTTCGACGATCAGCGTGGCGCAGTGCACGTTGCCGGCGATGCGCGCATGTTCCGACACGATCAGCACGTTTTCGGCACTGTCGCCGCCGATCACATCGCCATTGACTTCGCCGTCAATGCGCAGCCCCCCGGTGAAACACAGGTTTCCTTCGATCCGGGCGGAAATTCCGACCAGGCTGTCAATTTCCGTCTTTGCGTTACGACCGAACATGATTGGCACTCCTCAAAGCGACAGGTTGCTGAATCGCACCTGCCCGTCGAGGGCCGCGTGCGGACAATGTGGGCCTTGCCAAATCGACCAGAGCCAGAGTTAATTTACCGCCATCACTACCGGGCGGCGTTGATCTGGATCGCGTGCGCGTCTGGCAACTTGCCGATAGCACCACAAAGTTCCACACAGCTCACGGCTGACCGGGCCTTACGGCAGCAGCGCGACGATCTGCAAGCCCTTGCCCTCGTCCAGGCCAAACATCAGGTTCATGCACTGAACTGCCTGGCCGGAAGCCCCCTTGACCAGGTTGTCCTGCACCACCAGGATGACGACCGTATTGCCGTTCCCGGGGCGATGCAGCGCCAGGCGCAGCATGTTCGAGCCGCGCGTGGAACGGGTTTCCGGGTGCGATCCGAACGGCATGACGTCGACAAATGGCGCGTCCTTGTAGGCATCTTCAAACAATGCCTGCAGCGCCTCATTGTCGATGCTGGTGGTCAGGCGCGCGTACAGCGTCGAATGCATGCCGCGGATCATCGGCACCAGGTGCGGCGTGAAGATCAGCGCAACCGGCATGCCCGTGTAGCGCTGCAACTGAGCAACCGTTTCGGGCGTGTGGCGGTGTCCCGACACGCCGTAGGCCTTGAAGTTGTCGCTGGACTC
Organism: Massilia sp. TSP1-1-2; assembly: GCF_049896185.1. Taxonomy (NCBI): domain Bacteria; kingdom Pseudomonadati; phylum Pseudomonadota; class Betaproteobacteria; order Burkholderiales; family Oxalobacteraceae; genus Massilia; species Massilia sp. TSP1-1-2. The sequence continues at coordinate 27,506 of NZ_JAFCTU010000018.1, forward strand.
TGAAAACAGCGTGCCGATCTCGGCCTTGCGTCCGGCGCCGGACACGCCGGATTTGGCATCGGCGATCAGCGCGCTGGTATCGACCAGATTCGCCTTGAGCAAGGGATAAAAACCGATCTGCATCGTGGTCGGGTAGCAACCGGGATTGGCGACCAGGCGCGCGCCCTTGATGGCTTCACGGTTCAGTTCCGGCAAGCCGTACACTGCCTCTTCCAGCAATTCCGGGCAGGTATGGGGGATTTTGTACCACTGCTCGAAGCTTGCCTGATCCTTCAGGCGGAAGTCAGCCGCCAGGTCGATGACCTTCACGCCGGCAGCGAGCAACTCGGGCGCCTGGGCCATGGCAACGCCGTGCGGGGTGGCAAAAAAAACGACATCGCACTGCTTCAGATCGACCTTGTCGGGTGCCGAAAACGCCAGGTTCACCCGTCCGCGCAGCGAGGGAAACATGTCGGCGACGGGCAAGCCATCTTCCTTGCGCGACGTGATGGCGGTAATTTCCACATCCGGGTGGACCGACAGCAGCCTGAGCAGTTCAACGCCCGTATATCCCGTACCGCCGACGATGCCAACTTTGATCATGATATTCCTTGAAGAAAATAGTGGGCCAAGCCCGAAGAAATGCAATTTTAACAGTGCCGGAAAAACCCCGCGCTCCGAACCAAAGCCGGGGTCAGACCACCTCTATAAAACTATTGTTTAATTGGGGTCAGACCTCAAGAATGTGGAAATTAAGTTCATTTTAGCAACAAAACGCGCGTTTTTTCTTCCACCAATCCAAAAGTTCCCGTGCAAGTAGCAGTAGTTCGTGAGAATCTGGATTCTGTTGCTCGAACCGCGAGGTCTGACCCCAATTAAAAAACACTTTCACAAAGGTGGTCTGACCCCGGTTGGGAGGCAATAAAAAAGCCGCACGGCTTTGCAGCTGGCGGCTTTTTGGATGCAGCACCCGAAGGCGCTGCGAAGGAAACGAATTAACGCTTCGAGAATTGCTTTGCGCGACGTGCTTTGCGCAGACCGACTTTTTTACGCTCGACTTCACGTGCATCGCGGGTAACGAAACCGGCACGTGCCAGGTCGCCCTTCAATGCTGCGTCATAGTCGATCAGTGCGCGGGTGATGCCGTGGCGAACTGCGCCAGCCTGGCCGGACTCGCCGCCGCCGTGAACGTTGACCTTGATGTCAAAACGCTCGACATTGCCGGTCAGTTCCAGTGGTTGACGAATGACCATCAGGCCCGTCTCGCGCGAGAAATAATCCTGCGCCGGCTTGCCATTAACGATGATTTGGCCAGTGCCAACCTTGATGAACACGCGAGCGACTGCACTCTTGCGACGGCCGGTGCCGTAATTGTAGTTACCGATCATGTCAGTTCCTTACTTGAAGAGCACGAGTGCTTTAGGTTGCTGGGCCGCGTGCGGGTGGGAACCTTCTGCGTACACTTTCAGCTTCTTGATCATGGCGTAGCCAAGCGGGCCCTTAGGCAGCATGCCCTTGACCGCTTTTTCAAGCGCACGACCCGGAAAACGCTCTTGCATTTTCTTGAAGTTGGTTTCGTAGATACCACCTGGGTAGCCGGAGTGACGGTAGTACGTCTTCTCGGTTGCCTTGGTACCGGTCACGCGCAGTTTGCCTGCATTGATGACGACGATGAAATCGCCCGTATCGACGTGAGGAGTAAATTCCGGTTTGTGTTTGCCGCGCAATCGGAGTGCCACTTCGCTGGCAACACGTCCGAGGATCAGATCCGTCGCGTCAACCACTAACCAATCGCGCTGGACTTCATGGCCCTTAGCGGAAAAAGTTTTCATGTTGACTTCCTAAATATAAAACTTATTAAATCGCTCAAATGGTGGTTCCGCCCTTGTTGCCTGCGTACTCTGCCTTATTAGTCTTTCCTGAGCAAACGGAAAGCTGACTACTATAGCCTGCTTTGCCTAGCGCCGTCAACCCCGCCCCGCGTTCCTGCCTGGCGCCGCAACGAGACGTCACAACTAGATGTAGCGCAACCGCCCCAGCCGGACCTCGCCATAGACTCTCACATATTCTCCATGGGAAATATTTTAAGCGCCAAGCGCTCTGCGGCACGGCCGTTTTGTGTGCATACCAACTTTTCATTGACTGCGCAAAGAGCCGACCTTTAGTATGTCTGAGCAACCAACGACGGAGACCTAGTGAAACCAAGCCTGATCCTGACCTTCTCGCTGTGCGCGCTGCTCGCTTTCCCCGCCGGCGCCAAGCCCGTCTCGCAGCAAGGCCGCAGCTGCCACCTGCCCGGCTCCGAAGAAGCGCTGCGCTGCGTGACCGTGCCCCTGCCGCTCGACTACGCCAAGCCCACCGGCCCCACCCTCAAGCTGCACGTGACCGTCGCCCCGGCCTTTCGCGAGGCCGCCCGCCCCGATCCGCTGTTCATTCTGGCCGGCGGCCCGGGCCAGGCCGGCACCGATGTGCTGGTCCTGCTGAACCACTCGTTTCGGCGCGTGCGCGCCACGCGCGACATCGTCGTCATCGACCAGCGCGGCACCGGCCTGTCCGACAAGCTCGATTGCCCGGCCGTCGCCAACGAAGAGACCATGCCCGCGGCCGAACAGGAGCAGGCCGCGCGCAATTGCATCGCCGCCGTCAAGCGCCCGTTTTCCGCCTACGGCACGGCCAGCGCCGCGCGCGACATCGAACAGGTGCGCCTGGCGCTCGGCTACGACACCATCAACCTGTGGGGCGCCTCGTACGGCACGCGCCTGGCCCAGCATTACGCGCGCGCCTACCCGGCCAAGGTGCGCGCCCTGATCCTCGACGGCGTGGTCGCGCCCGACCAGGTCATCCCGGCCGGCGGGCGCGACGCCGCCGCCGCGCTCGAACTGGTGTTCTCCGACTGCGCCGCCAATCCCGCGTGCCAGCTCGCCTATCCCGCCCTGCGCCAGGAATATGCGGCCGTGGCCGCGCGCGTGGCCAGCGGCGCGGTCGAACTCGAGCTGCCCGATCCACGCACCGCGCGCGCGGTCAAGGTGCAGATGAACAGCGAGCGCTTCCTGGGCACCGTGCACGGCATCCTGTACAGCGCGGCCGACACGCGCCGCTTGCCGTTCCTGATCCACAGCGCCTATGCCGGGCGCTGGCAGCCGTTCGTGGCGCGCCGCAACGCCGCCGGCGACTTTTCCTCGGAAGGCCCGGTGGCCCAATTGCTGCACCTGGCCGTGGTGTGCGCCGAAGACGTGCCGCGTCTGACGCCGGCGCTCAGAAAGGACGACGACTCGCCGTTGACGGCAGCGCTCACCACGCGCATCACGTCGCTGTGCGCGCTGCTGAACGTGGTGCCGGCCGCGCCGCAGGCGAGCACCGCGATCAAGGCGCCGGTGCTGATGCTGTCGGGCGAAAACGATCCGGTCACGCCGCCGCGCCGCGCGCGCGCCGCCGGCGAACTGATGGCCCGGGCGCAGCACTTGACGGTGGCCCACGTCGGCCACGGCATTTCGCAACTGGGCTGCTCGCCGCGCCTGTTGCGCGAGTTTCTCGACAAGCCGGAGCAGCAGGTCGACGCCGCCTGCCTCAAGGAGATTCCCGCGCCCACCTTCCAGCTCGGCAGCGCCGGGCCGCAACCCTGACAGCGAGGCCGCCATGATTGACGTGAACGATGTGCGCAAAAAATTCGGCGCCGTGCAGGCGCTCGGCGGCGTGAGCTTTTCCGCGCGCGACGGCCAGATCACCGCGCTGCTCGGCCCCAATGGCGCCGGCAAGACCACCTTGCTGCGCCTGCTCGTGGGCCTGCTGCGGCGCGACACCGGCACCATCCGCATCGATGGCGTGGACCCGGAAGTGGACCCGATGGCGGTGCGCACCAACATCGGCTTTCTGACCGACCAGTTCGGGCTGTACGAGCGCATGTCCACGCGCGAATACCTGCTCTACTTCGGCGAGTTGAACGGCATGGCGCCGGCGGCGGCCAACCGCCGCATCGACGAAGTGTCGCAGCTGCTGGTGATGGACGATATCCTCGAGCGCCGCTCGAAGGGCTTTTCGCAGGGGCAGCGCATCAAGGTCGCGCTGGCGCGCACGCTGCTGCACCGTCCGCGCAACCTGCTGCTCGACGAGCCGTCGCGCGGACTCGACGTCATGAGCACGCGCGCCTTGCGCAGCGCCCTCGAAGTGCTGCGCGCGGACGGCTGCTGCGTCATCATGGCCACCCACGTGATGCAGGAAGTCACCCACCTGTGCGACGACGTGATCGTCATCGCCAAAGGCCACACCGTGGCCCAGGGTTCGCCCGCCGACCTGTGCGCGCGCACCGGCATCGCCAATCTGGAAGACGCTTTTGTGAGCCTGGTCGGCACCGACGAAGGAATCGCCGCATGAAGCCGAAGGCGCAGGCAAGGCAGCAGTTAAAATCGAAATTCACCATCGTCTTTTTGAAAGAACTCAAGGAGCACATGCGCGACAAGCGCTCGCTGGTGATGCTGGCGGTGTTCGTGTTGATGTTCCCGCTGATGATAGGCTACATGCTCAACACCATGATCGAGCGCAGCACCAAGCCGGAGCGCGAAGGCATGGAGCTGGCCGTGATCGGCGGCGCCCAGGCGCCCACGCTGATGGCCCAGCTCAAGCAAAAGAACATCACCGTCAAGCAGCTCACGCCCATGAGCGAAGAGCAGATCGGCGCCCTGCTCAAGGAGCGCCGCGCCGTCGCCGTGCTCAAGCTCGACCCCCAGTACGCGGCCGACTACAACGATATGCGCCCGGCCAAGATCGAGCTGTGGTACGACTCTGCCAGCGACGACGCCCCGCGCCGGCGCGATATCGAAGACGTGCTCAATGCCTACAGCTCGAACATCGCCAGTGCCCGCATGCTGGCGCACGGCGTCTCGCCGGCCACACTTTCGCCGCTGCGGCTGCAGCGCTACGACACCGGCAGCAACGCCTCGCGCTCGGCCCAGTTCATCGGCGTGCTGCTCGGCGTGCTGTTTTTGCCCGCCTTTACCTGCTGCCTGTCGGCGGCGGTCGACAGCACCGCCGGCGAGCGCGAACGGCGTTCGCTCGAAGTGCTGATGGCGCAGCCGGTCAGCCCTTACGTGCTGGTGGCGGGCAAATGGATGGCCGCTGCCGCGCTGGGCGTGTGCGGCCTGTGGCTGGGCCTGGGCTTGATGCATGCGATCCTGTCCTGGCTGCCGCTGGAAGAAGTGGGCATGTCGTGGCGCGTCACCTCGGCCGACCTGGTGCGTGTGTGCTTTGCCGCCATTCCCCTGTGCCTGTTCGCGGCGGCGGCCGAAATCACGATGGCGATGAATTCGAAGTCGTACAAGGAAGCGCAAAGCGTACTGAGCTTTTTCACGCTGCTGCCGATGGTGCCCGGCCTGGTGGTGTCGATCATGGAACTGGAAACCGACACCTGGATGTACACGGTGCCGATGCTGGCTAACCAGACGCTGCTGCGCGAGCTGGCCAAGGGCCAGGACATGGGCATGCTGCCGTTCACGCTCACGTTCCTCAGTTCCCTGTTGCCGGCGCTGGCCATCATCGCGTTTGCCGGCTGGCGCATGAAGAGCGAGCGCTACGTTCTGGCGGTCTGAAGCGGACACTGCACGCCGCGGCACGGCCTCCTTTACAATACCGGCATCGCTTATTGGAGAATGCAATGGAAGTCAAAGTCAGCTGGAACGGTCCGGCAGGAATGAGTTTCCGGGCCCAGACGGGTTCCGGCCACATGGTGGCGATGGATGGCGCGCCCGAAGGCGGCGGCCACAACCTGGCGCCGCGGCCGATGGAAATGGTATTGCTTGGCACGGGCGGCTGCACCGCCTACGACGTGATCCTGATCCTCAAGCGCGGGCGCGAAGACGTGCGCGGCTGCGAAGTGACGCTCAAGGCCGAACGCGCCGAGATTGACCCCAAGGTATTTACCAAGATCCATTTTCACTTTGTCGTGACGGGGAAAAACCTAAAACCGGCTGCGGTCGAACGCGCGGTGAGCCTGTCGCATGACAAATACTGCTCGGCGTCGATCATGCTGGCGCAAATGGCCGCAATCACCCACACCTTCGAGATCGTCGAGGGATAAAGTCAATCGGCTACGCGCTTTTCCGCCCTACATTTTGCTCTCGGCCGGTCAGATGTAATACGCGGTCGTGGTCATCACCTTGGCCATCACCGACATCACGCCGCGCACCGGCGCCGGCGCCTCGAGCGCTCCCAAGTCCCTGGCCGCCTGCCCGTGCGCCACTTCATCGACGCGCATCTGCTCGACAATCGCGCGCGACTTGGCGTCTTGCAGCGGCAGCTTGTCCAGGTGCCCGGCCAGATGCTCCTCCACCTGGCGCTCGGTCTCGACCACAAAGCCCAGGCTGCGCTGGTCGCCCAATTGCGCGGCGACGGTCCCCATCACATACGCCCCCGCATACCACAGGGGATTGAGCAGCGACGGCTGCGAGCCCAGCTCGGCCAGGCGCTGCGCCGTCCACGCCAAATGGTCTTCTTCCTCACGCCCGGCCTGCGCAAACTGCGCCTTCATGGCGTCGCTCTTGGCAAAGCGCGCCTGCGCGTTGTACAGCGCCTGCGCGCATACCTCCCCCACGTGATTGACGCGCATCAGGCCGGCGGCATGGCGCTGTTCGGCGCTGTCGAGCTGGCCGTCGGCGGCACGCGCGGCCGGCGTGGGGCGCGAAGCGGACGCCACCCCGGCGATCACGCGCAGCGCCTTGTCCATGCCGACGATCAGGTGGTCGAACGGATTGCTGGAACGGGTGTCTGACATGGGATGCTCGCTTGCTGTGAAAAGGTGATTATAGGACGTCCGAAGGCGATGGCGCGCCATCTTGCACGGGCGTGGGCTGGCGCTCGATCCAGTCGAGCAAGGCGCCGCCGATATCAACCTTGGAAATATTCTTGGCCACGCCCAGGTTCAGCGACAGCAAAAACGGAATCGACTTGGCCGGCACTTGGGGGCAATGCGCGGTAAAGGCGGCAATAAAACGGGGGGAATCGACCACGGCCACGACTTTTTCGCCACTCATGAATTGCAGCACGCTGGTGATGCTGTGCCCCTTGCCGATCGACTGGTAAATGAAGCGGTTAAAATCCTTGTCGATCAGCTTGAAGTCAAGCGCCTCATCGGTCATCAAGCCGGTCAGGTAGTGCAGGCCAAGGGCGACCCGGAACCACGCGGTCGCTTCTTCGGCGCCGCGTCCGCAGCGCGTGACGGCCAGTATACTTTGTTTGACATCGCTATCCATGCGGCCATTATCCACGTTTCCATACAGATGTGTGATGCATCAAGTGTTGCTGGTACGAATTTTTGCACGAGCCGCACATCGTCACCCTGAATGAACCGACCACGCCTGGACGTGATGTCGGCCACAATCGTGGTCCATGTTCAAGAAGTCCGAAAACGCTGAGCTGACCTGCGCCGTGTTCGGCAAGGCCAAGTTCCTGGCGTTGTCGACCGTGGGCCGGTATCGCGGGGATTCTCGGTATATTTATACAGCGAACTTCCAACTCGGGACACTGGTGGCATGCCGATCGTGGTTCAACCGGGAACAAGCCTTGTTCCGCACGTAAATGTCAACCACAGCGCGCGCCCCGCTCCCCCGTTTGTGCACTCTGGGGCAGCCAAATGACCGTGCGTCGCAAGGCGATGCCCCGGCCCTGCTCGAATTTAATACAATGCAACTATAAAAGCAGAGCCGGCGCACTTGCCGGGCCGCACTTAGGAGTCAGGAATGGAATTACGCATCCGCAATTTGTCCAAGACCTACGCCAATGGCGTGGTGGCATTGGACAAGGTCAGCCTTACCATCCCCGCCGGGATGTTCGGCTTGCTCGGCCCCAACGGCGCCGGCAAGTCGACGCTGATGCGCACCCTGGCCACCTTACAGGAATGCGACGCCGGTTCGGTCTTCTTCGGCGAACTCGACGTGCTTGACGACAAGGACGACATCCGCCGCCTGCTCGGCTACCTGCCGCAAGACTTCGGCCTGTACCCGAAAGTGACGGCCTACGAGCTGCTCGACCATTTCGCAACCCTGAAAGGCCTCTCCGGGCGCGGCCGGCGGCGCGAAATCGTCGACGGCCTGCTCCAGCAAACCAATCTGTTCGAAGTGCGCCACCAGCGCCTGGGCGGCTTTTCGGGCGGCATGCGCCAGCGCTTCGGCATTGCCCAGGCGCTGCTGGGCGACCCGCAACTGATCATCGTCGACGAACCCACCGCCGGCCTCGACCCGCAGGAGCGGGTGCGCTTTCACAACCTGCTCTCGGACATCGGCGAAGACAAGACGGTGCTGCTGTCGACCCATATCGTGTCCGACGTGTCGGACCTGTGCGCCAACATGGCCATCATCAACAAGGGCCAGGTGCTGCTGTGCGGCGAGCCGCAAAAGCTGATCGACGACATCGATGAAAAAATCTGGGCGCGCTTTGTCACCAAGGCCGAACTGCCCCACTTCCAGCGCGAGCACGACGTGATCTCGACCCGCCTGCTGACCGGGCGCACCCTGATCCACGTGTATGCCGAGCGCGACCCGGGCGAAGGTTTCGAGCCGATAGCCGGCGATCTCGAAGACGTGTATTTCGCCACCATCGCCGGGCGCCACGTCGCGGCCAGCAACTGTTAAGGTGGCCTCCATGTTGGCCATTGCCCTCTTTGAAGCGCGCCAGCGGCTCAAAATGCTGTCGACCTGGGTGTATTTCGGCATGTTCTTTGCGATCGCCATGCTGTGGATGGCCGCCGCCGGCGGCGTGTTCAAGGAAGCCTACGTCTCGTTCGGTAGCAATGCGCTGATCAATTCGCCGCAGTCGATTTCGATCACCGTCGCCTTTCTGGGCTGCGTGGGCGTGATTGTGATGGCGGCCATGGTCGGGCGCTCGGTGCAGCAAGACTTCGAGTACGACATGCACCACTTCTTTTTCAGCGCGCCGATCCGCAAATACGATTACGTGTTCGGCCGCTTCATTGGCGCCACCGCCGCGCTGGTGATCGTGTTTTCCTCGGTCCCGCTGGGCGCCTGGCTGGGCACCTATATTGCCGGAGTCGAGCCGGACCGGCTCGGCCCGGCCGCGCCGTGGCATTATCTGCAACCGTTCCTGGCGCTGCTGCTGCCCAACCTGTTCATCTTCGGCGCCATCTTTTTCGTGCTGGCCGCGCTCACCCGGCGCATGCTGCCGGTGTACGTGACGAGCGTAGTCATGATGGTCGGCTACATCGTCGCGCCCAGCCTGGCGCGCGACCTCGACTATAAAACGCTGGCCGCGCTGATCGACCCGTTCGGCACCACCGCCGTGTTCCGCATGACCGAATACTGGACCATCGCCGAGCGCAATACGCGCATGGTGCCGTTCGAGGGTGTGTATGCGCTCAACCGCGCGATCTGGGCCGGCTTTGCGCTGGTGGTGCTCATGCTCGGCTACTGGCGCTTTCATTTCGTGGGCACCATCGACAGCCGCGCCACCCGCCGCACCGAAGGCGAAACGCCGCTGATGCTCTCGCACAGCGCCGTCGACACCGCCGAAGCGCCCGACTTTGTCCAGCGCAGCATGTTCTTCCTGCTGCTCAAATCGACCTGGCTCAATCTGCGCGAATCGGTCAAGAACGTCTATTTCATCGTCATCGCACTGGCCGCGGCGCTGGCCATTTTTGCCTTTTCGCTCAACATGGGCGCCATGCAGGGCACCCAGACCTACCCCGTCACTTACCAGATGCTCGAGGCCATCCGCGCTTCGCAAGGCTTGTTCATGCTGATCGTGACAACCTTTTATGCCGGTGAACTGATGTGGCGCGAACGCGAGGCGCGCATCGACCAGATGCTCGACGCCATGCCGGTGCCGGCCTGGCTGCCGCTGCTGTCCAAACTGTTCGCGCTGGTCGCCATGCAGGCGCTGATGCTGGCCCTGGCCATGCTGTGGGCGATTCTGATCCAGGCCTTCCATGGCTACTTCACATTCGAGCTGCCGCTGTACTTTCAGACCCTGTTCCTGATCGAACTGCCGCATTTCGCGCTCGCTGCCGTGCTGGCCATCGCGGTGCAAGTGCTGGTCAACCAGAAGTACCTGGCTTACTTCGTCATGGTCTTGTACTACGTGGCGCGCGCCACCTTCGACACGCTGGGGCTGGACCATCCGATGCTGCTGTACGGCTCCTCGCCCGAATTCGTCTATTCGGCGATGAACGGCTACGGCCACTTTTTGGCGCGCGAACGCTGGTTCAACCTGTACTGGGGCAGCGCCGCGCTAGTGCTGGTGATGCTGTCGCTGGTATTTTGGCCGCGCGGCTACAACGCCGAACTGGGCAGCCGCATCCAGCTGGCGCGCCGCAACCTGTCGCTGCCGGTGCTGGTGTGCCTGGCCGCCGGCCTGGCCATGTTCGCCGGCGTGGGCGCCCTGCTCTACTACAACTTGAATGTCGTGGGCGGCTACCAGAGCACGTTTCGCAAGGAACAACTGCGCGCGCAGTACGAACAGCGCTACCACCAGTTTGCCGACGCGCCGCAGCCGCGCATCACCGACGTCGACCTGCAGGTGGCCATTGTGCCGGAGCAGCGCCGCCTGGCCGTGATGGGCCAGTACCAGCTTGAAAACAAGACGGCGCAGCCGCTCGCGCAGCTGTTCATCACGCAGCAGCGCGGCGCAGCCCTGGTGCTGCGGCCCGGGCAGGCCGCCCGGCTGCAACTGGCCGACCCGGAGCACGGCTTTTACATCTACCGCCTGGCTACCCCGCTCGCCCCCGGAGCGCGCATGGCGCTCGCCTTTGACCTGAGCTACGAGCCCAAGGGCATGTCCGGCATCGGCGGCGAAACCCCGGTGGTGGGCAACGGCACCTTCTTTACCAACGAACTGATGCCGCGCATCGGTTACCAGCGCAGCGCCGAACTGATGGACGACCGCGACCGCAAGCGCCACGGCCTGGCCCCGCGCGCGCCGATGCCAGCGGCGGATGACGCGCGCGGCGCGGCCAACAGCGGCGTTGCCAGCGACGCCGACTGGATCAACTTCAACGCCGTCGTCAGCACCAGTCCGGACCAGATCGCCATCGCCCCCGGCACGCTTGAAAAGGAATGGATCGCGGGCGGACGGCGCCATTTCCAGTACAAAATGGACAAGCCGATCCTCAATTTCTATGCCTTCCAATCGGCCCGCTACGAGGTGCGCCACGAGCGCTGGCAGGACGTCACGATCGACGTGTATTACCAGCCGGGCCACGAATACAACCTGGAGCGCATCATCAACGGAGCCAAGGCGGGCCTGGAGTACAACACCAGCCACTTCAGCCCTTACCAGCACAAGGTGCTGCGCATTGTCGAGTTTCCCCGCTACGGCGACTATGCGCAATCCTTTCCCAACACGATTGCCTATTCGGAAAGCATGGGCTTTATCGCCAAGGTCGACGACAACAACCCGAAGGACATTGATTACCCGTTCTTCATCACGGCCCATGAAGTGGCGCACCAGTGGTGGGGCCACCAGGTGGTGGGCGCGGCCACGCGCGGGGGCACGGTGCTGTCTGAAACGCTGTCGGAATACGCGGCGCTGATGGTGATGAAGCAGCAGGTGGGCCCGGCCAAAATGCGGCGTTTTTTGCGCTACGACTTGAACGGCTACCTGCACGGACGCGCGATGGAAAAACGGCGCGAGCTGCCGCTGGCGCACAACGAGAACCAGCCCTACATCCATTACCGCAAGGGCAGCCTGGCCATGTACCAGCTGCAGGAAGTGCTGGGCGAAGCGACCGTCAACAAGGTGCTGCACGAGCTGGTCACGCGCTATGCCTTCCAGGGCGCCCCGTATCCGGGCGTAACGGTGCTGGTGGACGCCTTGCGCGCCGTCGCCAAACCGGACCAGCAATACCTGATCGACGACCTGTTCAACGCCATCGTCCTGTACGAAAACCGGGCGGTGCGCGCCAGCGCCGTCAAGCGGCCTGACGGTAAATACGTCGTCACCTTGAAGGCCAGCGCCGGCAAGGTGCGCGCCGGTCCCCTTGGCGAGGAACGGGAAGCGCCGCTCAAGGACTACATCGAGTTCGGCGTGGACGACAAGGACGGCAATGCGCTGTTGCGCGAGCGGCGCCTGGTCAGCGACAAGGAACTGACCTTGACCATGGTGGTGGCCGGGCGACCGGTGAAGGCTGGCATCGATCCGGACTTCAAGCTGATCGACCGCAAGCCCACCGACAACATGGTGGAGGTCGAGCATTAGCAGCCGGTCCGACTCCACGAGACGGCATGCTACGGGGCAAAAAGATCTCTTCGGATAGAATTGGTCTTTTAGTAGCGGAAGACAAGCATGCTCAGTGCCCTGATGGTTGACCAGACCAGTTTCAAACGCATCCTCACCCGCAATGTGACGTTGCCACTGGTTATAGGCGTGGCCAGCGCGGCGATCTTTGTCGGCATCATTGCGTACCTGCTGTCGGTCATCAATATGGTCGAGCATTCGGAACGCGTGATCCGCCAGGCCAACGAGGTCGCCAAGCTGGCGGTCGACCAGGAAACGGGCTTGCGCGGCTTTTTGATCACGGGCGACGAAGTGTTCCTTGAACCTTATATCGCCGGCAACGCCAAGTCGGGTGCGGCCATGAATTCGCTGGCCGAGCAAGTGGCCGACAATCCCGCCCAGCGCGAACGGCTGCGCCAGGTGGTCACTCTGCAAACCCAATGGAACGATTACGCGCGCGAGGGCATTGCCCTGCGCCGGGCCCAGCGCGACATCGTGGCGCTGGTGCGCAGCCAGCGCGGCAAGCTCATATTCGACCAGATCCGGGTCCAGTTCACCCAATTCCTGGCCGCCGAACAAAGCCTTCTGCTCAGCCGCAATGCGGACGCGCAGCGCGTCACCCGCTACGGCGTGGCCATTTACCTCATACTCAGCCTGGTGCTGGCCGGCCTGCTGGCCTGGTTCGGGCGGCGCGACCTGCTTGGCCTGTCGCACGCCTTTGGCGACGTCATCGAGCAGCAGCGCGCGCATGCCGACACGCTCGAACGCCAGGCCTGGCAGCGCAGCGGACAAACTGCGCTGGCTGAACGCTTTATCGGCCAGCAAGGCTTGAGCCGGCTTGGCAACGCCACGCTCGACTTTTTGGCCGAATACACGGGCGCGGCGGTGGGCGCGCTGTATGGCCGCGAAGAAGACGGCAGCCTGCGCCGCATCGGCGGCTTCGGCGTGCCGCCCCAGGACAGCCACCAGGCCGACGCCGACGCCAAGGGTCGCGACCTGGTGGCCCAGGCGCTGGCCTCGCAGCGCGCGCTGCTGCTGGCCGATCTGCCCGACCATTACCTGAAAATCAGCACCGGACTTGGCAGCGCCAGCGCGCGCCACCTGCTGCTCTCGCCAACGGCCAACGACGGCGAAGCCAATGGCGTTATCGAACTGGGCTTCATGCAGCTGCCGCCCCCGCGCACGCTTGAATTCATTGAACTGGTCGCGCCCAACATCGGGCGCGCAATCGAAGGCGCAATGGCGCGCCGGCGCCTGCAAGACGCGCTCGCTGAAACCCAGCAGCTTAACGAAGAGCTGCAGGTGCAGCAGGAAGAACTGCGCACCGCCAATGAAGAACTGGAAGAGCAGTCGCGCGTGCTCGAAGAGTCGCAGGCCATTTTGGAAAACCAGAAGGCGGAACTGGAGCAGACCAACGAGCAGCTGGCCGAGCAGGCCAGCGCGCTGGACCTGAAAAACAGCGCGCTGGGCGTGGTGCAGGCCGAACTTGAAGCGCGCGCGCAAGAGCTGCAGCGCGCCTCCAGCTACAAGTCGGAATTTCTGGCGAATATGTCGCACGAGCTGCGCACCCCGCTCAACAGTTCGCTGATTTTGGCCAAGCTGCTGTCGGAAAACCCGAAAGGCAACCTGGACCCCGAACAGATCCAGTTCGCCAACACGATCTATGCCGCCGGCAACGACCTGCTCAACCTGATCAACGATATCCTCGACATTTCCAAGGTCGAAGCGGGCAAGCTGGAACTGTCGCCCGAGCCGATCGCCTTGCCCGCGCTGGCCGACGCGATGCGCTCCATGTTCGCGCCGCTGGCCGGCCAGAAGCGCCTGGTGTTTACCGCCGCGGTCGACCCCGGCGCGCCGGCCAGCCTGGTCACCGACGGCCAGCGCCTGCAGCAGATTTTGAAAAATCTGCTGTCCAACGCCATCAAGTTCACCGACGACGGCCAGGTCTGTCTGACCATCGAAGGCCGGCCGGACGACATGATTGCCTTTGCGGTGAGCGACTCGGGCATCGGCATCGCCCCCGACCAGCAGGCGCTGGTGTTTGAAGCGTTTCGCCAGGCCGACGGCACCACCAGCCGGCGCTACGGCGGCACCGGCCTGGGCCTGTCGATATCGCGCGACCTCGCAGCACTGTTGGGCGGAGCCATCGACATCCGCAGCACGCCGGGCAAGGGCAGCACCTTCACGCTGCTCATGCCGGCGCTGATGCCCGAGCGCGCTGCGCCGCCGGCGGCGCCCGCCGTTCCTGGCGTGCCGGCCCGAATGGTGGCTTCTGCTCCTGCGCCATCAGCCCTGCCCGCAGCGCGCGGCGAGCAGTTTCCCGACGACCGCGCCGTGGCCGGCAGCGGCAAGCGCACCGTGCTGGTGATCGAAGACGACGTCACGTTTGCGCGCATCCTGTTCGACCTGGCGCGCGAACTGCAGTACCGCTGCCTGGTGGCGCACAACGCCGCCGACGGCCTGCAGGCAGCCGACGAACAACTGCCCGACGCCGTCCTGCTCGACCTTGGCCTGCCCGACGGCTCCGGCCTGGACGTGCTGCAAAAGCTCAAGGACACGCCGCGCGCGCGCCACATCCCGGTCCACATCGTCTCGGCCAGCGACCGCGCCGAAGCAGCCCTGCAGATGGGTGCGATCGGCTACGTGGTCAAGCCGGCCACGCGCGAACGCCTGAAACAAGTGTTCCAGACGCTGGAAGGGAAATTCACCCAAAAGCTCAAGCGCGTGCTGCTGGTCGAAGACGACGAGCGCCAGCGCGAAAGCGTGGTGCGCCTGATCGGCGACGACGACGTCGAGATCACCGCCGTGGCCACCGGCGCCGAAGCGCTGGCCCTGCTGCGCGCCCAGGTCTACGACTGCATGATCATCGACCTCAAGCTGCCCGACATGCACGGCCACGAACTGCTGCGCACCATGGCCGCCGAAGAAATCCGCTCCTTCCCGCCGGTGATCGTCTACACCGGGCGCACGCTCACGCGCGCCGAGGAAGCCAATCTGCTCAAGTACTCGCGCTCGATCATCATCAAGGGGGCGCGCTCGCCGGAACGCCTGCTCGACGAAGTGACGCTGTTTTTGCACCGGGTCGAGTCGCAGATGTCGGCCGAGCGCCAGAGCATGCTCAAAACGGTGCGCAGCCGCGACCGCGTGTTCGACGGGCGCCGCATCCTGCTGGTGGACGACGACGTGCGCAATATCTTTTCCCTCACCAGCGCGCTGGAACAAAAAGGCATCACCGTCGAGGTCGGCCGCAACGGCTTCGAGGCGCTCGCCCGGCTCGACGAGATGCCGGACATGGACCTGGTGCTGATGGACGTCATGATGCCCGGCATGGACGGCCTGGAAGCGACCCGCCGCCTGCGCCAGGATTCCCGCTTTGCCAAGCTGCCGGTGATCGCCATCACCGCCAAGGCCATGAAGGACGACCAGGAACAGTGCATGAAAGCCGGCGCGTCGGACTACCTGGCCAAGCCGATCGACCTTGACCGCTTGTATTCGCTGCTGCGGGTCTGGCTGCCGAGCGTGGAGCGCCTGTGATGAGCAACCAGGACAGCAGCACCATCGAACTGCGCTTGCTGATCGAGGCCATCTACCTCAAGTACAGCTACGATTTTCGCGACTACTCGGGCGCCTCGCAAAAGCGCCGCGTGCACCATGCGCTGCACCAGATGGACTGCGCCAGCATCTCGGAGCTGCAGGCGCGCGTGCTGCACGACCCGGACGCCTTCATGCAGCTGCTGCAGTACCTGACCATCCCCACCAGCGAGATGTTCCGCGACCCCGGCTTCTTTCGGGCGCTGCGCGAACAGGTCGTGCCGCACCTGCACACCTACCCGTCGCTCAAGATCTGGATCGCCGGCTGCAGTACCGGCGAAGAAGTCTATTCGATGGCCATCATGCTCAAGGAAGAAGGCTTGCTGGAGCGCTCCATCATCTACGCCACCGACATCAATCCGCAATCGCTGGAGCGCTCCCGCAAAGGCGTCTATCCGCTCGATCGCATGCGCGCCTATACCGCCAGCTACCAGATGGCCGGCGGCAAAGGCGCTTTTTCGGACCACTATACGGCCGCCTACGACAGCGCCCTGTTCGATCGCAGCCTGATCGAGAACGTCAGCTTTGCCGACCATAGCCTGGCGACCGACAGCGTATTTTCGGAAACCCACCTGGTGTGCTGCCGCAACGTGCTCATTTACTTCAACCGCAAGCTGCAAGAGCGCGCGCTCGGACTGTTTCACGAGTCGCTGTGCCACCGCGGCTTTTTGGGACTGGGCAGCAAGGAGACGATCGATTTTTCCGCGTATGCGGGAGCCTTTACGCCGCTGGTCAAGGCCGAGCGCATCTACCGCAAGGCGGCCGCATGACGCCGCAAAAAAAGCGCAGGATCGAAGCGCTGGTGATCGGCGCCTCGGCCGGCGGCATCGGCGCCCTGCTGCGCATTTTGCCTGGCCTGCCCGCCGCCATGCGCTTTCCCGTGGTGGTGGTGCTGCACCTGCCGGACGAGCGAGAGAGCCGCCTGGCGGAAGTCTTCCAGCAGCATCTGCCGATGCCGGTGTTGCAAGCGCAAGACAAGGCGCTGCTGGCGCCCGGCACGCTGTACTTCGCTCCGCCCGGCTACCACCTGTCGATTGAAAACGAGCGCAGTTTTTCGCTCAGCCAGGAAGACCCCGTGCATTTTTCGCGTCCGGCGATCGATATACTAATGATGTCGGCAGCTGACGCCTATGGCCCCGCCTTGTGCGGTATGCTGCTCACTGGCGCCAGCGGCGACGGCGCCGCCGGCATGGCCGCCATCGGCGAAGCCGGCGGACTGACCATTGTGCAAGACCCCGAGGACGCTGAAATGTCGACCATGCCTGCGGCGGCGATTCGCCTGCGCGCGCCGAGCTTGATCCTGCCGCTGCGCGCCGTGCGCGCGCTGCTGGCCACCCTGGAGACCATGTGACGGCAACCCACCAGCACACCACCAAACTCTTGATCGTCGACGACCTTCCGGAAAACCTGCTCGCGCTGTCCAAGATCATCGAGCAGGATGACCGTATCATCTACCAGGCAAGTTCTGGCGAAGAAGCGCTTTCGCTGCTGCTCGAACACGACTTCGCCCTTGCCATCCTGGACGTCATGATGCCGGGGATGGACGGCTTCGAACTGGCCGAACTGATGCGCGGCACCGAGCGCACCCGCAATGTGCCGATCGTATTCGTCAGCGCGGCCGGCAAGGAGCTCAATTATGCGTTCAAGGGTTACGAGAGCGGCGCCGTCGACTTCCTCTACAAGCCGCTCGACATTGCCGCCGTCAAGAGCAAGGTCAATGTATTCGTCGCGCTGTGCCTGCAGCGGCACGAGGTCAAGCGCCAGGTCGAGGCGCTCGAACAGAGCCGGCGCGAACTGCGCGCCACGCAGGCCGAACTGGAACGCTCGCTCAAGATGCGCGACGACTTCATGTCGATGGTGGCGCACGAGCTGCGCACGCCGCTTAACACCCTGTTCCTGGAAACGCAGTTGCGCAGCATGCAGCTCGACAAAAGGAACATGGAACCCTTCAGCGCCGATAATTTGCAGCGCATGGTGGCGCGCGACGGACGCCAGATCCAGAGCATGATCCGGCTGATCAACGACATGGTCGACGTCTCGCGTATCCGCAGCGGCAAGCTGTCGATCCGGCCTGCGCAAACTGAATTGTCGGCGCTGCTCGAACGCATCGTCAGCGACCTGGCGCAGCGCACCGAGGCGGCCGGCGGCACCATTGCGGTGGAGGCGCCGCAGCCCGTGGAAGGGGTGTGGGATGAATTCCGGGTCGAGCAGATCATCATCAACCTGTTGACCAACGCGCTGCGCTACGGCGGCAGCAAGCCGGTGAGAATCACGCTGGCGCAGAACGACGGACGGGCCGAGATCGTGGTGCGCGACCAGGGCGTGGGCATTGCGCCGGACGACCAGGCGCGCATTTTTGATCCGTTCGAACGCGCCGGCACCAAGGATGTGCGCGAGGGGCTGGGACTGGGGCTGTATATCGCGCGCCAGCTGGCCGAGTCGCATGGCGGGACGCTGGAAGTGGACAGCGCGCCGGACCAGGGGGCCGCGTTCAGCCTGACGCTGCCGCTGCAGGTGCGCTACGACCCTGAGTAAATCAAGCCGGCGACGCGAGCGTGCGCGCCAGAACGTGCTGCCACTGTGCGCCGCTGGCGCTGTCCCACACCAGGAACGCCTGCTCGGTACAGCGAAACGCACAATCGGTCACGTGGATGCGCACCAGGTCAGCGTCAACCAGCGCAAAATCCGGCAGGTACGCCAGCGCACTGCCGGACCGGACAAACCCCAGCAGCAACTGCAGATCATCGGTCCAATAGCGGATCCGGCGCGGCAGTTGATCGTCGCGCCAGCCGTCCGACCTGGCGCCCCGCTGCACCCCGCAAAACAGGGACCGCGGCGGGCACGCAAAGTCGTGTTCCAGCACCTGCGCGCTACTCGCCTCCACCGCCCCGCCTTTCTTGCGGCGTGCCAGCGGATGCGTCTTGCCGGCCACCAGCTGCAAATTGAGCTCTCCCAACGGTGTCGCCTCCCAACCGGCACGCCACTCGGCCCCGCGTGCGGCGATCGCTTCACCGGTCACAATGGCGCCATTGATGTCGCCGCGCGCCAGGGCCGCCAGCGCTTCAACCTCGAACATCGCCTGCAGCGACAGCGTGGCGTCAGGCCAGGTGCGCAGTGCTTCGGCGGCGCCCTGCCCGTGGCGCCATAGCAGCAGCGCCGGCCCGCCCAGCCTGCAGGCCAGCGCCGCGCGCTCGCCCATCACGTCGGATTTGGCCTGGTCGGCCAGCGCCAGCAAGGCGCGCGCCCGGGCTAGCAGGCGCTGGCCGCTGTCGTTGAGAACCAACTGCTTGGCCGTGCGATCGAACAGCGGCGTGTCCAGGCTAGCCTCCAGCCGGCGCAGCGCCTTGGACACTGCCGACGGCGTCAAATGCATGTCGACGGCAGCTGCGCCCAGCGAAGGACGCAGCGCGGCGCTGACAAAAATACGCAGGTCGGTCAAATTCATGGTTTCTAAACGAGACACAAACCATGATTATATGTTGCTTTACGCGACCGCACGCGGGAAGTAGCATGGCACCTTCGTTAAAGGAGACCACATGCAACCCATGCACCGCCAATGGATCTATCGCCGCCGTCCCGACGCCACCGTGGGCAGCGAACACTATGCACTGATCGAAGCGCCGCTCGAGAGCACGCTGGGCGCCGGCCAGGTCCTGATCGAGGCGCGCTACTTTAGCGTCGACCCTTACATGCGCATCGGCCAGTCGGGCAAGCCGACCTACGACGCCGATGCCCATCCGCTGAACGTGGTGCAGCAGGGCGGCGTGGTGGCGCAGGTACTGGCCTCGAACGCTGACGGCTTTGCATCCGGCGACTGGGTGCGCAGCTATACCGGCTGGCAAACGCATGCGCGCGTGGCCGCCGGCGAACTGACGCTGCTCGATCCCGCGCTGGCGCCTGTCACCACGGCGCTCGGCGTGCTCGGCATGCCGGGGCGCACCGCCTGGTTCGGGCTGACCGAGGCCGGCCGCCCGCACGCAGGCGACGTGGTGGTGGTGTCGGGCGCCGCCGGCGCGGTCGGTTCGCTGGTGGTGCAGTTCGCCAAGCGCCACGGCGCGCGCGTGCTCGCCATTGCCGGCGGCGCGGCCAAGTGCGGCTGGCTGCGCGACAAACTCGGCGCCGACTGGACGCTCGACTACAAGGCTTTTGGCGACGCCGACGCCATGGGCGCAGCCATTAAGGCCATGGCCGGCGGCGTGGACGTGTATTTCGATAACGTGGGCGGCATCGTCACCGACGCTGTAATCGCGCTGATCAACCGGCGCGCGCGCATCGTCATCTGCGGGCAGATCAGCCAGTACAGCGGCGGCCTCGATGCGCCCGAGATGGGTCCGCGCCTGCTGCACCACATGCTGTACCAACGCGCCACCATGCAAGGCATCCTGGCGCGCGACTACGTGCACCGGATGGACGAGATGACGCGCATCGTCGCGCCGTGGGTCCGGGCAGGCGAGATCGTATTCGAAGAAACCGTGATCGGCGGTTTTGACCAGCTCCCGTCGGCGTTGAACTCTCTGTTTACCGGCGAGCATCGCGGCAAGCTGCTGGTGCAGGCATGATCAGAAAGCTGATCGCCTTCGCGCTGCTGCTGTGCGCCGCCGGCGCGGCACTCGCCGCCGGGCCGTCATTCGGCTCGCACGGCATGCTGCTGTTCGGGGGCCCCGGCGCGCTGTACGCGTCGCACCTGCCGATGTTCCATGCCCCGCACGACTACCAGGTCATCTTGCAGCTGCGTCTGGCCGACCAGGCGCAAGACAAGGCGCTACGCGCGCGCCTGGACGCAGGCATCCAATTGTGGACGCTGGACCCGGAAAAATTCGAGCTCGACCGGTTTGCGCCGGGCGCCAGGGCGAACCAGCGTTTCAAGGCCGATCTGGTGCTCGGCCATTTTGAACAGGGCGGCAAGGTCGCGTACGCGGGCGCGGACGTTATCGTGGAAAAAGTGCTGTACTTTCGCCGCTTGTCGGCCGCTCCCGCCCGTTCGGCCGCGGCGCGCTATCTGCAGCTGGGCGACGGCGCCCAGCGCTTCCTGGTCAAGCAGATCGACAGCCGGCCCGACTTTGATCATGTCCTGGCCGTCCGGGCGCGCAAGGGGGTGCGCGGCGGCGCGGTGGTGCTGGCCAAGTCCGCCCTGCTGCAACCGTCGGCGGCGGCCATTGCGCAGGCACTGCCGGGACTCGATGTGGCGGGAACCGTCTACTTTTCGACGCAAGACCTGCAATAGACGCCGTAACTTGTCAGCGGGCCCGATCTTCGCTACCCTGAGAAGCTTGGGCGTCCCGCCGGGATGCCCTGTTCAACTGACAGCGCAGCCATTTATGAGAAAAATCGCATTTTCGGGCACACTCGACCCGATCACCAATGGCCATATGTGGGTGATCCAGGAGGCGCGCGAACTGGCCGACGAAGTCATCGTCTTCCTGTCCGAGAACCCTGCCAAAAAAGCGCAGTTCACCGCGCCCCGGCGCAAGGAGATCGTCGAGCAGAGCGTGGCGGCGCAGGGCTGGACCAACGTGAGCGTGGTCGTCGTGTACGGCGACTACACGGCGCGCGCGGCCAAGCGCCAAGGGATTGATTTTCTGATCCGCGGCATTCGCAACACGTCCGACTTCGATTATGAAAACCTGATCCAGCAAGCCAACGTCGACGTGCTGCACGGCGCCAAGACGCTGTTCGTGATGCCCCCGCGCGACTTGGGTTCGGTCAGCTCCAGTTTCGTGCGCGGCCTGCAAGGGCCCGTTGGCTGGCATTGGACCACCAAGCAGTTCATGCCGGCGCCGGCTTACTGCGCCTGGATCGTGGACTGGCTGCGCAAGGACTGGGACAAGCTGTGGCCGGCCGGCGCGCCGGAGGCCGCGCAGTGGTTCGAGCGGCTCACCGGCGAGACGGCCTATGGCGCGCCGGAACGGGCGTATCACAACCTCGATCACATGGTTCACGGACTCACCGAAATCACCGCCTGGGCGTCGAACACCTGTGCGTCGCAGGAGGACGTGGCGACGCTGAAAAAGGCATTCTGGTTCCATGACGCAGTGTACGGTGGCGCGCGCGATGGCTTGTCGAATGAAGAGCAGAGCGCGAGGCTGTGGCTGGACGCAGGCCTGGACAGCGGCGCGCAGGCCGAGGATGTTGCGGCGCTGATCAGGGTGACCGAGCACGCGCGCCCGCAAACGGCGTCGCACCGCCTGCAAAACGCGATGCTGGGGGCCGATCTGGCGATTCTGGGGCAGCCGGAGGATGTGTACGACAATTACGCGAGGTCGGTGCGCGCGGAGTACAGCCATGTGGATGACGAGAGCTACAAGGCGGGCAGGAAGAACGCGCTGAATCACTTTTATCGGATTGCGGAAGCCGACGCCTTGTACGCGGACCGGTACTTTTCGAACCTGTACACGGGGCAGGCGCAGGACAACATCGCGCGCGAAATCGCGACCCTCGCGTAACCCCTGCATCGTTCTCGCGCACGAGGGGACCCATGGAACTGACGAATCGTGTTTCCCTTGAATCGAGCTGCTTGCTGTAACGCATTGATTCGAATCGACCTATTGGCATCTGTTCTATGGGTCCCCGCGTTTGCGAGGACGATGTGGTTTAGGTTTTCGAGTTGCGAAATGTCGCGATGTTTGTGCGGTCAAAGGGTCGTGAATCGTTGAGCCACACCCGCGTGCGCGAGGACGATGTACGGGCATGAAAAAAGCCGCGACCCTCACGGGTTCGCGGCTTTTTTGTCGGTGGCAAAGCTTACTTTGCGGCCGCTTTCTTGGCCGGTGCCTTCTTGGCCGCAGCTTTTTTCGCCGGGGCCTTTTTCGCAGCAGCTTTCTTTGCCGGCGCCTTCTTCGCGGCCGCCTTCTTGGCCGGCGCAGCAGCCTCGCCATCTTCTTGCGGATCGGCCACCGGCGCCGCCTTCACCTTGGCGCCCGGCTTGGCCTTGCGCTCTTCAAACTCGAAGCTGATTTTGCCGTCCTTGCCCTTGACCAGGAAGGCCTTGAACGGACGGCGCGTGCGCTGCGAGACAAACCCCGGCATCAGATCGGTCTTGCCGTCATTGAGCAGCTTGACCATTTGTTCCGGCAAAATCTCCTGCTGCAAGATGATGCGCCCGCTGCGGAAGTCGCACGTCTTCGGCTTGGCCACGCTGTGCTCGCACACGTAGGCCAGGCCCATCTCGTACACGCCCGCGGCGCACTTCGGACAAGGTCCAAGCGGCGTCTGGCCGGTGAAGTCGACGCCTTCGCCGTCTTCGCTGTCGTCGTTCTGGCCAAAGTCGAATTCAAGCTTGCTGTTCTTGATCTCTTCATCGCGCACGATGCGCAAAATGGCGGCAAATGGACGCCCCATCTTCGAGCGGAACCCCTGCATCGGGCCGATGGTGCGCTTTTCCAGCAGTTCTTCCACTTCGGCGATCTCGAACTGGCGGCTACCCGGCGTCTTGCTCATGTTGAATTCGCACTTGGTGCAGGCAAAACGGCGGTAGTTTTCCTTGACCACGCCGCCGCAATTCGGACACGGTGTCGCAAGCGTCGCATAATCGCCCGGGATCGTGTCGTTGTTGTATTCCTTGGCGCGCTTGACGATGATCTGGGTCATCTGGGCGATCTCGCGCATGAATTCTTCGCGCGAGATTTTACCCTTCTCCATTTGCGAGAGCTTGTATTCCCACTCGCCCGTCAATTCCGGCGCCGTCAGTTCGTTCACGCCAAGGCCGCGCAAGAGCGTCATCAGCTGCGACGCTTTCGCGGTCGGCATCAGCTCGCGCCCTTCGCGCAGCAAGTAGCGCTCGCCCAGCAAGCCCTCGATGATGGCCGCGCGCGTGGCCGGCGTGCCCAGGCCCTTGCCGGCCATCGCGTCGCGCAGCTCGTCGTCGTCAATCAGCTTGCCGGCGCCTTCCATGGCCGACAGCAGCGTCGCCTCGGTGTAGCGCGCAGGCGGCTTGGTCACCAGGCCATTGGCGGTGACGGTTTCGGTTTGTACTTTTTCGCCCTTGGCCACGGGGACCAGGTTGCCGCCCGTGTTGTCGTCCTTGTCGCTGTCGGTCGATGCTTCCTTGCCGTAGATCGCCAGCCAGCCCGGATTGGTCATGACCTTGCCTTCGGTCTTGAACTGGTGGCCCGACACCTCCGTAAAGCGGGTCGTGACCTGGAACTCGGCCGGCGGGAAAAACACCGCCATGAAGCGGCGCGTCACCAGGTCATACAGCTTTTGCTCGGGCTCGGACAGGTTCTTGGGCGCGAGCGTGGTCGGGATGATCGCGAAGTGATCCGAAATCTTGGTGTTGTCGAAGATCCGCTTGTTCGGCTTGACCCAGCCCTTGTCGGTGATCTGCTTGGCGAACTGGTGGTAGTTATTATTTTCCGCCAGGCTGGCCATCGTTTCCTTGACGGTGTCGATGTAGTCTTCCGGCAGGTGGCGCGAATCGGTACGCGGGTAGGTCAATACCTTGTGCTTTTCGTACAGCGCCTGCGCCAGGCCGAGCGTGTTCTTAGCTGAAAAGCCGAACCGGCCGTTCGCTTCGCGCTGCAGGCTGGTCAAGTCGAACAGCGCCGGCGCCATCGACGTGGTCGGCTTCGATTCCTCGGTGACCACGCCTTGGCGGCCCTTGCAGGCCATGGCGATGGTGTCGGCTGCGGCGCGGCTCCACAGGCGCTCGGGACGGCGCTCAGGGTCGTTCTCGTCCTTCTTGAAGGCCTGGTCGAGCCAGCGCCCTTCGTAGATGCCGGCCGCGCACACGAATTCGGCGCGCACTTCCCAGTAGTCGCGCGACACGAAGCGCTTGATCTTGTCTTCTCGTTCGACCACGATCGACAGCGTGGGCGTTTGCACCCGGCCCACGGTGGTCAGATAAAAGCCGCCCTCTTTCGAGTTGAATGCCGTCATGGCGCGCGTGCCGTTAATCCCGATCAGCCAGTCGGCTTCGGAGCGGCAGCGCGCGGCATCGGCCAGCGGCAGCATCTCGGCGTCCGAGCGCAGCTTGGTGAAGCCTTCGCGGATCGAGGTTGGCGTCATCGACTGCAGCCACAGGCGCTGAACCGGTTGCTTGGCTTTCGCGTTTTGCTGGATCAGGCGGAAAATCAGTTCACCCTCGCGCCCGGCGTCGCATGCGTTGATCAGCTGCGTGACGTCCTTGCGCTTGATCAGCCGGTTGAGCACCTTCAGGCGCGCTTCGGTCTTGGCGATCGGGTTGAGCGCGAAGTACGGCGGAATCATCGGCAGATGCGCAAAGCTCCATTTGCCGCGCTTGACGTCATGTTCCTCGGGCACCGCGATCTCGAGCAAGTGGCCGACCGCCGACGAGAGCACGTATTGGTCGGACTCGAAGTACTCATCGTGCTTGGTGAAGCCGCCCAGCGTCTTGGCGATATCGTTCGCGACGGAGGGCTTCTCGGCGATGATGAGGGTTTTTGTCATATGGTTTCTCAGCGTACTTTATAGGGGTTCGGCTCGCGCATCATACATGCATGTCCGCAGCCACTGGCATTTTCTGGTTGTTGATACACGAATTGTAACAATCCGACCGCGGCCAATGATAAGCGGGTTGCCGGGCAATCTGCAAGAGGACTGTGCACGCGGGCGGCCAGAAACCGGCGCAAAGTGACGCGCGGCGTTGTATAGACAGGTGCGAGCGGAAAATTTTAGTGCAGCAGGCGCGGCGTTTGCTCGTCGTCGGAGCCGAACAAGTCATCGAACATCAGTGCGTCCGGCTCTTTTCCCTGGCTCCAGAGCAGCATCAAGACAATGATCTTGAGCTTGCCCAGGCCCACGGGCGACTCTTCCAGCGCCAGTGCGCGCTCGATGACAATTTCGCGCTGCACGGGCGAGAGCACGCTGGCGCTTTCGAGGAACTGGATGAAGCCGATAGCTGGCGTACCGAGCGCGTCGTACTCGGACTCGACGTAAAACCGGGTGCCGGAGGACGAAAACGCGGCGCTCGGTTCGGCGCCGGCCATTTCGGTCAAGTCATTGAGCCAGACGATGGCTTCGGAAATTTCAACGTCGTCAAAACCCACCGCCGACAATTTGCGAGCAAGCGCTTCCGGCTCGGGACAGGCGTCCGGACGGTAGTAGGTCTCGTAAAGATAGACAAGGATATCGAACATGGCGCTACTCTATCAGCTAAGCTCGGTCCTGCACAAGTGGCGCACGGTTCCGCCCGGGGATTGACGGTGCGAACCATCCAGGCGGACGCGCGCGCGCGTGGCGAAAGCTGAGGGTGCGGAAAACCATGCGCGCCAGCAGAAACCTCCGTTGCCAAAAATCAATATGCTACAATAATCCCATTTTAATTGTAGGGACATTCATGGCAATCGAACTTTTCAACAATGGAGAACATATCTGCCTGATGTTTTCCGATCTTGTGGAGGCTTCCGAGGGCGAATCGGTCCAGTCCAACCAGTTCCTGATTGTCCGCGAAGGTAACGGCATCTTGCTCGACCCGGGAGGCATCCTTACTTATAACGAGCTGTTTTTGGCGATGAGCAAATTCTTTCCGCCGAAGCAGCTCAAGTATGTATTCGCCTCGCATGCCGACCCCGATATCATCGCTTCCTTGCCTCGCTGGTTGAATGGTTCCGAGACCAAGTTGCTGATTTCCGAAATTTGGTCGCGTTTCGTGCCTCATTTTTGCGCCCAGGGAAAAACCGAAGGCCGCATCATCGCCATGCCCGATGAAGGCACCCTGCTTCCATTCGGGGGTGCAACCTTTCAGATTCTCCCCGCGCACTTCCTTCACGCGGAAGGCAATTTCCAGTTTTACGACGACGTCAGCAAAATTCTGTTTTCCGGCGACATGGGCGCCTCCATGCTGCCGGCCTCGCTCTCGACCCAGCCGGTGCAAGACTTCGATCAGCACTTGCCGTACATGCGCGGCTTCCATTCGCGCTATATGGTGTCCAACAAGGTATGCCGCTATTGGGTCAACATGGTGCGCAAGCTCGACCCCGAGTGGATCGTGCCACAGCATGGCGCACCCTTCAAGGGACGGGCCATGATCGCGCGCTTTCTCGACTGGATCGAAAGCTTGCCCTGCGGTGTAGACTTGATGACGCAGGAAATGTACCAATCCCCGACCATGCTCACCGTGGCGCTCTGACACTGGCGTTTTAGCTCTGCGGGAGAAACCGGCGGGCAAGCATTGATGGCTTCAGCGATTGATGCGCTGGAATAATCCACCCGGCAAGCGTTCAATGTGACCGGCAAGTTCCAGCGTCAATAACTGGCCGGCCAGAAAAGCGGGCGCCGTCTGCGTCAGCGCGGCGAGCGCGTCGGTGTTCACCGGTCCCTGCCCCATCGCTTCGAGCAAGGCGTGCGCGGCCCCGCAATAGCCGGGCGCCGTCTCCGCGCTCGGTTCAGCCATTGGTGAGAGGCACAGTTCCGTGAGCAAGTCCCCCACCGATTCGACCAGTTTCGCGCCTTCCTTGATCAGCTTGTGGCAGCCTTTGGCCAGCGCCGAGTGGATCGAGCCGGGAATGGCGAACACGTCGCGCCCCTGCTCGAGCGCCATGCGCGCCGTGATGAGCGAACCCGACCCGGCGGCAGCCTCCACCACCAGCACCGCGCACGACAAGCCGCTGATGATGCGGTTGCGGCGCGGGAAGTTGGCGGACGCGGGCGGCGTGCCAAGTGAGTACTCACTAATGATGCAACCCTCTTCCGCAATGCGGCGCGCCAAGCGCTCGTTGCGGCGCGGGTAGATGCGGTCGGCCCCGGTCCCGATCACCGCCACCGTCGAGCCGACGCCGCGCAAGCCGCCCTCGTGCGCGGCCGCGTCGATGCCCAGCGCCATGCCCGAGACGATGGTCAGGCCCGCTTCGCTGAGCGCATGGCCGAAGTTGCCCGCATTGGACAAGCCTTGCACGCTCGCATTGCGGCTGCCGACCATGGCCACGGCGGGACCGGCCAGCAGTTCGGTGCGGCCAATGGCGTACAGCAAAAAGGGAGGATCGGGAATATGCCGCAACAAGCCGGGATAGGCCGCATCGTCGGGCGTGAGCAAGTGGCGCCCGGGTGCGTCAAGCCAGGTCAGCGCGGCATCGATGCGCTGTGCGACTAGTTGGGAGGGTGGTTCGGACAAGACGCGCGCCCGGGCGGGAGAAACCAGCCCGGCCAGCACGTGATAGCCGGCCGAAAAAATCGCCTGCGGCGTGCGCAAGCGCTCGAGCAGGCAGTGCACCGTGACCCGCCCTACGCCCGGGGTTAGCTCCAGGCGTATCCAGGCGGCCAGGCTTGCGGCCTGGTCAAGTGGAGGGGCGGGATCCGTGTCTTGCACGGCGATATTACTCCGGTGATTTAGCCACGTCGCCGACTTCAACCGGCGTCGTCACTTGCATGATCAGACCATACGAGATGTTCTTGAACACGCGGAAAATAAACAAAGTGCCCGATTCTTCGTCCGGCAGCTTGACCATGGCCGACTGGCCCATCATGCCGGCCTTGATGGTCGGATCCTTCACGGTTCTGCCAAGATTGTAGAGCTGCACGACGGCGCCCACATCGAGTCCGTCAACCGAACCGCGATTAACGCTGACCACCTGGTTTTGTCCCGCATACGTCACACCGGAATAAATGCCCAGTACGCGCGCATTGATGGCGCGGTCAGGCTGATGCGGCACATAGTTGCGAATTGCCGTAGGGGGCGCGAGCACGAGTTGGTCCCCGACCCCCATTTCCATCTTGGAACTGGCGATCGTGAAAGTGTGCACGTCGGCTGGCGGCTTCGCTTCGCTTTGCAGCTTGGCCGTGCCCAGGTAGACCGCCTCGTAGGCGAGCAACTTGCCGGTTTCCGGATCTTTCAAAGGCGTTCCGGGACGGAACACCTGGAACGAGCTGCCGCCTTTCAGGTTGCCGCGAACATAGACTTTATCGTCCTTGCCCAGGTAAAAGTGTCCTTCGACGCCAGCAACGATGCGCGGCTGCGTGGCCAGTTCATTGACGCCGACGATCAGCGGCTGCGACAGGAAGGGGTCGATGATGTCCGACGGGATCGATGCGATGGCGTCGATGCCCAGCCCTTCGGTGCGCACCTGGGGCGACAGGCGCAGGGTGCCGGTAGCGCCGCCGGAGCCGTCCGAACCCGGACGGTTGAGCGACAGGCGCCCGGTGGCGCGGTCGAAGTAGACAATCTGGCCCGGATAGATCCAGTGCGGATTCTTGATCTGCTCCTTGTTCAGGCCCCATACCTGGGGCCAGCACCAGGCGTGCTCGAGAAATTTTCCCGAAATATCCCACAAGGTATCGCCCTTGACGACCAGGTGCTGGTCGGGAGCGTTGGGACGAAAGTTGCAAGACTTTGGTGCCGCCTGCGCGGGCGCGGCGAGGACGCCTGCGAAAAGCGCTGCAACTGCTATGCGGGCGCTGACTGTGCTAAAATTTTTCATTGAGATGTCCGTTAAGTGCGGCATTAACACGGAATTGCTAGCTGGACTCATAACCTTTGCCAGCCATAGCGCAAGAAAGAGCAGGATTTATCGCTACCCTATCGACGTTTCTGGGGACAAAGCTTGCCGAACTGGATCAAATTCTGCACATAAATCCTTGAAGTAGCAAGAAAAACCGCGATCTGCCCCCCTCCGGACGTGTTGCGTTTTTGTTGTATTGCGGCATCTTAAGCGCAGTTGCTGACGAATCAATCACCGAACAGTTATCGAACTTATTACACCTATGGCAATTCTGAATATTCTCCGCTACCCGGATGCACGCTTGCACAAGGTTGCCAAACCGGTTACCGAATTTGGCGAGCGGATCAACAAGCTGGTCGCCGACATGGCCGAAACCATGTATGACGCCCCCGGCGTCGGGCTCGCCGCCAGCCAGGTTGATGTGCATGAGCAACTGATCATCGTTGACACCACCGACACCAAGGATGCGCTGCAAGTGTTCATCAATCCCAAGATCATCTGGGCCAGTGCTGAAAAGCAGGTCTACGATGAAGGCTGCCTGTCGGTGCCCGGCATCTATGATGGCGTGGAGCGCCCGGCGCAGGTCAAGGTCAGCGCCTTGGACGTGAACGGCCAGCCGTTCGAGCTGTCCGCCGATGGCTTGCTGGCGGTCTGCATCCAGCACGAGATGGACCACTTGATGGGCAAGGTCTTCGTCGAATACCTGTCACCGCTCAAGCGCAACCGGATCAAGGCCAAGATGCTCAAGGAAGAGCGCGGCATCGAACGCGAAGCAGCATTGCGCGCCGCCGGCCGGCGCCATTAACCGATGAAAGTCGTTTTCGCCGGCACGCCCGAGTTTGCCGCGGTTGCGCTCGCGGCGCTGCACCAGGCCGGCTTCGAGATCCCGCTCGTGCTGACCCAGCCCGACCGTCCCGCCGGGCGCGGCCTGCAGCTGCATGCGTCGGCCGTCAAGCAGTTCGCGCTGGCCAATGGCATCGAGGTGCTGCAGCCGCTGTCGCTGCGCACCGACAGCAAGGATCCGGTGCGCGCCGCGCAGGCGCAGGCCGCCCACGAACGCTTGCTGGCGCTCGACTACGATGTGATGGTAGTGGCCGCCTACGGCCTGATTCTGCCGCGCAGCACGCTGGACATCAAGCCTTGCATCAATATCCACGGTTCATTGCTGCCGCGCTGGCGCGGCGCCGCACCCATCCACCGTGCCATTGAGGCGGGCGATGTTGATACGGGCGTGACGATCATGGAAATGGAAGAAGGCCTGGATACCGGGCCAATGCTGCTGATGGAGCGGTTGGCCATTGGTGCGTCCGAGACCACCGGGGCGCTGCACGACCGCCTGGCCAGGCTGGGCGCGGACATGATTGTGCAGGCATTGAAACTGATCGGCCAGGGCAAGCTGCTTGCCGTGCCGCAGCCGGAAGCCGGCGTGACCTACGCGGCCAAGATTAGCAAGGATGAAGCCAAGCTCGATTTTGATCGTCCGGCTCTGGAGCTGTGCCGCAAGATACGCGCGTTCAACCCGTTTCCCGGCGCACATGCCGAGGTCAACGGCGTGACGATCAAGATCTGGGGGGCGCAGGCGTTGGAAGCGGGCAGCGATGCGCTGCCGGGGCAAGTGTTGGCCGCCGATGCACAGCACGGCATTGTGATTGCATGCAAGACCGGCACGCTGCGCCTGACGGAACTGCAAAAACCCGGCGGCAAGCGCTTGCCGGCTGCCGAGTTTCTTAAAGGTTTCCCGCTGGCTGAACTGATGTTCGATTGAAGCGGCAGGTCCCAACAGGCGACTGTCGCAGAAGGGTTGACCGGCGCGCTCGGAAAAGGCCGAAGTCGCCTCGGCGCCCCCCTTTTCCGACAAATGCCGTCGACACGCTTGGCGCAATGCGGGCCTTGCCCTTTTCCGCCCTACAGTTGGCGCTACCAGTCCAGCAGTATTGCTACGCCCTCGCGGACGCGCTGACCCATGGAACCGTTGATATTAAGCAGCAGCACCTTTGTCAGCCTTTTGCGCATCCATATGGTCGCGCAAGATCTGGTTGATCCGGGTCTGATACCCGGGCCCTGCCGCCTTGAACCAGTTCAGCATGTCCACATCCAGGCGGATCGTCACAATCTGCTTGAGTGGAAGGCTGCTCGGCGCGCGCGCCGTGGTGTCGGTGTTGGTGTCAGTGTGCATGGGTGTGTGTTCCGGCCAAGTTGCTTGAAAATCATCATTCATGTTTTATCCCCTATCGACAGTTGTTGCCGCATCACTAGCATTGTCGTACGGATATGTATCTTGGAGATTGCGCACACGTATTGTTTTGTATCGTAAAGTATCAAACCGGTTCGGCAATACATAAAGATACAAAACGGCGCCCTCCAAAATCCATTCGGCATTGTTGACGTATAATTTTGGACCCGGTCCCGTCCCGGCCGTTTCGCCAACAGAAAGCACACAGATGAACACCCCCACCTCCGCCGTCTCTCCGACTGAAACCCTGCTGCGTGACATTCTTTCGCGCCGGATCATGATCCTCGACGGCGCGATGGGCACCATCATCCAGCAGTACAAACTAGACGAGCAAGCCTATCGCGGCGGCGCCGACGGCCGCTTCGCCACCTTTGCCGCCCCGTCCGGCAGCGGCGCGCGCGAACTGTTCGTCAAGGGTAACAACGAACTGCTGACGCTGACGCAGCCGCACATCATCCAGGAAATTCACGAGCGCTACCTGGCGGCCGGCGCCGACATGATCGAAACCAATACCTTCGGCGCGACCGGGATCGCGCAGGACGACTACCACATGGCCCACCTGGCCTTTGAAATGAACGTGCAAGCGGCCAGGCTGGCGCGCGCCGCCTGCGACAAATACTCCACGCCCGACAAGCCGCGCTTCGTCTGCGGCGCCCTCGGGCCCACGCCCAAGACGGCATCGATCTCGCCCGACGTCAACGACCCGGCCGCGCGCAACGTCACCTTCGACCAGCTCGTCGCGTCCTACCATGAGCAGGTGCGCGGCCTGGTTGCCGGCGGCTCCGACATCCTGCTGGTCGAAACGATTTTCGACACGCTCAACTGCAAGGCGGCACTGTTCGCCATCGACCTGTACTTCGACGAAAACCCCCAGCAACAGCGCCTGCCGCTGATGATTTCGGGGACCGTCACCGACGCTTCGGGGCGCATCCTGTCCGGCCAGACTGTGCCCGCCTTCTGGAACTCGGTGCGCCACGCCCGGCCGCTGACCATTGGTCTGAATTGCGCGCTGGGCGCGGCGCTGATGCGCCCCTATGCCGAAGAGCTCTCGAAAATCGCCGACACCTTCGTCTGCATCTACCCGAACGCCGGCCTGCCCAACCCCATGAGCGACACCGGCTTTGACGAACTGCCGGCCGACACCTCGTCGCTGCTGCGCGAATTTGCCGACAGCGGCTTTGTCAACATCGCCGGCGGCTGCTGCGGCACCACGCCGGAACACATCAAGGCGATCGCCGACATGCTGGCCGCCACCGCGCCGCGCGTGGTCCCGGACATCTTGGTCGCACAACGCCTGTCGGGCCTGGAACCGTTTACGATCGATGAAAATTCGCTGTTCGTCAACGTGGGCGAGCGCACCAACGTCACCGGCTCCAAGGCGTTCGCGCGCATGATTCTCAATGAGCAGTACGACGAAGCGCTGTCGGTAGCGCGCCAGCAGGTGGAAAACGGCGCCCAGGTCATCGACATCAACATGGACGAGGCGATGCTCGACTCGCAGGCGGCGATGGTTCGCTTCTTGAACCTGATCGCCTCCGAGCCGGACATTTCGCGCGTACCCATCATGATCGACTCGTCCAAATGGTCGGTGATCGAGGCGGGCCTCAAGTGCGTTCAGGGCAAAGCGATCGTCAACTCGATCTCGATGAAGGAAGGCGAGGAAGAATTCATCCGCCAGGCCAAATTGTGCCGCCGCTATGGCGCCGCCGTCATCGTCATGGCGTTCGATGAAAAGGGCCAGGCCGACACCTTCGAGCGCAAGACGGAAATCTGCGCGCGCGCCTACAAGGTGCTGACCGAGCAGGTCGGCTTTCCGCCCGAAGACATCATTTTTGATCCAAACATCTTTGCCATTGCCACCGGCATCGAAGAGCACAACAATTACGCGGTCGACTTCATCAACGCCACGCGCTGGATCAAGGACAACCTGCCGCACGCGAAGATCTCGGGCGGCGTGTCGAACGTGTCGTTCAGCTTTCGCGGCAACGACCCGGCGCGCGAGGCGATCCACACCGTATTCCTGTACCACGCGGTCAAGGCGGGCATGACGATGGGGATCGTCAACGCCGGCATGATGGGCGTGTATGACGACCTCGCGCCCGAGCTGCGCGAGCGGGTCGAAGACGTGGTGCTGAACCGCCGCCCCGATTCGACCGAGCGCATGATCGACATTGCCGGCACCTTGAAAGCCGGCGGCAAGCAGCAGGAGCAGAACCTCGAATGGCGCGCAGGCACGGTGCAGCAGCGCCTGTCGCACGCGCTGGTGCACGGCATCACGCAGTGGATCGTGGAGGACACCGAAGAAGCGCGCCAGGAATTGCTGGGCAACGGCGGGCGCCCGATCCACGTGATCGAAGGCCCCTTGATGGATGGCATGAACGTGGTCGGCGACCTGTTCGGCCAGGGCAAAATGTTCCTGCCGCAGGTGGTCAAGTCGGCGCGCGTGATGAAGCAGGCCGTGGCGCACCTGATTCCATTCATCGAGGAAGAAAAGCAGCTCGAGGAAAAGCGCACCGGCATCGTCGCCAAGCCGAAGGGCAAAATCGTGATTGCCACGGTCAAGGGCGACGTCCACGACATCGGCAAGAACATCGTCTCCGTGGTCCTGCAGTGTAACAACTTCGAGGTCGTAAACATGGGCGTGATGGTGCCCTGCTCCGAGATCCTGGCGCGCGCCAAGGTTGAAAACGCGGACATGATCGGCCTGTCGGGCCTGATCACGCCGTCGCTGGAAGAGATGGCGCACGTGGCCAAGGAAATGCAGCGCGACCCGCACTTCCGGATGCTGAAGATCCCGCTGCTGATCGGCGGGGCCACCACCAGCCGCGCCCACACCGCCGTCAAGATCGCGCACAACTATGAAGGCCCGGTGGTGTACGTGCCGGACGCATCGCGCTCGGTGTCGGTGGCCCAGTCGCTGCTCACGCCCGAGAGCCGCGACAAGTACATCGAAGACATCGAGCTTGATTACGTGCGCATCCGCGAGCAGCACGCGAATAAAAAAGCGCTGCCGATCCTGTCGCTGGCCGCCGCGCGCGCCAACAAGATGAAGCTCGGCTTTGCGCCGGTACGTCCGAAATTCATCGGCCGGCGCGAATTCAAGAATGTCGACCTGGCCACGCTGGCCCGCTACATCGACTGGGGTCCGTTCTTCCAGACCTGGGACCTGGCCGGCCCGTTCCCGGCGATCCTGACCGATCCGGTGGTGGGCGTTGAAGCGAGCAAGGTCTTTGCCGAAGGCCAGGCGTTGCTGAAAAAAGTCATTGAAGGGCGCTGGCTGAGCGCCAACGGCGTCATTGCGCTGCTGCCGGCAAACAGCGTCAACGACGACGACATTGAAGTCTACACCGACGAATCGCGCACCAGCGTGGCGTTCACCTATTACGGCCTGCGCCAGCAGGGCGTCAAACCGCTGGTGGACGGCGTGCAGCGCCCCAACCAGTGCCTGGCCGACTTCATCGCGCCCAAAGCGTCGGGCGTGAACGACTACATCGGCCTGTTTGCGGTGACGGCCGGCCTGGGCATCGAAAAATACGAGAAGCGCTTCGAAGACGCGCACGACGACTACTCGTCGATCATGTTGAAGTCCCTGGCCGACCGCCTGGCCGAAGCGTTCGCCGAATACATGCACGAGCGCGTGCGCACCGACCTGTGGGGCTACGCCCACGGTGAAGACTTAAACAATGAAGACATGATCGCCGAGCGCTATGCCGGCATCCGCCCGGCGCCGGGCTACCCGGCCTGCCCCGAGCACACCGTCAAGGCCGACATGTTCAAGACGCTGCAGGCGCAGGAGATCGGCATGGAACTGACGGAGTCGTTCGCCATGTTCCCTGGCGCGGCCGTGTCCGGCTTTTATTTCGCGCATCCGGAAGCGAAGTATTTCGTCGTCGGCAAGATCGGCGAAGACCAGTTGAACGATATGGCGGCGCGGCGCGGCGTCGACAAGGCGGTGCTTGAGCGCTGGCTGGCGCCTAACCTGTCCTGATCCCAGCCAGGCAGTCCGCCCCTACATCGTCCTCGCGCACGCGGGGACCCATAGAACGGTTTAACTGAGCAACTGTTCCATAGGTCCCCGCGTGCGCGAGGACGATGTGGCAGGGAGATGCTGTTCCAACCGGCATCGCCCCCCGTCAGCCGCGCTGCTCGCGCTTGAACTTCCACAGCGCGAGCAGCCCGAACACCGCGCCAAAGGCCAGCTGCACGCCGATCGCCATGAGCGCCGCATCCATCCCCTGCCCGCGCCACGTCATCGCATCAAAACCGTCAATGGCCCACTTGGTCGGCACCACCGTCGCCGCCGACTGCACCCACGCCGGGAACATGAACGACGGCACCCACGCCCCGCCCAGCATCACCATGATCAGCGTGGCAAACACGGCAATCCCGCGCGCCGCTTCCGGCGTCTTGCCGAACGCGGCGATGAACAGCCCGAAGCTGGCCGTCAGCACGGAAAACGCGATCGCCACGCCGGCAAACCCGACCGGATTGCTAATGCGCACCCCCAGCACCGCCACCGCAAACGCGAAGATCGTACACAGCAAGAACAAGGCAATCACCGCCGCCGACGCCGCGCGCGCCAGCAGCACCGTCTGCAGGCTGACGGGGGCGGCCAGCAAGCGGTTGAAAATGCCGCTGCGCCGCGCCAGCAGGACCCCGATGCCGATATCGATCCCCAGAAACAGGATGAACTGCACGCCCATACCGGCAAATGAATGCGCATAGCCGTTGTAGCCTTCCAGCTTGCTGCCGGAACTGACCTGCTCTTCGCTGGTCGAAAACGGCGTTGACAGCGCACCCTTGGCGCCGCCGCTGGCCGCTTGCGGACGCTGCCGGTATTTGTTCACGCTGCCCAGCATTTCCCTCAGCGCCACGCTGTCCGGGTCGTCCCGCTGGTCCAGCGCGGCCATGCTCTTGCCGGTGAAATCCTGCCCCGCCTGGCCATTGAACATCTCCGCGCTGACCACCTGCATCACCTGCTGCGTGAGCATGCCCTTGACCATCGCCAGCACTACCTGCTGCGACGGGTCGTACAGCAGCGCGATCGCCGGCTTTTCCCCGGCGCCGAACAGCGCCGCGCCGGCCGCCTGGCCAAAACCGCGGGGGATCACAATGGCCGCCTTTTGCCTGCCCTTGCCCACTTCCTTGCGCGCCTGCTCGAGCGTCATCTCGCTCACGGCCAGGCTGGCGTCGCCCTTCAAGCCGGCGGCGATCTTTGCCGACACCGGATCGGCGTCAAGCTGCACCAGCGCGACCTCGATCCGGCTGGTCTCCGATTTTCCGGAGCCGCCGAACAGGTAGCCAAAGAAGGTGGCGATCACGATCGGCAGCACCAGGTTGACCAGCAGCGCGCGCCGGTCCGAGAAAAACAGCAGCAGGTCCTTGCGCACCAGGGCGATAAAAGCAGTCATGTCAGTCGCGCAGCGAGCGCCCGGTCAGGTTGAGGAAAATGTCTTCGAGCTTGGTCCGCGCGGTGGCAAAGTGCAGCGGGCGGCAACCCTGCCCGTGCAGCCACGCCATGACGCTCAGCGCGTCAGCGCCGGTGCCCAGCGCGATGTCGAGTCCGCCCGGCCCGGCATGCACGCTTGTGACGCCCGGCAGCGCCGCCAGGGCGTCGACCAGCGCCTTAGGCGCGCCATCGGCCAGCTCGATTCTCAGCGCCGCCTGCGACGGCAGGCGCCGGTACAGCGCTTCCGGGCTCTCGTCGGCCAGCACCTTGCCATGATCGATGATGACGATATGGTCGGCCAGGCGCTCCACTTCTTCCATGTAGTGGCTGGTGTAGATCAGCGACCGGCCCATCGCCTTGAGCTTTTCCAGCGTGTCGAAAATCGCGTTGCGGCTTTGCGGATCCACGCCCACGGTCGGCTCGTCAAGGATCAGCAATTGCGGGTCGTGCATCAGCGCGGCGGCGATGTTCAGGCGCCGCTTCATCCCGCCCGAAAAGGTGGATGGCTTGTCGCCCGCGCGGTCACTTAAGTTGACCAGCGAGAGCACCTTGTCGCAGCGCGCCGTCATCTGCGCGCCCTTGATGCCATACAGGGCGGCGAACAGGCGCAGGTTTTCACGCGCCGACAAATCCTCGTACAGGGCCAGGTCCTGCGGCACAAAACCGATCTTGCGCTTGACGTCCGACGCGCCCGCGCCGATCGCCACGCCATCGAGTTCTACACTGCCGGCATCGGCGCGCAGCAAGCCGCACACGATGCCCACCGTAGTCGACTTGCCGGCGCCATTGGGGCCGATCAAGCCGACCGTCTGGCCCGACTGCACCTGGAATGAGACGCCGTCGACGGCGCGCCGCTCCCCGTACAACTTGGACAAACCGCACACATTGAGTAAAAGGGTCATGCAAAGGTCCGATCAAAAAAAGTCAGATGGCAAAGCGTACAACGTTGTCAGTCCATTCAAAGGCGGCCACTTCGAGTTCGACCAGCTCGTCGGTTGACAGCGCGAGCTGGCGCAAGGCCGGCGCCACCAGGCTCTCCTTTTCTTCCATGCGCTCGATGCATTCAGCCAGGTGCAGCAGTTCGCCGAAAAAGCCGCTGCGCCGCAGCAGCGCGTCGGCCACTTCGTCGATCACGGGGATCTGCGCCAGGATCTCTTGCATGTCGATCCCGAACAGCGTGTCTATCAGCGACATGATGCCGACCGTGAAAGCGACATCGGCCACGCTGCGCTGCCCCGGGCGCAGGCGCTGCGCCAGCAATTCGAGCATGCGAGCGCGCGTGCTGGCCAGCGCCAGCAGCGGCGTCATGCCGGCGCCGGCGCGCGCCGGTTCGGCGTACAGCATGATCTGCAGCCAGCGCTGCAATTGGCGCCGCCCCAGGACGTTGATGGCCTGGCTGAGCGAATCGATGCGGTAGCGCGCCCCGATCGCGGCCGAATTGACCAGCCGCAGCAAATTCAGTCCCAGCGTTACGTCGCGCTTGACGGCGCGCTCGATGGCGACGTTGTCGGCGTCGGACGTCACCAGCGCCATCAGTTCGATCACCGCCAGCTGCGACGGCGAGAGCTTGCGCCCGCGAATGATGGCGGGTGTGGCGAAATAAAAACCCTGGAAATAATCGAAGCCCAGGCCCAGGCAGGCGGTGTAATCGTCCCGCGTTTCCACTTTTTCGGCCAGCAGCTTCTTCTTGCCCTGCTTGAACAGCGCGGCCAGGCGCGCCACATCGGCGGCGGCAATGTCGCGCAGGTCGAGCTTGATGAAATCGATGAAGGGCAGCAGCTTTTGCAGGTCAGGCGAATCGCGCACCACGTCGCCGAGCGCGAAGCGAAAACCATGGTGCATCAGCTCAGTGATGCGCGCCAGCACGGGCGGTGTCACCGGCAGGCTGTCCATGATTTCAAGCACCACTTTTTCGCGCGGCATGAACACGAAAATGTCGCTCATGATCACTTCGGCGTCGACATGGATGAAGCCCAGGGCGTCGCCGATCACCCGTTCCAGCCCGAGCTGGGCGGCGTGGGCGATCACACTGGCGGTGGCGGCGATGGCAGTGTCGACATTGGCGGGGCCGGCGGCCGTGCTGCGAAACAGCAGTTCATAGCCAAACAAGGCTTGCTTGCGGTCCAGGATCGGTTGGCGCGCCAGATAAAAGTCACGCGCGGGAGCGCTCAAGGTCGGGTCGTTCATCGGCATCCCTGTTGACAAGTAACAAGAGTGCTAATGTACCCGAAACCGTGGCATTTGTGACTATTTTGCTATCAGCTTCACACAGGCAAGCCGTCGACGAATACTTTCATTTCGCCGGGAGCAAACTTGGTCCACGTCTCGTTGGTCGTCAGCGGTTCGGTCACGATGATCGCCACCCGGTCCTGAGGCGTCGTTACTTGTGAAAAATCAACCGTCACATCTTCGTCCGACAATTTAGCGGTGACGAAAGGATATTGGCGCACGACATAGTGCAGGCTGGTGGAACAGTGCACGAACAAGGCCGAGCCGTCCGATAGCATCAGGTTGAAGGTACCGTGCTCGGCAATGATGCGCACCAACTCGGCCAGCGCTGCCCGCAGCGCAGGCAGCGCAGGCGCCTGGTCGCCGAAGCGGGAGCGCAACTCTTGCAGCAGGAAGCAAAAAGCTTGCTCGCTGTCCGTACTGCCTACCGGGCGGAAGGGCCCGTTAAGCGTGGGCGCGAACTCCTTTAAGTCGCCGTTGTGGGCAAACACCCAATAGCGGCCCCACAGTTCGCGCACGAACGGATGGCAATTTTCCAGCGCAACCTTGCCTTGCGTTGCCTTGCGGATATGCGCAATGACATTCTTTGACTTGATGGGGAAGCTTTTGATCAGTTCGGCGACGGGCGATGCAACGGCAGCCTGGTGGTCGACAAAATGGCGCACGCCGGCGCCTTCAAAAAACGCGATGCCCCAGCCGTCATGGTGGGTATCGGTTCGCCCGCCCCGCATGGCGAAGCCGGTAAAGCTAAAAACAATGTCTGTAGGGACATTGCAGTTCATTCCGAGTAATTGGCACATGGCGCAAGAATACCATGGCACGGCGCCGCCGCGCCTCTGCGTAGTCAGTCTGCCTTGCAAGGCAGACTGACTACGCAGCACTACTTTTAATGCAGCAAGACCGGCTGGCTCATCAGCGAATCATACGAGCCAAGGAACTCGTCGATTTCTTCCATCGTCGGTTCGCTGGCGATCAGGTTGTTGACGTCGCGCCTGAAGGATTGGGCCAGCTTGCCGCAAATGAAAGCTTCGCAGCGGCCGGATTTGTCGACGATTTCATAGCCCCCGAAACGCAGGGCCTCGAGGTTATGATCGACGCCGAATTCGACCACGCTGTACTGCTCGCTGTTGTAGATCATGTTCATGCTCACTCCTTCGCTCGATCAGACTTTCCACTTCGCTCTTGTAAGCAAAGGTGGGGCTAACCGGACCGTTTTCAAGTGCTTGGCAAGTCCGGGGTCAGTTCCAACAGCTGATCGTATGGCGGGTTTTGCAGCCACGATCGCAACTGATCAAGGTGGTCAACACTTGCTACTCCGACAAATAATCTTTCGGGGCGCAAACGAAGTATCCGGTTTAATGTTACACGCAAAACGAGATTGCCGGTGCAGCAAAGGCAAGCGGGCGCAATTCTGTGCACATCGAGGAGGGAGGTAGGAGAAAGAACGGCATGCCCGTCAGGCAAGCCCTCGAGGATGACGGCGCAGCGCTGCCCGGCAGGCACGCTGGCGGCGATCGCAGCTTCGCGCAGCGCCGCCGTGGCGCCGGGTACCAGCGTGGCGCGCACCCGGGCCAACGGCAGTTGAGGGTTCATCCCCCTTTTTTGGCAAGCTTGCCCGGCTCCACGCCGAGCTGCTTGAGCTTGCGGTACAGGTGGGTGCGTTCCAGGCCCGTTTTTTCAGCCACGCGCGTCATGCTGCCGCCTTCGCGGCCCAGGTGATGTTCAAAATACATGCGTTCGAACGCGTCGCGCGCTTCGCGCAGCGGCAAGTCGAAACTGAGCGAAAAGCCATGGCCTTCGCCGGCCGGCATGCCGCCGATGCGCACCGGCACGCTCGACTGCGGTGGCTGGGTCGAAAACATGGTCGCGCCGCTACTGATGTTTTCTTCCGGCTGGGGCGCGAGCATGGGGCGCGGCGCGATGGCCGGGGCGCGCACCGCTTCCTGGGCGCGCGTCAAGCCTTGCTGTACCGCCTTGAGCAACTTTTGCAAGGCAATCGGTTTTTCCAGGAAGTTGAGCGCGCCGATGCGAGTCGCTTCAACGGCGGTGTCGATGGTGGCGTGGCCGGACATCATGATGACCGGCATGGTCAGCAAACCGTCGCGCTGCCACTCCTTGAGCAGCGTAACGCCGTCGGTGTCGGGCATCCAGATATCGAGCAGCACCAGGTCGGGAGCCCCGGCCGCGCGCGCATCGCGCGCCTGCTGGGCGTTTTCGGCCAGCGTGATCGCATGGCCTTCATCGCCCAGGATCTCCGAGAGTAACTCGCGGATGCC
Organism: Massilia sp. TSP1-1-2; assembly: GCF_049896185.1. NCBI lineage: Bacteria > Pseudomonadati > Pseudomonadota > Betaproteobacteria > Burkholderiales > Oxalobacteraceae > Massilia > Massilia sp. TSP1-1-2. Next base: position 68,867 of record NZ_JAFCTU010000018.1, read on the forward strand.
CATTTCATCATCAACTACGAGAATGTTCGCCATCTATATATGCCTTCCTGGTTGGCCGGGTTGCCCGGCATGCAGCGCATGCCGGTGAGCCGTATTCTATGCGTGAATTCAGCCTTAAGCCAATACACTATCCATGCATAACTTTAACAGCAAAATCAAGACCGATGCGCCAGTTCCGTCCGCGCGATTGGCGATCTCGATCCGCCCGCCATGTTCGTCAATGATTTTCTTCACCATCGGCAAGCCCAGCCCGGTGCCGCGCGCCTTGGAGGTGACGTACGGCTCGAACGCGCGCGACAGGATCTTGGGCGCGAAACCAGGGCCGTTGTCGACGATCGCCAGCCGCACCGCAGTGCCGGCGGTGCCGTCGGCGCTGCGAAAGTGGATCGCCTCGGTAGTGACGTCAATGTGCGCCGGCGGCGCATCCGGGCCGCGGTCGTTCATCGCATCCTGCGCATTTTGCAGCAGGTTGTGGATCACCTGGCGCAGCTGGGTCGGGTCGCCCATCACCGCCGGCAGGCCGGACGCGAGCGCCGGGTGGATGATGTCGCTGCCGTCGCCGGCCAGGTACATGTGCAAAATATCTTCGATCAGTGCGTTCAGGTCAAGCTTTTGCAGCACTGCCGGCGGCGCCTTGGCGTAGTCGCGGAAGTCGTCAACCATGCGCTTCATGGCGTCGACCTGGTTGACGATGGTCGTGGTGCCGCGGTTGAGCAAGTCGCGGTCCTTTCCCTCCAGGCGCGATTCGAGCTTCATCTGCATCCGTTCGGCCGACAGCTGGATCGGCGTGAGGGGATTCTTGATTTCGTGGGCCAGGCGGCGCGCCACCTCGCCCCAGGCGATCGAGCGCTGGGCCGAGATCACGTCCGAAATATCGTCGAACACGACGATAAAGCCGCTGCCGGCGCGCACCGGCAGACGCGAGCCGCGCGCCAGCAGCGTGATGTCGTGGTCTTCCCCGCTGCCCAGCCGGCGCGGAATTTCCAGTTCCTGCTGCCAGTGCCCCACCTTGCGCGCACCGCCCGCGGCCGACGCGCTTTGGGCCGAAAAGGCGCGCGTGACGGCCGCGGCAAAGGCGTCCATGCCCTCGATGCTGGAAAGACCTTGGCCGATGTGACGGGCCACGTTGTGCTGCAAGATGCGTTCGACCGCCTCGTTCGAGGTGACGACGTTAAATTCGGCGTCCAGCACAATCACGCCGGCCGACATATTTTCAAGCACCGATTCAAGGTGGGCCTTGGCGCTTTGCAGCGCGGCGCGGTTGCGCTCGACCGAACTGCGGGCCTCGAACAGCTGGCCGGTCATGGTGTTGAACGATTGCGTGAGGGTGCCCAGTTCGTCGGACGTGGCCACGATCGGGCGCGGCGACAAGTCGCCTTCGGCCACCGCGCGCGTGCCCTCGGCCAGCACCAGCAGCGGCTGGGCCAGGTTCCCGGCAATCACAAAGGCACTCGCCACGGCGCCAAAAATGGCAAGCAGCAGCGTGAGCGTCAGCGTTTCGATGTACATACGGCGCAAACCCACGCGCGCGACAAAGCGTTCCTGGTATTCGGTGTAGGCGGTCGAGAGCACCTGGGCGTTGGTGGCCAGGTTGGCCGGCACCGACTGGATCACCTGCAAAAAGCGCGGCTGGGCGCCGGGCGGCTCGGGAATGGCCAGCACCACGCGCTGGCGCAGACCGGGAGAAGCGTCCGCGCCTTGATTGGCGAGCGCCGGGCTGTCGTCCTTGAAATCGCGGTCGGCCCCTTCGGTGCGCGCATACCCGCCCGGCATCACGGCCTGCAGCAGCATGGGCGCGGTCGGCGTGTCGGGCGCCAGCGACAGGCGCCGGTTGGCCGCCGCGCTTTGCACCACCTTGCCGTCCACGCCGATGATCATGGCGCTGATCATGCCGTCGCGCTCGCCGATCAGGCGGGTCAGGATATCCTGGGTGCTGGGGCGGTCCTGGCCGGCCAGCGTGGTGGCGGTGATTTCGGCGCTGGCGCCCAGTTCGCCGAGCGACTGGTCGAGCGCGGCCAAGCCCAGGTTCACGCCCGATTCGAGCGCCGCCTCGATCTTGACGTTGAACCAGGAATCGATCGAATGGGAGACGAACTGCACCGACACCAGAAAGATCACCAGCCCCGGCAAGATGCCGATGCCGGCGAACAGCAGCACCAGGCGCGTCATCAGGCGCGAGCCGAACTTGCCGCTCTTGTAGCGAGCGTAAAGACGCGCCAGCGCCACCACCACGAACAGCAGCAGCGCGCCGGCAATGGCGGCGTTGAGGCCCAGCAGCCAGGAATAATAGCGGTCGAAAAATCCGGAATTGGAGGACGCGGTGGCCAGCAGGAACAGCAAAATGCTGACAATGGCGCCGCCGACGATGAATGCGTAGCGCAGGGCTTGGCTCACGGCTTATTCGGCCTTGTACTGGAACTTTTTATCGCGCGACTCCAGGCGCCACTGCGAATTGCTCGAGGCATTGACCTGGATCGGCTTGGGCAGGCGTTCGCGGTCCATGAACATGCGCAGCGTGACGTCGTACGTCTCGCCGGGTTTAAGCGCCCCGCGCGGGGCCACCATCCAGCGCGGCGGCCGGCGCACCAGCACCATCGCGTCTTCGAGCGTGGCGAAGCTTTGCTGCATGCTGCCCAGTACCGAGACCTGGTATTGACGCGTGAGGATGTCGTAGTGGATGCGCGTGGTCTGACGCTTGTCGACCGCCTGCTCGTCATACCAGTACCAGCGCGGGCGCGTCAGTTCCACTTCGGTGGTGAAGTACAGCGACACGCCATGCTGGATCGCGTCTTCCAGGCCGTGATTGAGCTCGAACGCATACACCGACGAGAGCCGGTAACCTTCCTCGGACAGCTCGATGTTGGCGCGCGTGATATCGATGCCGTCCGCCGCCTGCGCCTGCGCGCACGCAAACACCAGCAGCAGCTGGCAGGCAAGGAGTCGGAGAAAGCGTGAGATCACAGGTGAGCCAGAGCCTTAAAAGTCGATCGCATTGTCGGAAGACCGGTTACGCCGCGTTTTTCTGAAACAGGGCGTAGAACAAACCGTCGTGATCGGCACTGGCACTGCCCTCTGGAAGCAGTTGGCCTGGCGCGTCCAGGCGCGTTGCATTGTGGCGCACCGCGAAAGCGGCCGCCTGTGCCTCCGATTCCTGGGGCCAGATCGAGCAAGTCACGAACAGCAATTTACCATTCGGGCGCAGCATCTGCCAAAGATTGTCGAGAATTTTGGCCGAAAGTGTTGCAAGTTGGAGCGTGTCGCCCTTGCGCCGCAGCCAGCGGATGTCGGGGTGGCGCCGCACGATGCCCGAGGCCGTGCACGGCACGTCGGCCAGGATGCGGTCGTACTGCTGGCCGTCCCACCATACTGTGGTTTGCGCTTCAAAGGCCTTCAGGGTGGCGCTCAAACCCAGGCGTTCAAGATTTTCCTCGACCCGCACCAATCGCTTGGGGTCCGAATCGATGGCGGTGACGTCGACCTCGGCCAGCTCCAGGATGTGGCACGTCTTGCCGCCGGGCGCGGCGCAGGCGTCGAGCACGCGCATGCCCTTGTGCAGGTCGAGCAGCGTTGCGGCCAGCTGGGCGCCGGCGTCCTGCACCGAGCTCAAACCCTGGTCGAAACCGGGAATGGCGGCCACGCCGATCGCCTTGTCAAGTCGCACGGCGGACGGGCCGATCTGGGTGGCGCCAATGCCGGCGTCCTGCAGCAGTTGCAGGTACGCGGGCACGCTCGTCTTGCGGACATTCACGCGCAAGGTGAGCGGCGGCTGCGCGTTGCCGGCCGCGAGGATGGCTTGCCAGGCGCTCGGATAGGCGGCCTTGGCAGCGTCGATCCACCACTGCGGGTAGTTATACTGCGCCACCGGCTGCGTCAATACCTGCGTGACCAGCTCGGCGCGTTCGCGCAGGAAGCGGCGCAGCACGGCGTTGACCATGCCCTTGGCGTGCGCCATGTCGGGATGCGAGGCGGCGACGGTCACGGCCTGGTCGACAACGGTAAATTCTTCATACGGGGCGGCGGCGCCCTCGGGCGAGTCGATCAGCGAGATGGCGCAGCACAGCAGCGCGGCGAGCATGGCCGGCTCCGGCGCCTTGGACGTCATCAGGCCGAGCAGCGCTTCGCTGCGCCCGAGCTGGCGCATGGTGCGGTACGCGATGTCCTGGATCGCGCCGCGGGTCTGCGGCGTGGCATTGGTGACGCCAAAGGCGGTCAGCAGCGCCTGCGGCAAGGCCGCGCCGCCGCGCACCTGGGCCACCGCGTTGGCCGCGCCCAGCAGGGCCAGCGCCAGCGAATCGGGCTTCAGGTTGGGCCGGTAGCCCGGCTGCAGCACCGGCTTGACTTCGTAGCTGGCGCGAACGCGGGGCGCAGCCGGCTTGGCCGCGGCGGGCTTGATGGAGAGCGTCGGGCGCTTGTTGGTCATGGCAGTGGCGATCTTGATGCTTTATAAAGACGCAATTGTACCGGGTTAGACTTGCGCGAGGCTTAAGCACGCTCGGGTGGCTGATAAAACAACACCGCATCGCGGTCGGCTGGACACAGGCATGTCTGACCCGGGTGCGGCGGGGACTTAGGGCAGGCTGCCGGCGCCGCCGTCGAACCGGGCTCAGACCCCCTAAAAGAAACACCGGGGTCCGACCCCGCGCCAACACTGCTCAGCCCCTGCCCAAACCAGTATAATTGGACCCAACTATGCCTGTGGCCCGGCCACCGCTCTTTTACTCTATAGAACACCGCACATGCTCGCCTCGCAAAAACAAGAAATCGTCGCCCTGTTCCAGGACGCCCTCGCCCCCATTCTGGAAGGGGCCGGGGGAACGCACATTACCGCCAACGTCGTGCTGGAACGCCCGCGCGACGCCTCGCACGGCGACGTCGCCTGCAATATCGCCATGCAGCTGGCCAAGCAGCTCAAGATGAACCCGCGCGAGCTGGCCCAGAAAATCGTCGCCGCCCTGCTCGAGAACCCGGCCGGCAAGGCCCTGGTCGAAAGCGCCGACATCGCCGGCCCCGGCTTCATCAACCTGCGCGTGGCGGCGTCGAGCAAGCAGGCGGTGGTCAAGGCCATTTTGGACCAGAAAGCCGCTTTCGGTCGCAGCACAGCCGGCGCCGGCAAAAAAGTCATCCTCGAATTCGTCTCGGCCAACCCGACCGGCCCCCTGCACGTGGGCCATGGCCGCCAGGCCGCCCTCGGCGACGCCTTGTCCAGCCTGTTCGACTCGCAAGGCTTTGACGTCACGCGCGAGTTTTACTATAACGACGCCGGCGTGCAGATTGCCACCCTGGCAGCTTCGGTGCAGGCGCGCGCCAAGGGCTTCAAGCCGGGCGACGCGCAGTGGCCTGAAGCTGCCTACAACGGCGACTACATCGCCGATATCGCAGCCGACTTCATGGCCGGCAAGACCGTGTCGGCCAGCGACAGCGCGCCCGTCACCGGCAGCGGCAATGCAGACGACCTCGATTCGATCCGCCCGTTCGCCGTCACCTACCTGCGCAACGAGCAGGACATCGACTTGCTCGCATTCGGCGTCAAGTTCGACAACTACTATCTCGAGTCGTCGTTGTACGCAGACGGCAAGGTCGAGCAGGCGGTCGAGGCGCTGATCAAGTCCGGCAAGACGTACGAGCAGGATGGCGCGCTGTGGCTGCGCACCACCGACTTTGGCGACGACAAGGACCGCGTGATGCGCAAGTCCGAAGGCGGCTACACCTATTTTGTGCCGGACGTGGCGTATCACCTCGTCAAGTGGCAGCGCGGCTTCGGCCAGGCCATCAACATCCAGGGCAGCGACCATCACGGGACGATCGCGCGCGTGCGCGCCGGCCTGCAGGCGCTTGACCAGGGCATCCCGCAGGGCTTCCCGGACTACGTGTTGCATAAAATGGTCACCGTCATGAAGGACGGCGCCGAAGTGAAAATCTCCAAGCGCGCCGGCTCGTACGTGACGGTGCGCGACCTGATCGAATGGTCCGGCGACGGCAACATCGCCAAGGGGCGCGACGCGGTGCGCTTTTTCCTTATTTCGCGCAAGGCCGACACCGAATTCGTGTTCGACGTCGACGTCGCCCTCAAGACGTCCGATGAAAACCCCGTGTATTACGTGCAGTACGCCCATGCGCGCATTTGCCGCATGCTCGAGCAGTTCACCGGCGACGAAGCCGCGCTGGCTACGGCCGACCTGTCGCCCTTGACCGCGCCCACCGAACTGACGCTGCTGGCCACGCTGGCGAGCTACCCGGAAGTGCTCGCGCGCGCGCAGAGCGAACTTGGCCCGCACCAGATCGCGTTCTACCTGCGCGACTTGGCCGCCAACCTGCACAGCTTTTATTTTGCCGAGCGCGTGCTGGTCGAGGACGCCACGCTCAAGATGGCGCGCCTGGCCTTGATGCATGCCACGCGCCAGGTGCTGCGCAATGGCCTGGCCTTGATCGGCGTCTCGGCGCCGGTCCAGATGTAAAGCCGTCCCGTCACTGCCAACCCAGATGTAATCGTCGCTTATTAAAAGACTTCCATGACATTCGCTTCCACCACCCTTTTCCGCCAGCGCGGCAATACGCTCACCGGCGTCATCATCGGCCTGATCGTGGGCCTGGTCATCGCCGTGGCCGTCGCGCTCCTGATCACCAAGGGCGGCACGCCGTTCACCGACAAATCCGGCAAGGCGGGCAAGATGGCCGACCCGAGTCCGGACCAGATCGCGGACCCGAACAAGCCAATGTACGGCAACAAGGAAGCGGCGCGCCAGGCCAACAAGGAAGTGGCGGACAAGCAGAAGCAGGATGATCCGCTGGGCGAGGCGGTCAAGAAAATGGATCCTCCGGCGGCGGCAGCGCCGGCCAAGACGGCCGACGCCAAGCTGGCCGAGGCCAAACCTGCGCCTGAAGCTAAACCTACGACCGAAGCCAAGATGGCGCCGGAGTCCAAGCCGTCCGAGGCGGCCAACATCCAGCCCAAGCCGGTGGCGCCCGACACGGGCGACGAAAAGGTGACGTACTACCTGCAGGCCGGCGCCTTCCGCGAAATCGACGACGCCGAAAACACGCGCGCCAAGCTCGCGCTGCTCGGCTTTGAAGCGTCGATCAGCGAAAAGCCCAACGAGAGCGGCGTGCTGCACCGGGTCCGGGTCGGCCCCTTCCCGCAGGTGGAAGCGATGAACAAGGCGCGCGCCAAACTGATCGACAGCGGCATCGATGTCGCCATTGTCAAAAACCAGAAGTAACCACGGAGACCCACCATGCGTTTGATCCAGAAGCTGTTGTTTGCCCTGACCCTGGGCGTTGCCGCAAGCGCGTCCGCCGCCGACGCTCCCGTCGAGGGCAAGCAATACCGCGTCCTGCCCAACGTCCAGAACACCGACGCCGGTAAAAAGGTCGAAGTCACCGAATTCTTTTCGTACGCCTGTCCGCACTGCCACGCGTTCGAGCCGGCGCTGGCCGACTGGGTCCGAAAAAACCAGAACAAGGTCGTCTTCCGGCGCGTGCACGTGGCCTTCAGCGCCGCCGAGCAGCCGCTGCAGCGCCTGTATGTGACGCTGGAAGGCATGGGCGTGCTCGAGCAAAACCACGCTAAGGTATTTGACGCCATCCACGTCAGCAACCTGCGCCTGACGAGCGACGAAGCCATTCTTGGATGGGCGGGCGGCGCCGGCCTGGACCGCGCAAAGCTGGGCGACGCCTACCGTTCCTTCGGCACCGCCTCGCGCGTCAACCGCGCCAAGGGCCTGGCCGAGGCTTACCAGATTCGCCAGTGGCCGACGGTTGCCATCGATGGCCGCTTCATCACCTCGCCGCAGCAGGTCAGCTCGGCCGTCACCCCGCCGCTGGGCGAAGCGGACAGCCAGCAGGCCGCCCTCAAGGTCATGGACTATCTGGTGGCCAAAGCGCTGGCAGAAAAGAAGTGACGCTGCACGCGGTCGGCGCATGATGCGCGTTTTCATCACCGGCGCCTCGAGCGGCATTGGCGCGGCGCTCGCGCGCGAATACGCCGCGCAAGGCGCGATGCTGGGCCTGGTGGCGCGGCGCGCCGAGGTGCTTGCCGCCCTGGTGGCCGAATTGCCGCATCCCGAACGGCACGCCGTCTATGCGCTGGACGTGACGGACCATGCCGCCTTGACCAGCGCGGCGCACGACTTCATCGCGCGCGCCGGGGGCGCCGACATCGTCATCGCCTGCGCCGGCGTCTCGCACGGCACCCTGACCGAACACCCCGAAGACCAGCAAGTTTTCGACGCCATCCTCAGCACCAACGTGAGCGCCACCTTCGCCACCTTCTCGCCCTTCATCGAGAGCATGAAAGCCCAGACCGGGCGGCGCCGCCTGGTCGGCATCGCCAGCGTGGCCGGCGTGCGCGGCCTGCCCGGCGCCGGCGCCTACAGCGCCTCGAAAGCGGCGGTGGTGTGCTACTGCGAGTCGCTGCGGCTGGAGTTAAAACCCTACGGCATTGACGTGGTGACCATCGCGCCCGGCTATATCGCCACTCCGATGACCCAAAAAAACACCTATCCGATGCCGTTCCTGATGCCGGCCGAGCGCTTTGCCGCCAAGGCCGCGCGCGCGGTCGCCAGCGGCGTCAGCTACCGCGTCATCCCGTGGCAAATGGGCGTGGTGGCCAAGCTGCTGCGCATGCTGCCCAACTGGTTGTACGACTTCGCGTTTTCCAAGGCGCCGCATAAAGCACGTAAAGACCCGGCCCGCATCGACCCCGCACGTAAAGACCCGGCAGGCGAAGCATGAACGGCGCGGCGATTGCCCGCATTTGCGGCCCCGCATTCAACGCGGTAGCCGACATTGAAGTGGTCGCTGAAACCGGCTCCACCAATGCCGACCTGCTGGCACGCAGCGCGCACCAGGCGCGCAACACGGTCTTGATCGCCGAGCGCCAGAACGCCGGGCGCGGCCGGGCGGGCCGCAGCTGGCTGTCGGCCGAAGGCGGCTCGCTGACGTTTTCAGTGGCGTGGAAGTTCCACTGCCCGCTGCACGCGCTGGCAGGCTTGCCGCTGGCCGTGGGCGTGGCGCTGGCTGAAACGCTGGCCAGCCTGAGCGTCAACGTGCAGCTCAAGTGGCCCAACGATTTGCTCAAGGATGGCGCCAAGCTGGCCGGCGTGCTGATTGAAACCCGGAGCGCCCCGGACGACGCCGTGTGGGCAGTAATCGGGATCGGCCTGAACCTGCATTTGCCCGACGAACTCGAACAGCGCATCGGCCGCCCTGCAGCCAGCGCGCCATGGCTGGCGGCAATGGACCGCGACGCCCTGATGGCAGCCCTGCTGTCGAACCTCGCGGCTAGTCTCGACCAGTTCGGCCAGCTTGGCTTTGCGGCCTTCAGCGCGCGCTGGAACCGCCTGCACGCCCACCAGGGCAGCATGGTGCAGATTGTCGACGGCGGCGTGACCGTGGCCGAAGGCATTGCCGCCGGCGTTGACGACAGCGGCGCGCTGCTGCTCGACAGCGCCGCCGGCCGCATCGCCATCGTGGCCGGCGACGTGTCGCTGCGCGCGCAGGCATAAGCCGATGCTGCTGCTGATCGACGCCGGCAATACGCGCATCAAGTGGGCCTTGGCAGAATCCGGCGCGCCTTTGGGCCAGTGGGTTGACGCGGGCGCCGTGTCGCACGCCGAACTCAATTATCTGCCGGCCTGCTGGCAGGGCCGCAGGGTCGTGCGCGCGGTGGTGGCCAACGTGGCGGGAGCCAAGCTGCGCGACCAGCTGCAGCTGATGCTGCCCACCACCACCATCGACTGGTTCGCGTCGCTGCCCCAGCTGGACGGCATGCGCAACGGCTACCGCAATCCCGGCCAGCTCGGGTGCGATCGCTTTGCCGCCGCGCTGGGCGCGCGCGCGCTGGCCCCTGGTCAGGCACTCGTAGTGGCCACCTGCGGCACCGCCACCACGATTGATGCCGTCAGCGCCGACGGACGTTTTTTGGGTGGCATGATCTTGCCGGGCCTGGGCCTGATGGCCGCTTCGCTGGCCAGGAACACCGCGCAGTTGCCTTCAGTTGAACTGGGAAAAACGCTCACGGCCGGCTTTGCCGACAATACCGACGACGCCATTATGGCAGGCTGCCTGTCGGCGCAGGCCGGCGCCATCGAACGGGCCTGCGCGCTGCACCGCGCGCAAGCGTGCATCGTCTCGGGCGGCGCCGCGCCGTTTATTGCGCCGGTGCTGACAGTGGCGCACCGGATGGTCGATAATATCGTCCTGATCGGCCTGCAACGGGCCGCCGCCGCTTCACACCCCACAACGGGATAGCCTGTGCTGAAATTAATCTTCTGGACTTTGCTGGGCCTGAACGCCGTGCTGTTCGCCTATGACCATGGGGCGCTCGGCAGCTTCAAGGCCGGCGAGCGCGAACCGGGGCGCATCAAGAACCAGATCAATACCGACAAGCTGCGCCTGCAGCCGGCGGGCCTGCCGCCGGTTCTCCCAACCTCGCCGGAGGCCGCGGCACCAGCGGTGACAGAGACGAGCGCCGCCGGCGCGCTGATCGCGTGCACCGAGATCGGCAACTTCGCCGCCGCCGAGGCGCGCCGCTTCGAGCGCCAGGTGGCGCCCTTGCAGCTGGCCGACAAGCAGTCGCAGGAAGAAGTGACGGGGCAGGAAATCACTAGCCACATGGTGATGATCCCGCCTTTGGGCAGCAAGGAAGCGGCCGACAAAAAGGCGGCGGAACTGAAAGCGCAAGGGGTGAGCAACTTCTTCATCATGAACGACAGCTCGCCGACCAAGTGGGCCATTTCGCTGGGCGTATTCAAGTCGGAGGCGGCGGCGCAGACGCTGATGGCGGCACTCAAAAAGCAGGGCGTGGTCGGCGCCAAGGTGGCCGGCCGCTCGAGCGCCGCAACCAGGCTGGTCTACCGCTTCCGCAATATCGATGCCGACACGCGCGCCAAGCTTGACGCTATCGCCGCAAAATTCACGGCCGATACGCGCACCTGCAAGTAAGTCTATCGCTTTATCACGATCGGGCGCAGCCCGAGCGAACCGGCCACGTCGCGCGCCGCGTCCTGCGCTTCGGCGCGGGTGCCAAACGGGCCGCTCAGCACACGGTGCAGCGCACCGAAAGACACAACGTCCAGTCCCGCACCGGCCCAGCCATTGCCCATGATCCTGGCGCGGATCTCGGCCGCCTTGTCGGCCCGGCTGAAAGCGCCCATCTGCACATAAAATCCGCCCGCCGGCGCGGCCACCGCTACCGCCATCGGCGCTTCATCGGAGCCGTTCGCCGGATGCACCTTCAGGGCCTTGATCTCGGCCTTGTTCTCGACAATCAGCTGATTAAGCTCGGCCGCCGCCTGCAGCGGACCCTGGCGCGCTTCATCGGGCTCGGTGGCGTTGCGGCGCACCGTCGCCAGACGCGTGCCGGCGTCCGGCAGCAAGCGTTCGAGCCGCACTTCGTGGCTGCCGTTTTGCAGCAGCCCCAGTTTGACGGCCGCCGTGTACGAGACATCGACGATGCGCGACGCATGAAAGGGACCGCGGTCGTTGATGCGCACCACCACCTGCTTGCCGCTGGCCACGCTGGTGATGCGCGCATACGAAGGAATCGGCAGCGTCGGATGGGCGGCCGTCATCTTGTACATATCGTAGAGCTCACCCGACGAGGTTTTCTGGCCGTGGAATTTTTTGCCGTACCAGCTGCCGACGCCGCGCTGAATGAAAGGCTGCTCGTTCAACAGCGGCGTGTAGCTTTTGCCAAAGACGACATACGGCCGGTTCGCATAGCGCGAATACGGCTCGAAGCGCACCTGCGCATCGGGCACCTGTTCCAGGTTGGGCGGGGGCGAGTCTTCCGGACCGTCGTCCATGTAGTAGCCGCCCGGTCTGGTCGCCGGCGGGGGCAGCGCGGGCAACTCGGCGCGCAGGGGAGGATGGCTGGCGGCGCGCAGCGGCGGCGCCGGCATGTGGCCGCGCCCGCCGACCAGCGGCGTTTCGGCGCAGCCCGACAGCAGCGCCAGCAAGCTGGCGGCGATGATCAGTGGGGGGTGTCTCGACACGTTCATCGCGCCTTTCGTATCAGGTTTGTATTAGTTTTCGATGCCTCTGAATACTCATCAGGATACCTGCACCGAGCCCGAGTGTACCAAACGCGGTGCCGCCATAGCTCATGAACGGCAGCGGCACGCCGACCACCGGCAAAATCCCGCTCACCATGCCCATGTTGACAAAGGCGTAGGTGAAGAAAATCATGGCAATCGCCCCGGCCAGCAGGCGCGTGAACAGGCTCGGTGCATTGGCGGCGATGATCAGCCCGCGCCCGATCAGCAGCAGGTAGATCAGCACCAGTCCCAGGATGCCGACCAGGCCGAACTCCTCCGAGTACAGCGAAAAAATGAAGTCGGTGGTGTGCTCGGGGACGAATTCGAGGTGCGACTGGGTCCCCTTGAGCAAGCCCTTGCCCGAAAAGCCGCCCGAGCCGATCGCGATGATCGACTGGATGATGTGAAAGCCCTTGCCCAGCGGGTCCTTGGTGGGATCGATCAGCGTCATGATGCGGTCGCGCTGGTAGTCGTGCATCAGCGACCAGGCCACCGGCAGGCTGGCCGCGCCAGCGAAGAACAGCCCGCCCAGCGCCTTCCACGACAGCCCCGCCAAAAAGATGACGTAAAAGCCCGACGAGAGCACCAGCAGCGAGGTGCCCAGGTCCGGCTGCAGCTGGATCAGCCCCACCGGCACGGCCAGCAGCACCGAGGCGATGGCAAAATTCTGCCAGCGCGCCATGCCCGCGCGCTGGTGGAAATACCAGGCCAGCATCATCGGCATCGCGATCTTCATGATCTCGGACGGCTGGATATCGGTGCCGATATAAAGCCAGCGGCGCGCGCCCTTCTTGACCACGCCGAACAGGAACACCGCCACCAGCAGCGCCACCCCGACCGTGTAGATCGGCACGGCCAGGCGCATCAGCGTTTGCGGGGGTACCAGCGCGGCGGCCCACATGATCAAAAAGGCGATCAGGGTGTTGCGCATCTGCGCTTCAAAGCGGCCCGGGAACTCGATCCCGGCCGAGTACATCGTCAGTAGGCTGGTGGCCAGCAGCAGGAACAGGATCATCGCCAGCGGCGCGTCGAAGACCAGGATGTACGGTTTCATGCGCCGCCAGAGCGAGCGCCGTTCATTGATACGCATGCGGTTATTCCTTGGGCGCGGGCGCCGGGGCGCCCGGTTGAAATAGCGTCTCGGGCACCGGGTCGGGCGGGACGGCGTCGAGCTCTTCGACCGCAACCGCGGTTGGCACGGCGGCGCCCTTGCCGCCCGGGCGCTTGCCCAGCAAGTGGTAGTCGAGCGCCTTGCGCGCGATCGGAGCGGCAATCGCGGCGCCAAAGCCGGCGTTCTCCACGATCAGGGCGAGCGCGATGCGCGGCTTGTCGGCCGGGGCAAAGGCGACGTACAGCGAATTGTCGCGGAAGCGTTCATTCATCGCCTTGGCATTGTATTTTTCGCCGCGTTTCAAGCCCACGGTTTGCGAAGTGCCGGTCTTGCCGCCGGCCGAGTAGCCCGCGTTGGCAAAGGCCAGCTTGCCGGTGCCCTCGAGCGTGACGCCGACCATCGCGTGCTTGATGATGTCGATGTTGGCCTGCTTGAGCGCGATCTTGAAGCTCGGCGCAGCCACCGTCGGCTTGCGCACGCGCGTGGTGCCGTCTTCGATCATCTTGACCAGGTGCGGCTTCATGACCACGCCGTCGTTGGCCAGCGTGGCCACCGCATGCGCCAGCTGCAAGATGGTATAGCTGTTGAAGCCCTGGCCGATGCCGATGTTGACCGTGTCGCCCTTTTGCCACTGCTGCATCGCCTTGTTCTTGGCGAAGTGCGTGCGCTTCCATTCCTTGGACGGCAGCACGCCCTTGCGTTCGCTGTCGAGGTCAATCCCGGTCAGGCGGCCAAAGCCGAACGGCTCCATGAAGTCGTGGATGGCGTCGATGCCCAGGTCGTTGCCAAGCATGTAGTAATAGGTATTGCAGGAGATAACGATCGAGCGGTACATGTCGACCGCGCCGTGGCCGCCCGCCTTGTCGTCCATCCAGCGGTAGCCGCCCAGGCTGAACGAACCCGGGTCGGAGAGCGTGTAGCCGGCCGTGCGCTTGCCCAGCTCGAGCGCGGCCAGCGCCATGAAAGGCTTGAAGGTGGAACCGGGCGGATAGGTGCCCTGCAGCGGGCGGTTCAGCAGCGGCCGGTCGAGCGAGGTATTGAGTTCGTTCCAGCTTTGGCTGTCGATCCCGTCGACGAACAGGTTGGGATCGAAACCGGGACGCGAGACATACGCCAGCACGTCGCCGGTGGACGGCTCGATCGCCACCAGCGCGCCGCGAAAGTCGGCAAAGGCGTCCTCGAGGATCTTCTGCAGCTCGATGTCGATCGACAGCACCAGGTTGTTGCCGGCGGTAGCCTCCGTGCGCGACATGGTGCTCACCGCGCGTCCGCCGGCGGTCTTGATGACTTTTTGGTAGCCGGTCTGGCCGTGCAGCTGCGCTTCGTAGCTTTTCTCGATGCCTTCCTTGCCAATGTGGTCGGTGCCGCGATAGTTGTTGCCGTCGCTGCCCTCTTCCAGCGCCTTGGCTTCGCGCTCGTTGATGCGGCCAATAAAACCGATCACGTGCGCCGCGCTCTCGCCCATTGGATACTGGCGAAACAGGCGTGCCTGCACGTCCACGCCGGGAAAGCGAAAGCGCTGTGCCGTAAAGCGCGCCACTTCGTCGTCGGTCAGGCGCGTGCGCAGCGGTACGCTTTCAAAGTTCTTGGACTCGGCCAGCAGGGTGCGAAAGCGCTTGCGGTCCTTCGGTTCGATCACCACCAGCGTGGCCAGTTCATCGATGACCGAGTCGAGCGTGGCGCGCAGCTTGGAGGGCGTGATTTCGAGCGTGTAGGCCGAAAAATTACGCGCCAGGACCACGCCGTTGCGGTCCACGATCAAGCCGCGGTTGGGGACGATCGGCACGATGGCGATCCGGTTGCCCTCGGCCAGCGCGGCGTAGTCGCTGTGCTTGACCACCTGCAGCCACACCACGCGCGCCACCAGCAGCGAAAAGCAGATAAAGACCAGGCCGAACAGCGCCGTGACGCGCAGGCGGAAAAGATGGATCTCGCGATCGTTGTTTTTAATTTCTGTCATTGCGCGAGCGGCATCAGATCGGGCGCGTGTCGTCGCGGTCGACGGCGCGGCGCTGGGGCGCCAGCAGCATCCAGGTGATCAGGGGCCACAGCACGATGCCGACCGCGCTCTCGGCAAAGTACAGCAGGCCGGAGCTTTTGCCGGTGATGATGTAGCGTACCAGCACCTGGGTCGCCTGCGTCATGAGCAGCAGCGGGAACACGTGCAGGGCCTGCGTCAGGACCGGAAACCACAGCACGCGGCGGTGGATCATGATCGCGAAATAGGACAGCAAGGTGTAAGCCAGCGCGTTCTCGCCGAGTAGCGTGGCCTCGTGCACGTCCATCAACAGGCCCATGAAAAACGCCATGCCGATGCCGACCTTGCGCGGCTGGTGGATACCCCAGAACACCAGCACCAGCGCCACGAAGTCGGGCGCGCCGGCAAAATGCCCCCAGGGCAGCATATTGACCAGGAAGGCCACCGTCAGGCTAAAGCCGATGAACAGGGGGCTGACGGGCAGCAGGATGTAGTGCGGGCGATTCATCGGGTAACTCCCGGGGTGGGCGCCGGCGCACGTACCGCTGGCGTGGCGCGATTGGTGGCAGCCGGAGCGGCGGTCGGGGCCGCGGGCAGCAGCGCAGGAGCCGCCGGCACCAGCGCTGCTGCCGTCTGTGAATCGGGCGGCGCCAGTACCGGCGCGCCGCTTGGCGTCATTTTGGGCAGGGCCGACTTCTTGACCGGCTTGACCGTTTCCTCGGGTGGGCGCGGCGCCAGCTTGGTGAGCGCCATCAGGATCAGCAGCTGGCGATGGCGGTCGATGCCGGCCAGCGGCTGGCACACCACGCCGCCAAAGGCGCCGGCGGCGCTGTTTTCAACGCGGATGACCTTGGCCACGGCCAGCCCGGCCGGGTACACCCCGTCCAGGCCCGACGTGATGAGAATGTCGCCGACCAGAATGTCGGCGTTGGGCGTGACGAAGCGCAGGTCCAGCAAGCCCGATTGGCCGCGCCCATACGCCACGCTGCGCAGGCCGTTGCGCAGCACCTGCACGGGAATGGCCTGCTCGCGGTCGGTCAGCAGCGTCACTTCGGACGTGAACGGGAACACGCGCGTGACCTGGCCGACCACGCCGGCATTGTCGATCACGGGCAGGCCCAGGACGACCGCGTCGTTGCCGCCGCGGTCCAGCACGATCTTGCGGCTTGACGGGTCGCGCGCGTCGTACAGGATTTCGCTCATCAGGGTGGGCACCGGCAGCGCTTCGCGCGCGCCCATCAGCTTGCGCAATTGGACGTTCTCGGCCAATTGCTGCTGCGCCTGCTGCATGGTCTGGGCGGCGGCAACTTCGGCCATCTTTAGTTCGCGCACCTGCTTTTCCAGCGCCGACAGGGATGAAAAATAGGTCCCCATGGCGCCCAGCGCGTCGCGCGGCACCATCGCTACTTTTTGCAAAGGATAGAGCACCGTGGCGGCAATCTGGCGCACATAGGCGAGCGCGTGGAAATGCGAATCGACCACCAGCAGGATGATCGAAATGAACGCGAAAACTGTCACCTTGACACGGGCGGATGCACCTTGTTTGAAGAGTGGCGGCGGACTGTATTCCATGACTTCCAATAATGACGGCGCGCGGCACCAGAGGCCAAGGCGGCCAAGGCGGCCGGTGCAGCCGGTGCGGCCGGTGCAGCCGGTGCGGCCGGTGCGGCTGGAACAGCCACCGCCCGGCCAAGTGCTTTATTCGTACGAGAAGATCGAACCGAGTTTGTCCATGCGCTCGAGCGCCATGCCCGAACCGCGCACCACGCAGGTGAGCGGATCTTCGGCCACCAGCACCGGCAGGCCGGTTTCTTCCATCAGCAGGCGGTCCAGGTCGCGCAGCAAAGCGCCACCGCCGGTGAGCATCATGCCTTTTTCGGCGATGTCGGCGCCCAGTTCCGGCGGGGTTTGCTCGAGCGCGTTCTTGACGGCCGAGACGATGTTGTTGAGCGGGTCGGTCAGCGCTTCGAGGATCTCATTGGACGAAATGGTAAACGAGCGCGGAATGCCTTCGGACAGGTTGCGGCCCTTGACTTCCATTTCCTTCACTTCCGACCCGGGGAAGGCCGAACCGATGGCCTTCTTGATCGCTTCGGCGGTCTGCTCGCCAATCAGCATGCCGTAGTTGCGGCGGATGTAGTTGACGATGGCTTCGTCGAATTTGTCGCCGCCCACGCGCACCGAACCCTTGTAGACCATGCCGCCGAGCGAAATGATGCCCACTTCGGTGGTGCCCCCGCCAATGTCGACCACCATCGAGCCGGTGGCGTCCGACACCGGCAAGCCGGCGCCGATGGCCGCTGCCATGGGTTCTTCGATCAGGTAGACCTGCGAAGCGCCGGCGCCCAGCGCCGACTCGCGAATCGCGCGCCGCTCGACCTGGGTCGAGCCGCAAGGCACGCAGATGATGATGCGCGGGGAAGGACGGAAGAATTTCGAGTCGTGCACCATCCGGATGAACTGCTTGAGCATCTGTTCGGTGACGGTGAAGTCGGCGATCACGCCGTCTTTCATGGGGCGGATCGCCTCGATATTGCCCGGTACCTTGCCCAGCATTTGCTTGGCTTCCTTGCCCACTGCCTGGATCGTTTTTTTGCCATTCGGGCCGCCTTCCTGGCGGATTGCGACGACCGACGGCTCATCGAGCACGATGCCCAGGCCGCGTACATAAATCAGTGTATTTGCCGTACCCAGGTCAATTGCAAGATCGTTCGAAAAATAGCTGCGTAAAAAACCAAACATGTGTGTCCTGATGCGCAAGCGCTGCGCGTGATCATTAATATGGAAACTGCGTAAAACACAGGCTGCGCGCTTGCACGTACCCGCACCGGCGCGGCCTTGCTGATGCTGCGGCGAACCCTATTCGGTGCCGTCAACGCATTAGCCCGCCATTCTACCTTATAATTTAGGCGTTAATTGCTGAAAAACCGGTGTATTGCGCGCCTGACTCCACAGTGAAATCGGCGGCATTGACAAGCTTTTATCCGATTTAGCGCACTGTTATTCAAATTTCACTATCCATTTCCATAACATTTTGAACACGGTCCGCCCCGTGCATCCCGCCATGTCTCTCACGCTTTCAGACGTAAAACGCATTGCCAACCTGGCCCAGCTCCACATGGACGACGCCCATGCCGAGGTGGCATTGACAGAATTGAACGGCATTTTCGCACTGGCCGAGCAAATGCAGGCAATCGATACCACCGGGGTGGCGCCGCTATCGCAGCCGCTGGCCGCCTTATTGGGCAATTTGCCGCTGCGCCTGCGCGAAGACCAGGTCACCGAAGAAAACCGGCGCGACGATTATCAATTGAGCGCACCGAAAGTCCAGGACGGCCTGTACCTGGTTCCGCAGGTTATTGAATAAATACGAACCGACTATCAGACATGCATACCAAAACATTAAAACAGCTGTCCGCGCTGCTGCATTCAAAACAAGTATCGAGCACCGAGCTGACCGCGCATTACCTGCAGCGCGCGCAAGCGAGCGACCTGAACGCCTTTTTGCACGTGGACCCTGCCCTCTCGCTGGCCCAGGCGGCGGCCGCCGACGCGCGCCTGGCCGGTGGCGGCGCGGGCGTGCTGACCGGGATCCCGATCGCGCACAAGGATATTTTCGTCACGCGCGACTGGCGTTCGACGGCCGGCTCGAACATGCTGGCCAATTACACCAGCCCTTTCAACGCCACCGTGGTCGACAAGTTCGCCATGGCCGGCATGGTCACGCTGGGCAAACTCAATTGCGACGAATTTGCGATGGGCTCGTCGAACGAGAACTCGGCCTTTGGCGCCGTCAAGAACCCGTGGGACAAGCTGGCGGTGCCGGGCGGCTCCTCGGGCGGCTCGGCTGCGGCAATTGCCGCGCGCCTGGCGCCGGCGGCTACCGCCACCGACACCGGCGGCTCGATCCGCCAGCCGGCCGCGTTTTGCGGCGTGACCGGCATCAAGCCAACTTACGGGCGCGTCTCGCGCTACGGCATGATCGCGTTTGCGTCCTCGCTCGACCAGGGCGGGCCGATGGCGCAAACGGCCGAAGACTGCGCCTTGCTGCTCAATGAAATGATCGGCTTCGACGAGCGCGACGCGACCAGTCTGACGGCCGAACAGGGCAATGTGCGCGAAGACTTTACGCGCGACCTGAACCAACCCTTGACGGGCTTGCGCATCGGCCTGCCGAAGGAATACTTCGGCGAAGGCTTGGCCAGCGATGTGGAACAGGCCGTGCGCGCAGCGCTTGAGGAATTCGTCAAGCTGGGCGCCACGCTGGTTGACATCTCGCTGCCCAAGACGGCGCTGTCGATTCCCGTGTACTACATCATCGCGCCGGCCGAAGCCTCGTCGAACTTGTCGCGCTTTGACGGCGTACGCTACGGGCACCGCGCCGCCGAATACACCAACCTGAACGATATGTACAAGAAGAGCCGCGCCGAGGGTTTCGGCGCTGAAGTGCAGCGCCGCATCATGGTCGGCACCTACGTGCTGTGCCACGGCTACTACGACGCCTATTACGTGCAGGCCCAGAAGATCCGGCGCCTGATCGCCGACGACTTCAAGGCGGCGCTGGGCGAGCAGTGCGACGTGATCATGGGGCCGGTGGCGCCGACCGTGGCGTGGGACCTGGGCGCGAAATCGAACGACCCGGTGGCCAACTACCTGGCCGACATCTTCACGCTCTCGACCAGTCTGGCAGGCTTACCCGGCATGTCGGTGCCGTGCGGCTTTGGCCAAGGCGAGAAAAACAGCAGCCGCCCGGTGGGCCTGCAAATCATTGGCAACTATTTTGCCGAAGCGAAGCTGCTGGGTATCGCGCACCAGTACCAGCAAGTGACCGACTGGCATACCCGCGCGCCTGCCGGCGCTTAAACGCTCGAGCTAAAACGCTCAAGCTAAAACGCTCACGCTAAAAGACAACAGAGAGAATTCTATGCAATGGGAAGTCGTCATCGGTATTGAGAACCACGTTCAACTCACGACCAACTCCAAGATCTTCAGCGGCAGTGCGATCGCCTTTGGCGCCGCGCCGAACACGCAGGCCAGTCCGGTCGACCTGGCGCTGCCGGGCGTGCTGCCGGTGATGAACAAGGGCGCCGTCGAGCGCGCGATCCGCTTTGGGCTGGCGGTGGGCGCCACCATCGCACCCGAGTCCATTTTCGCGCGCAAGAACTACTTCTATCCGGACCTGCCAAAGGGTTACCAGATCAGCCAGTTCGCCGACCCGGTGGTCATCGGTGGCAAGGTCACGTTCGGTTTTGAAAAGGATGGCAAGTTCGAAACGCGCACCGTCAACCTGACCCGCGCCCACCTCGAAGAAGACGCCGGCAAGTCGCTGCACGAAGACTATGCGGGCATGACCGGGATCGACTTGAACCGGGCCGGCACGCCGCTGCTGGAAATCGTCTCCGAGCCGGAAATGCGCAGCGCCGCCGAAGCGGTCGCGTACTGCAAGGCGCTCCATTCGCTGGTGGTGTGGCTGGGGATTTGCGACGGGAACATGCAGGAAGGCTCGTTCAGGTGCGACATCAACGTATCGGTGCGGCCGGTGGGGCAGACCGAATTTGGCACGCGCTGCGAGATCAAGAACCTGAACTCGTTCCGGTTCATTGAAGAGGCGGTGCACGTGGAAGTGCGGCGCCAGATCGAACTGATCGAAGACGGCGGCAGGGTAGTGCAGGCCACGCGCCTGTATGACCCGGACCGCAAGGAAACGCGTTCGATGCGCAGCAAGGAAGACGCGCAGGACTACCGCTACTTCCCCGACCCCGATTTGCCGCCGCTGCTGATATCGGAAGACTGGATCAGCCGCATCAAGGCCGACATGCCCGAGCTGCCGGGCGCGATGCGCGCGCGCTTCGTGGGCGACTACGCTTTGCCCGAATACGACAGCCTGATCATGACGTCGTCGCAGCAGATGGCCGGCTTTTTTGAAGCCGTGGTGGCCAAGGCCGGCAAGGAAAACGCCAAGCTTGCCGCCAACTGGCTGATGGGCGACGTCGCCTCGACGCTGAACCGCGAAGGCGTCGATATTGCCGATTCGCCGGTCGAAGCGTCGCAGCTGGCGCTGCTGTTAAAGCGCATCGCCGACGGCACCATCTCGAACAAGATCGCCAAGGAAGTGTTTGCGGCGATGTGGGAAGCGAAGTCGAGCGACGAAAACATCGCCGACGCCATCATCGACCAGAAGGGCTTGCGCCAGATATCGGATAGCGGCGCGCTGGAAAAGATCGTGGACGACGTACTGGCCGCCAACGAGAAATCCGTCGAACAATACCGCGCCGGCAAGGAAGCGGCCATCAACGCGCTCATCGGCCAGGCGATGAAAGCCTCCAAAGGCAAGGCCAACCCGGCCCAGCTGACGGAACTGCTGAAGAAAAAGCTGGCCGGCTAAGCAGCAAAAAAGTTGCTACACAACCGGGGTCAGATGCCGTAGCGGGTGCGGTAGGCGGAGACGGCGTCCTTGTATTGCAGCAGCTCGGGGTCGGCGCCGGCGCCGTTCAGGTAGCTGAACAGGTCGTCGAGGTTGCCGATCGATACGACCGGGATGCCGAATTCCTGGCTGACTTCTTGTACCGCGGAACTGGCCGACAGCTCGCCGTCCTTGCCGGAGCGCTCCATCCGGTCCAGTGCGATCAGCACGGCGCATGGCTCGGCGCCGGCGGCGCGGATCATGTCCACCGATTCGCGCACCGAGGTGCCGGCCGAAATCACGTCGTCGATGATGACCACTTTGCCGGCAAGCTTGGCGCCGACGATGGTGCCGCCTTCGCCATGGTCCTTGGCTTCCTTGCGGTTGAAGGCGAACGAGGTGTTGTGCCCTTTGCCGGCCAGTGCGACAGCGGTGGCGGACGCGAGCGTAATGCCCTTGTAGGCCGGCCCGAACAGCATGTCGAACTGCACACCCGAGTCGAGCAGCGTCTGTGCGTAAAACTGGGCTAGCCGGGCCAGGGTGGCGCCGTCATGGAACAGGCCGGCATTAAAGAAATACGGCGACTGGCGCCCCGCTTTGGTGGTGAAGTTGCCAAAACGCAGCACACCCGTGGACACCGAAAACGCGATAAACTGTTGGCGCAAATTGTTCACGTTATTGCCTCATTGTTGAATTCATTGTTAGTAACTGGCCGTATTTTACGCCACCCCTCCCCCTGGAACCATGCCAAAAATTATTTCCGCCAACCTGAACGGGATCCGCTCCGCTCACAAAAAAGGCTTTTTCAACTGGATGGCCTCCCAAACCGCCGATTTTGTCTGCGTCCAAGAACTCAAGGCTCAGCTGCCCGACATGACCGAGGATTTCCTCGCGCCGGGCGGCTACCACGGCCACTTCCATTACGCCGAGAAAAAAGGGTATTCGGGCACCGGCATCTATAGCCGCACCAAGCCCGATGCGGTACGGGTCGGCTTCGGCAGCCCGGAATTCGATGCGGAAGGGCGCTACGTGCGCGCCGATTTCGGCAACCTGACCATCATTTCGGTGTATTGCCCGTCCGGCTCGTCCTCGCCCGAACGCCAGGAAGCGAAATTCCGCTTCATGGCGCTTTTCCTGCCGCATCTGCTCGAGCTGCGCAAGGAAGGGCGCGAAGTGGTCATTTGCGGCGACTGGAATATCGCGCACCATGAAATCGACCTGAAAAACTTCAAAGGCAACAAGAAGAATTCAGGCTTCCTGCCGGAAGAACGCGCCTGGCTCACGCGCGTGTTCGACGAATTGGGATTCGTGGACGTCCATCGCGGCATCGACAAGCGCCCGGAGCAGTACACCTGGTGGAGCAATCGCGGCCAGGCGTATGCCAAGAACGTGGGGTGGCGTATCGATTATCACGTCGCCACGCCCGGCATCGCGGCGCAGGCCAAGGCGGTGTCGGTGTACAAGGATGAACGGTTCTCCGACCATGCGCCCTTGATTATCGACTACTCGCTGTAATCGTTCAGAGCGTGCGGACGCTTTCAAAGCGCCGCCGCTCACCGCTCACCGGATCGTCAAACGCTATCGCGCGCGCCAGCAGTTTGAGCGGATTGATAAAATCATCTTCCTTGATCGGCAGGGCGACCGGATAGAACGCATCGTTCAAAATCGGTGCGCCGAGGGCCGCCATGTGCACGCGCAGCTGGTGCTTGCGCCCCGTGCGCGGCTGCAGCCGGTACAGCATGCCCTCCGCGCGCGGTTCAATCACATCGATCAGCGTTTCGGAATTCGGTTCGCCCGGCGCTTCTTCCATGCGAAAAAACGGCGTGCCGTCGACCATCCGGCTGCGATGGATGAAGGGGAATGCCCGATCCGGCATCGCCGGCGCCAGCGCTTCATACACTTTTTCCACGCTGCGCTGCTGGAACAGCGACTGGTACGCCCCGCGGTTCTCGGCGCGCAGCGAAAACAGCACCACGCCGGCGGTCTCGCGATCGAGCCGGTGGATGGGAATGAGCTGCTCTTCGCCCAGCTTGTGCTTCAGGCGCACCAGCAGCGACTCGTGCAGGAAGCGCCCGCCCGGCGTGGTCGGCAGAAAGTGCGGCTTGTCGACCACCAGCAGGTGCGCGTCGCGGTACAGGATCTGCTCTTCGAATGGAATCGGGGTTTCGTCGTCGAGCTCGCGGTAGTACCAGATGCGCAAGCCGCGCCGCAGCAGGCTGTCGGGGCCGAGTACCACGCCGCTGCCGTCGATCACTTCGCGGCGCGCCATGCGGTCGCGCCAGGTCGACTCGGTCACGTCGGCAAAGCGCGCCAGCAGATAGGCCAGCGCCGGGCCGGGAGCGAGCTCCTGGACCCACATGTAGCTGGGCGCCACGCCGTCGCGCATGGGCAACAAGGGCAACAACATCGCACTGGCGTCGGCAGGCCCGCCCATTTAATTCATGGCGGTCGTGCGGTACGGCGGCAGGCTATTGACCGAGGTGCCTTTGGCGCGCGCATACAGCGGCAGCAGCACGTTCATGTGGTTGTTCATCTGCTCGATGCGTTCGCGACCGCCCGGGTGGGTCGACATCCAGGCCGGCGGCGAGCCTTTGCTGGAGGCGGCCATTTTCTGCCATAGCACCACGCCGGCGCGCGGGTCGTAGCCGGCGCGCGCCGCCAGGTCCAGGCCGATCAGGTCAGCCTCGCGCTCGTCGTCGCGCGAAAACTTGAGCGAGGCCAGTTGCGAGCCATACTGGGCAACGGTACCGGTGATGTTGGGGTCAATGCCCAGCCAGGATGACAGCAAGGCGCCGCCCAGGCGCGCGCCAACATTGGTGGCGGTGGACTTGACCATCTGTTCGCGCCCGTGCTCGCGCAGCGCGTGGGCGATTTCGTGGCCCATGATGGCGGCCGCTTCATCGTCGGTCAGCTTGAGGGTGGTGAGGATGCCGCTGAAAAACGCAATGCGCCCGCCAGGCATGCAAAAAGCGTTGACCTGCTGCGAACCGAGCAGGTTGACTTGCCAGTTCCAGTTGGCCGCCTCCGGATTCCAGCGCGTGGTGTACGGGATGATGCGCTTGGCGATACTGCGCAGGCGGATCACTTGCGCATTGTTGGCCGGCGCCAGCGCCCCCTTGCTCTGGGCTTGCTGCATCAGCTGCAGATACTGCTCTTTCGATTGCGCTTCCATGGTCTCGGCAGAGGCAATCTTGCGCCATTTGGGCATGGGGCGCAGCTGGATGCCATCTTGCACCGTAGCCTGCCCGCTATTGCGCCCCTGCGTCTGTTGGCTGGCCCGTTCGGGCGCCTGTTCGGTATTGCGTTCGGGCGCCTGTTCGGTATTGCGTTCGGGCGTCTGTTCGGAACTGACCGACGATATCTGGCGCGGCAAACTCTGCTGCGCGTGAGTAGCGCCGACGCAGCCGATCAAAGCAATGGCGAGGGTGACTTTTTTTAATTGATTCATAATGGTATTCCATGCTGTGAACTTGATAACACTATCATCGCAGGAAATGCTGCTTTGAGGCACACGATACCGCCTACGGCACGACAAGTGTTTTTTTGCGCAGCCGAAATACTGCCAAGCTGCCGCGCAGGTTGGGCAAGAACGAGACCGGCTTGCCATTGACCAGCGCCACCCGCTCCAGTACTTCGAGTCCGCATTCGGCGGCGAGTTCCTCAAAATCATAAATGGTTGCGCAGCGCACGTTGGGCGTGTCGTACCACTGATAAGGGAGCGACTTGGACACCGGCATGCGCCCTTTGATCAGCGCCACCCGGTGCGGCCAGTACGCGAAATTGGGGAACGAGACAATGGCCTCATTGCCAACCCGGACGATATCGCGCAGCAGCGGCTCGACGTGCTGCATCATTTGCAGCGACGACAGGCACAGCACGGTGTCGAAGGAATTGTCGCCAAAAATCGACAAACCTTTTTCCATGTCCTGCTGGATCACGTTGATGCCGCGCTTGGCGCTGGCCAGCAGCGAAGCGTCGGCAATTTCAATGCCGTAGCCGGTGCATTGTTTCCCGCTTTGCAGGTAGTGCAGCATGGCGCCGTCGCCGCAGCCCACGTCAAGCACGTGCGAACCCTCGCGCACCCAGTGCGCGATAAAGGCCAGGTCGGGCCGCAGGGTGGACAGGTCGTTGAAGTTCATGGCTTGCCTTTCGCGGCAAGGCCGTCCCAGATGCGTTCGTAATAGGCGCGCACCATGTTGATGTAGCGCGCGTCTTCCAGCAGGAAGGCGTCGTGGCCGTGCGGGGCGTCGATTTCGGCGTAGGTTACGCGGCGCCGGTTGCACACCAGCGCCTGCACGATCTCGCGCGAGCGCTGCGGCGAAAAGCGCCAGTCGGTGGAGAAGGAGGCTACAAAAAATTCGGCGCGGGTGGCGGCCAGCGCGCGCGTCAGGTCGCCGTCAAAGGCGCGCGCCGGATCGAAGTAATCGAGCGCCTTGGTGATCAAGAGGTAGGTATTGGCGTCGAAGTATTCGGAGAATTTGTCGCCCTGGTAGCGCAGGTAGGATTCGATTTCGAAGTCGACGCCAAAGTCGAATTTGTACTTGTTGCCTTCGCCCGCGTTGCGCAGCTTGCGGCCGAATTTTTCGGCCATGTCGTCGTCCGACAGGTAGGTGATGTGGCCCACCATGCGCGCCACGCGCAGCCCGTTTTTTGGCACCACGCCGTGCGCGTAAAAGTCGCCGCCGCGGTAGTCGGGGTCCGACAAAATGGCCTGGCGCGCGACGTCGTTAAAGGCGATGTTTTGCGCCGACAGCTTGGGCGTGGAGGCGATCACCACGCAGTGGCCCAGGCGCTCCGGGTACATCATGCTCCAGGCCAGCGCCTGCATGCCGCCCAGCGAGCCGCCCATCACGGCGGCAAAGCGCGCGATGCCCAGTTGGTCGGCCAGGCGCGCCTGCGCGGCCACCCAGTCTTCCACCGTCACGACGGGAAACGATGCGCCATAGGGCTTACCGGTGGCCGGATTGTCGTGCATCGGGCCGGTCGAGCCGAAGCACGAACCGAGGTTGTTGACGCCGATGACAAAAAACCGGTTGGTGTCGACTGGTTTACCGGGGCCGACCATGTTGTTCCACCAGCCGGGGTTCTGGTCGCCTTCGTACATGCCGGCCACGTGGTGCGAGGCGTTGAGCGCGTGGCATACCAGCACGCCGTTGGAGCGCTCGGCGTTGAGCGTGCCGTAGGTCTCGTACATGAGCGTGTAGTCGGCCAGCGCCGCGCCGCCCTGCAGTTGCAAAGGCTCGGCAAAGCGCATCGTTTGGGGTGTGACGATTCCAATGGATTGCATGTGGCTCGCTAAGTGATTCAATATATGGATAAACTTGCAGAAAACCGTATCAAATGATCTGTAGCTGTTCGACCGCTTCCGCAATTAAGTGCGGCTCCATGGTGCGCAAGATCTTGCGCGTGTGCGGGGTGATCGTGGTCAGGTCGCAGTTGAGGATTTCCTGCTTGACCGACAGCAGCTGCGCCGGATGCATGGAAAATTCGCGCAGCCCCATGCCCAGCAGCAACCGCGTGAGCTTGGTGTCGCCCGCCATTTCACCGCACACGGCCACGTCGATGCCGGCCTTTTTGCCGGCCATGATGGTCATCGCAATCAGTTGCAAGATGGCCGGATGGAGCGGGTTGTACAGGTGCGCCACTTCGTAGTCGACGCGGTCAATCGCCAGCGTGTACTGGATCAGGTCATTGGTGCCGATCGACAGAAAGTCCATGCGTTTGACGAACATCGGCAGCGCCAGCGCGGCCGCCGGGATCTCGATCATGGCGCCCACTTCAATGGCCGCGTCGTACTTGTGGCCGGCCTCGCGCAGCTGGGCCTTGGCCTGCTCGATCATGGCCAGCGACTGGTCGATCTCGAACGCGTGCGCCAGCATCGGGATCAAGAGGCGCACCTTGCCAAAGCTCGATGCGCGCAAAATGGCGCGCAACTGCGTCAGGAACAGCTGCGGCTCGGCCAGGCAGTAACGGATCGCGCGCAGGCCCAGCGCCGGGTTGAGCGCCGTGTGCTCGCTCTGGTCGAGCGGCTTGTCGGCGCCGATGTCGAGCGTGCGGATCGTGACCGGGCGCCCTTTCATGGCCGTCACGGCCTTTTTGTACTGCTCGAACTGTTCGTCTTCGCTGGGAATG
The DNA here is from genome assembly GCF_049896185.1 of Massilia sp. TSP1-1-2. Lineage (NCBI taxonomy): Bacteria > Pseudomonadati > Pseudomonadota > Betaproteobacteria > Burkholderiales > Oxalobacteraceae > Massilia > Massilia sp. TSP1-1-2. The sequence continues at coordinate 96,526 of NZ_JAFCTU010000018.1, forward strand.
CGGTGCGCGTGGCCGGCGCGCGCCATGAACAGAAATTCGGAGCGGAACAGGCCCACGCCTTCGGCGCCGGACTCCAGCGCGCCGGGGCAGTCGTCGGGCAGCTCGATGTTCGCGTGCAGCGTGATGGTGGTGCCGTCGCGCGTGACGGCGGGGGTTTTCTTGAGCTTGAGGAGCTTTTTGCGCGCCTTTAGCATGGCGCCCTGGCGCGCGCGGTATTGGTCGAGCACCAGCGCACTGGGGTTGGCGATGACGACGCCGGCGTCGCCGTCGATGATGACCCAGTCATCCTGTTCGATCAGCGAGGAGGCCTGCGACATGCCGACCGCCGCCGGAATATCCAGGCTGCGCGCGACAATGGCGGTGTGCGAATTCTGCCCGCCCACGTCGGTCACAAAACCGATGAAGGAGCGGTCGCGAAACTGCAGCATGTCGGCCGGCGAAATGTCATGCGCGACGACGATCATCTGCGGCTGGAACTGGTCGCCCGTGGCCGGTGCGCTCGCCAGCTGCGCGGTCCCCATCAGCACCTTGAGCACGCGCTCCGCCACTTGCTGGATGTCGGCCTTGCGTTCGCGCAGGTACTCGTCTTCAATCTCGTCGAACTGCGCCGACAGTTCGTCGATCTGCGTGACCAGCGCCCATTCGGCGTTGTAGTGGCGGGTGCGGATGATGTCGAGCGGCGCTTCGGAAATCATGGGATCCGACAGGATCAGCGCATGCACGTCGATGAACGCGCCCAGTTCGGTGGGGGCGTCTTTCGGCAGGTCGGTCCACAGGGCCTGCAGGCCGCGGTGCACGTCGGCCAGCGCATCTTGCAGTCGCCGCACTTCGTTCTCAAGCTGCTCTTCGGCCACCAGGTAGTGCTTGACGTCCAGCGCGGCAGGCGTGAGCAAGTGCGCGCGCCCGATCGAAATGCCGCGGGAGACGGGGATGCCGTGGAGCGTGAACGATGCCATTGGTAGTCCTGGGTGTCCGAAGTGTCCTGGGTTTCCTGCTATTAAGCGGCCTGCCGTACGGTCCAGCGGCATTACTCGCCTTCGCCGAACTTGTCGTTGATCAGCGCGGCCAGCGCCTCGACACACTCCTTTTCATCGGCACCGTCGGCCTCCAGCGAGACTTTGGCGCCCTTGCCGGCGGCCAGCATCATCACGCCCATGATCGACTTGGCGTTGATGCGGCGCGCGTTGCGGGTCAGCCAGACGTCGCTCTTGAATCTGGCGGCCAGCTGGGTGAACTTGGCCGAAGCGCGCGCGTGCAGGCCCAGTTTATTGATAATCTCAAGATCTTGTTGAATCATTTTTGTTGTCGTCTTTATTGAAGGTCTCGATGCCCATGCAACAGCCTATGGCCGATGCGCCCTTAACTTTACGCCGGACCTACCCGGACCCGGTTGTCGACCCGTACCGCGCCGCTTTGCGCGCCGGCCAGCGCCATTTCGACCACCACGTCGAGCGTGTCGCGCCGGTACGTGATCGCCCGCAGCAGCATCGGCAGGCTGATGCCGGCGATGACTTCCACCCGGCCGGCGTCGGCCAGGCTGTTGCAGCAATTGGCCGGCGTGCCACCCTTGATGTCGGTGATCACCAGCACGCCGCTGCCGTCGTCCAGACGGGTAATCGCGTCGCGCGCCATGGCGTTCACTTCGAGCAGATCCTGGTCGGCGTTGACGTCGATCGCCTCGAAGCGCTCGGTGGGGCCGCGAAACACGTGCGCCACGGCGGCGATGAATGCCTGCCCCAGCGGCGCGTGGGTCAGCAACAGGATGCCGACCATATTATGCCCGCCCTGCCTGCAGCTCCAGCGCATCGATGAACATCGCGGCCACGTCAAAGCCGCTCTGGTCGGTGATCTCCTGGAAGCAGGTCGGGCTGGTCACGTTCACTTCGGTGAGGCACTCGCCAATCACATCCAATCCTACCAGCAGCAAGCCGCGCGCGGCCAGAATCGGCCCGATGGCCTCGGCGATGTGGCGGTCGCGCGCGGTGAGCGGCTGCGCCACGCCCACGCCGCCGGCGGCCAGATTGCCGCGGATTTCATCGCCCTGCGGGATGCGCGCCAGCGCGAACGGCACCGGTTTGCCATTGATGACGAGGATGCGCTTGTCGCCCTTGACGATCTCAGGGATGTAGCGCTGGGCCATGATGGTGCGCGCGCCGTTGAGGGTCAAGGTTTCAATGACTGAACCGAGATTCATGCCGTCGCTCTTGATGCGGAAAATGCCGGCGCCGCCCATGCCGTCGAGCGGCTTGAAAATCACATCCTGGTGGCGCACGTGAAAAGCGCGCAGGCGCGCCGGATCGGACGAGACCAGCGTGGGCGAGGTGTATTCGCTGAACTGGGCGATCGCCAGCTTTTCGTTATGGTCGCGAATTGCCGATGGCTTGTTGAACACGCGCGCGCCCTGGTTTTGCGCCAGTTCGAGCAGGTAGGTCGCGTAGACGTACTCCATGTCGAAGGGCGGATCCTTGCGCTGCAGGACGGCGTCGAATTCGGACAGGCGGCAGGCGGCCTTGGGAGCGGGCACGAACCAGTTGTCAAGCTGGCCGGTGAGGGTAATGTGGGCCACGTTGGCCGTGACGACGCCTTCGTCGAGCGCCATGTCGCTTTGCTCGAACGCGTGGATCGTGTGGCCGCGGCGGGCCGCCTCGCGCATCATGGCGAAGGTCGAATCCTTGTACGTTTTGAAGCCTGCCAGCGGATCGGCGAGGAAAGCGATTTTCATGGACGTTTCCAGTGGGGGTAATGAGCTGATTTTAGCCGGAAACGGCAATGTTGGCTTGACAAGGGCAGATCAGGTCGCGGGAACGCGGCGCAATGCGCGGCAAATCCCGTCTATCCGTAGGGCGCAACAGCGCAGCGCATTGCGCCAAGCGCCGCCAGGAACGCGTCAATACACCTCGGGATTGGGATCCGTGCGCTCCATCTCCAGCGACGCGGCCAGCAAGCCCAGACGCGCCACCACCCCATATACATAAAACCGGTTGGGCGCGGCCGTCCCCGGCTTGGCTTTCAAGTCCGGCACGGCATGCTGCTGGGCAAACGCCAGCGGCACATATTGCGAACCGGGGGCGTTCAAGTTCTGGTCGACCCCGCGCTCGGCATGGATCCGGTAAAAACCGCCCACCACATAGCGGTCGATCATGTACACCACCGGTTCGGCCACCGCATCCTGAACACTTTCAAAGGTCGGCACGCCTTCCTGAATGATGACGTCGGTAATTTCGACCCCATCCTTGATCACGGACATCTTGTTGCGCTGCTTGCGGTTCAGGTCCTTCACTTCGCTCGCGTCGCGCACCGTCATGATGCCCATGCCGTAGGTCCCAGCATCGGGCTTGACGATGACGAAGGGCTTTTCCTTGATCCCGTATTCCTTGTACTTCTTGCGGATCTTGGCCAGCAGCATGGTGACATTGTCGGCCAGGCATTCGGAGCCGTTGTCTTCCTGGAAATTGATCTCGCCGCACTTGGCGTGGAAGGGATTGACCATCCACGGGTCGACATCGATCAGCTTGCCGAATTTTTTCGCTACTTCATCGTAGGCGGCCAGGTGGTTGCTCTTGCGGCGCAGCGCCCAACCGGCATGCAGCGGCGGCAGCAGCGACTGCTCATGGATGTTTTCCAGGATCGCCGGGATGCCGGCCGACAAATCATTATTCAGCAAAATGGTGCAGGGATCGAAGTCCACCAGCCCCAGCCGGCGCCCATTGCTTGACCTGACCATCGGCTCGATCACCAGCATGTTGCCATCAGGCAGCGCCAGCGGCGTGGGCTGGGTGATGTCCGGCGACAGCGAGCCGAGCCGCACGTGCAAGCCCGTCTGGCGGAAAATCTGCATCAGACGCGCGACGTTTTGCAGGTAGTGGGGATTGCGGGTGTGACTTTCGGGCACCAGCAGCAGGTTGCGCGCGTCCGGGCAATACTTGTCGATCGCCGCCATGGCCGCCTGCACTGTCAGCGGCAGCATCTCGGTGGCAAGATTGTTGAATCCACCGGGGAATAAATTGGTATCGACCGGGGCCAGCTTGTAGCCAGCGTTGCGCAAGTCGACCGAGCAATAGAACGGCGGCGTGTGTTCCTGCCACTCCATCCGGAACCAGCGCTCGATGGCGGGCGTGGCCCCCAGAATTTTTTTCTCGAGGTCGAGGAGCGGGCCGGTGAGGGCTGTGGCGAGGTGGGGAACCATGGAGTGACGTCCTTAAGGCTTCATCGATAATGTGTTCCGCATAAATCGGGGCGGATTCCTTATTTTAAAGTGTTTCGGGGCCCATCAACGCAAAAAGGCGCCCCGTGGGGCGCCCGGACGACCCGTTTGCGCGGGCCGAAGGTCAGAAGCAATCAGGAATGGTAGGCCGACTCGCCGTGGCTGGTAATGTCCAGACCTTCCCGCTCTTCTTCTTCCGGTACCCGCAGACCGATGACCAGGTCCACCAGCTTGTAGGCAATGAAGGCCACCACGGCCGACCAGAGAATGGTCGTGCCGACGGCGGTTGCCTGCGTGATCACCTGGCCGCTGATCGAATAGTCGGCCGACGGCTTGTTCGCCACATAATCCCAGATGCCGGTGCCGCCCAGCGACGGCGAGGCAAATACGCCGGTCAGCAAGGCGCCCAGAATGCCGCCCACGCCGTGCACGCCGAACACGTCCAGTGCATCGTCGGCACCGATCAGGCGTTTCAGGCCATTCACACCCCACAGGCAAATAATACCAGCCAGCAACCCGATCACCAAACCGCCCATCGGCCCGACGAAACCGGCCGCAGGGGTGATGGCCACCAGGCCGGCCACGGCGCCGGAAGCGGCGCCCAGCATCGATGGCTTGCCCTTGGTGATCCATTCGCCGAACATCCACGACATGGTGGCGCAGGCGGTGGCCAGCAGCGTATTGATGAAGGCCAGCGCGGCAACGTCGCCCGCTTCGAGGGCCGAACCGGCGTTAAAGCCGAACCAGCCGGCCCACAGCAGCGAAGCGCCGATCATGGTCATGGTCAGCGAGTGCGGCGCCATGGCTTCGCGGCCGTAGCCGACGCGCTTACCGATCATGATCGCGCCCACCAGGCCGGCGATGGCCGCGTTGATGTGGACCACGGTGCCGCCCGCAAAGTCGAGCGCGCCCTTCTGGAACAGCCAGCCCGCTTTGGCGCCTTCGATGCCTGCCGAGGCGGCGTCGGTGATCATGTCAGGGCCGGTCCAGAACCAGACCATGTGCGCTACCGGCAGGTAGCTGAAGGTGAACCACAGCACCATGAAAGCGAGCACGGCCGAGAACTTGATGCGCTCGGCAAAGGCGCCGACGATCAGCCCGCAGGTGATGGCGGCAAATGTGCCCTGGAACGCGACGAAGGCGAACTCGGGAATGACGACGCCCTTGCTGAACGTGGCAGCGTAGGCGAAGGTGCCCTTGATCGGATCGAAGATACCGCCCAGCATCAGACGATCGGCGCCGCCAAAGAAGGCATTGCCGCCGGTGAACGCAATCGAGTAGCCGTAAATGCACCACAACACGATGATCAGCGCGAACACGGTAAATACTTGCATCAAGACCGACAGCATGTTCTTGGTGCGCACCAGGCCGCCGTAGAACAGCGCCAAGCCGGGGATCGTCATGAGGATGACCAGGATGGTGGCGATGAACATCCAGGCGGTGTCGCCCTTGTTGGGCACCGGCGCGGCAGCCGGGGCTGCTGGCGCAGCTGCAACAACTGCTGCTGCGGGAGCCGGCGCAGCAACCGCGGCTGCGGGCGCCGCAGCTGCGGCCGGGTCCGTTACGGTTGCCGTTGCTGCCGGCGCATCGGCCGGGGCCGCGTTTTGCGCCGCCACCGGCAGCGCACTGAAGGCGAACAGCAGGGCCGCCGCACCCAGCCATTTTGTGATCGTGTTGTTCATCGAACTTTCTCCTTAAAGAGCTTCGTTGCCGGTTTCGCCAGTACGGATACGCACGACTTGTTCCAGGTTATAAACAAAAATCTTGCCGTCGCCAATCTTGCCGGTGCGCGCAGCCGATTCGATCGCTTCGATCACCTGCTCGACGATGGCGTCGTCGACGGCCGCTTCGATCTTGGTCTTGGGCAGGAAGTCGACCACGTATTCGGCGCCGCGGTACAGCTCGGTGTGGCCCTTCTGGCGGCCGAAACCTTTTACTTCGGTCACGGTGATGCCTTGCACGTTGATGGCCGACAGCGCTTCGCGCACTTCGTCGAGCTTGAACGGCTTGATAATGGCGGTAATGAGTTTCATGCGCTGCCTCGATCAGAAAGTTTTGGAAAGGGTCAGAACGGCGCCGGTGCGGCCCAGGTTCTTGCCATTGCGGGCACTGACGTAAATATCGGTGCTGGTGTCCACCACCGCCAGCGACAGCGACGCAAAGCCCAGATCCTTGGTGACGCCGATCTTGTAGTCGTTGTAGCTCAGCACGCCAAAGTGACGGACGATCTGGCGCCCCGCATGCAGGTTCAGCATCAAACCCGGCGAGAGTTCGATGTTGGCGCCCACGTCGAGGTAGCCGCTGCCCTTGGTGTCGGCGGTGCCGAACAGGTTGGTCGTCGAGCGCGAGTACTTGATATAGGCCGGGCCGTAGCCGAGCTGGCCGTACAGTTCAAAGGTGTTCGCATCGGGATCGAGGTTGTAGGACGGATAAGCATAGTACAGGCCGCCCACGTCATAGCTCAGGCCGGGGGCAATTTCGCCTTTCTTGCCGCCGTACAGGTCGATTTCGACGTTGCCGTCGGCGCCCAGGTCATGGGTCCACTTGATGGTCGATGCCCAAACGCCGGCGTACAGGCCGCTTGGGCTGTGGGTATAGTCGGCGCCGCCTTGCAGGGCCGGCTGCAGGCGGCTCTGGGACAGGCCGCGGTAGCGATAATCGGTGGTCACGGCCGCATTGTAGGTCAACGCATGCTCAGGAACGGCATCGGCAGCCTGGGCGGCTGAAGCACCGAGTGTGGACAGGACGAGCGTGAGCGCGGCGGCGAGCGAGAACTTGGTGGTCAGGTTTTTCATTGCGATTTCCCTAATGGTTTGAACGTGTGGCGCGGTTGCGGTTTAAAATCCTGGGTGGAGCATCGGTGAAGCATCACTCGGCTACTGCTTCTTTAGCAGAAGTCGTGCCAGCTCCAAAACGGCATCGCAGGACTTGTTTTTGCGCCTGGCCTCCTTAACTTGCTCATAATAAATTGTAAAACCCGGTGGGCAGGGGTCGGAAAACACCAGGATCGCACCAACTTGATGCGGTGCGGGCACCACAACGGTGCGAATAGTCACTCACAAGGATTTGACATGGATATGAATAGTTTTTTCAACGACTTGCAAGGAAAGATCAACCAGGCCATCGAGTCTTCGCCGGCCAAGGACATCGAGAAAAACGTCAAGGCGATGATGACCCAGGGCTTTTCCAAGCTCGACCTGGTCACCCGCGAAGAGTTCGACATCCAGAACCAGGTACTGGCCAAGACGCGCGCCAAGCTCGAAGCGCTCGAGATGCGCGTGCAACAGCTTGAAGAAAGCCTGGCCAGCCAGAAAGTGTGACGCCCGCTTCCCTGTTCAGGAAAGCGGGGCTGGGGGTGCTGGGTGGCGCGGCGCTGCTGCTGCTGGCGGGCCTTGGCATCAGCGCGGCCGGCATGGCGGACGACTTGCGCCCCACCGACGTGGGCATTGTGCTCGGTTCCAAGGTCGAGCTAGACGGCCAGCCGTCAGCCCGGCTCGCCGCCCGGCTGGACCGCGGGGCAAATCTGTATGCGCAGCGCGTGTTCGCGCACCTGATCGTTAGCGGCGGCACCGGCGTCGAAGGCTTCGACGAGGCAGCCGTGATGCGCGCTTACCTGCTGAAAAAAGGCGTGCCGGCCAGTGCCATCCTTGTTGACAGCGCGGGCAACACCACTGACGCGAGCGCGCGCAATTGCGCCAGGCTGATGGCCAGCCATGGCTTTACGAGCGTCACCGTCGTCAGCCAATACTTCCATGTACCACGCACCCGCCTGGCGCTGCGGCGCTACAACATTGCCCGTATCGGCTCGGCGCACGCATATTTTTTTGAACTGCGCGATTTGTATTCGATCGCCCGCGAAGTAGCCGCCCTGCCCGCCTACTGGCTGAATAGCCGCCATCCCTGAACGCAGACTGCGCTGCGTTCGTTCAGCGCGTAATTGCGTTGCTGCCCAACCGGTTATAAACGGGCTCGTAAGCGTAGCCCGGCGCGCTGATGCCCGTCACCGTGTAGGTGAACGTGCCGCCGCTTTTGACCAGCGGCGAACTGGCAAAGGCCACGCCTGCGGCATTCGTCGTTGCCACCGCCGCGCCGGCCACGATGCCGCTCCAGTTACCCGACACCGTGGCGCCCGCAATCACGCGCCCATTGCTGTCCTTGACGGCAACGCCGGCCTGCGCATACGACTCGCCTGCCCGACTGCCCGTGCCAAGCGCCATGGTGATGGTCTCGACATGCATGGCCAGCAGCGGCGTGCTGGCCGTCGGCGCGCTCACCGTCATGGTGTAGCGGCCGATGCTGCCGTAGCTGCTGTAACCGGTACCTTGCGGGTTGCCATTGGCGGCACCCTGGATCGACAGGTAATACTGGCCTGCCGGTACCGCAATGCTGATCGCACTGCTGAGCAGCGCGGCCGGGTTGGCTTGGGCAAGCACGGCGCCGGCAGCGTCGCGCAGCGTGATCAGGATGTCGAGGTTGGGCGAACGCTGGAACGGCGTGGCGTTGATCGTGACGGTGCCGGCCGCCGCGCGCAGGCTGAACACGTCGGTGTCAAGCGGGGTTTCCACCACGCCATTGATGGTGTAAGAGCTCATGCCGTTCAGGTCGGTCGGCGACAGCGCGCGCGCCGTGCCCATGGTGTTGCCAAAATCATCGGCGGCGAACAGCACGCCGTTGCTTTGCATGACCAGGAAATCATCTTCCTTGTTGTTGGCGCCCGTGTACTCGCCTTTGCTGAACTGCACCAGTTCCTTCGAATAGCCCACGCCCATGATCGGCGCCCAGCCGGTCGCGCCGGAACCGTGGCCGCTGTAGTAACCCAGCGTGGCCGTGCCGTCGTGGCTGAGGCCCAGGTTGTGGCCGACTTCGTGCGAGACCGCCTCGGCAATGTTTTTCTCGCTGTTGCCCAGCATGTCCTGGAAAATGAAGGCGGTCTTGTAGGTTTCGACGGTATGGTCGAACACGCCCACATACGCAAAGCCGCCGCAGTTGCAATTGCCCTTGTTGCTGCCAACGGTGAAATTTTTGGTGATCAGCGCGCGCGCGCCGTAGGTGTCGTCGGTGCTGGAAACACGGGTCATCTGGTCGACGCTGGGCTGCTCGGTCGTCACGTCAACGTCGAACGGCGCATAGTCTTCGGCGACGCGGCGCCACACGTTCTGGATGAGCGCCAGTTCATTGGTATTGAAGGTGCCGGGCACGCCGTCGAGGTCGAACGCGGGGCTGACGATCGGGTCGCGTGCGTAACTGGTGTTCCAGGCCGACCCGGTGGTGGTATGGCCGTTGAAGTCAAGGTAGATCTTGCGCTTGGAACCCGGCCGCGAGTGCAGCACGAAGGTTTGTTCGGGCGGATAGATCACATTCGAGACGGCCAGGTCCGAGCCGGATGAGGTCAAGCCCTGCTCAATGAAGACCAGGCGGCCGCTCTTGTCGACCCAGGCGGAACGGTCGGTGCGCAGTTGCCTGGAAAATTCGCTGGCGCTCTTGCCGTAATGGGCTGCCACTGCCGGCAGGTGCGCGCCGAGCCTGGCGACCGCTTGCTCGCCATTGCTTTTTTCCTCCAGGCGCAGCGCGGGAAAAGCTGGCTTGACCGGCGCGCGCACGCTGCGCCCGGCGGCCGTTTGCGCAAGTGCCGCGCCAGGTGCGATGGCAGTGGCAAGCAGGACCGCGGCGGCGGCAGCGGCAAGCCGTTGTGTGGATGATGGATGCATGCAAGACTCCGATCGAGGACCAGGAAAATACCTTGGAGCAACTATATCAAGGGTCGAGCTTGTTTCACTAGAGAAATATCGCGATCGTCCGGAAGTGTATCCACACGGCAACTAAAAAGTGGCGCTTCAGTAAGGGACTTGTTCTCGATGCCACGACTGGTGATGGATCGACAGCGGCGCCGGCCACCGGTGCAAACGGCACGGCGACAAGGCGGTATAGTCAAGCCGCAGCGAGGAGACCTGCATCAAGGAGACCACATGGACGTGTTTGCCGACTACCTGGCGCACATCGCCGACCAGCAACAGCGTGCCCGCATGCACGACGTGCTGGCCTGGGTCACGGCGTCTTTCCCGCAGCTCACGCCAACCATCGCGTGGAAGCAGCCCATGTTCACCGATCACGGCACCTTCATCATCGGCTTCAGCGTGGCCAAACAGCATATGGCCGTTGCGCGGGAATTGGTTGGCATCACCCATTTTTCGCAGAACATCCTGCGCGCCGGCTTTCAGCGCAGCAAGATGCTGGTGCGCTTTCCGTGGGACCGTCCGGTCGACTTTTCACTGCTTGGAAAAATGATTGAATTTAATCTCGCGGACAAGGCGCACTGTGTTACTTTCTGGCGCAAATTTCGCAACATTGTGCCAGCGCCTGCTAGCTGATGAGACCGGTGCACTGCCTTGTGCATTCCCAAGGGCGCCCGCAGCGGCGGGCCTTAGATTGGTTGAGGGCCGGCTACCGCCAGGCCCGGCGGCAGTTGCCGCGACCAATTATTGGAGAATGCCATGCAAGCGCACCATCGTCTTTCCCGCATCATGCTGTGCCTCACCGTTGGCCTGGCCAATGCCGCCTGGGCCTACCCCGAATACCGCGTCACGGTGGTCGGCCCTGCCAACAGCTACGCCACCGACATTAACAAAGATGGCGTCGTCACCGGCGACTATTACATCAACGGCAGCTCGCCGCGCGGCTTCTTCAATCGCGGCAAGGGCGTGGTGTATCTGGGCACGTTTGGCGGCACGTCGAGCAATGCCGTTGCCATCAACGACAAGGGGCAAATACTGGGACAATGGACCACGACCGCCGGGCAAGTGCGCGGCTTGATTTACTACGCGGGAACGCGGCGCGACATCGGCATCATTCCCGGCCACAGCACGCGCTATACGGACATCAATAATGGCGGCTTCATCATCGCCCAGGGCACCCGGGAAGGTATGGTCGGACCGCGTAGTTTCCTGCGCGCGCCGGACGGCAAGTTGACCGATATCGGCACGCTGCCTTTCGATGACCCGATCGCGTACGCCAGCGCCATCAACAACCACAACACGATCGCCGGCGCCTCGGGACCGCTCACCTTCCCTGACCAGCCCTTGCGCGCCTTTACCTGGTCGCAAGGCGTGATGCGGGACCTGGGCGACTTTGGCTTCGCGCCCAACTATGGCGAGGCGATCAACGATTGTGGGCAGATTACCGGGTCGATGTCGGTACCGTACGGGCCGCACAATCGCATCGCGTATCTGTACACGAACGGACGGATGATCGACCTGGACGGGCGCCCCGTTAGCGCCGAGCGTGACAGCGCCGGAGCCGGAATCAACTGCCACGGCCATGTGGTCGGTTCCAGCAACCATCTTTCGGGCTTTGTGTATCGCGGCAGACGGATGCAAAGCTTGAATGCGCTGATTGACCCGGCGCTGCACTGGGATATCTTTTCCCCGCAAGCGATCAATGACGCGGGCCAGATTGCCGCCAACGCCATGCGCCACGGCGTGCAGTACGCCGTGCGCCTGGACCTGATCCGGCCGATGACCGCGCGCGTGCCGGAACTGGAAGCCGATGCCGCGACGCTGGCACCGGCCATCAGCGAGGCCGAGGCCAAGGCAGAGGCGCAGGCACAGGCGCGCGAAGTGGTGCATCCGGTTCAGCAGTAGCGAGCGTCCCCGCGATTGCCGGGCCTGGCTTTACGCGAGCGGCTTGTTGACGATTGCCATGCGCTCTGCGAAGGCCCTGCACAGCGCATCAAATGCGCTCGGGTCGGGCATGCAGCTTTCATAAATGACGAGCTCGCTCCGGGTGTGCGCAATGCACAGGCGGCGATACTTGCGCATCACTTGCATGTTGACTTGCCTGACATGCGCTTTTCCAACACAACCCCATTGCAGGAACTTCTCGCCACTTGGTTGCGACATGTACCACAATAGTCATTTTCCGAAATTGGATTTCCATGACACTTAAAAATTCCACCCCAGAATACCTCAAACAATGCAGGCATGCGCTTCATGAGCAGCAAACGAAGTCGCTTGCTGAAACAGAAAATTGGTCGCACGTCGACAAGCAGCAAGTGCATATCGACTGGGACCTCTTGTACAAGGAGCTGGCGCCGTTAGTGGACGATTCGCTGCCAACGTCGCCGCAAGTGCAGGCCTTGATGTCACGTCACTATTCAATCGCTGTCCGGTTCTACTCGCCCACACAGGAGGCCTACATTGGGCTGGGCCTGTTTTATCAGGACAACCCGGATATGAAGGCTTATCACAATGCCTTTCACCCTCTCATGGTGGATTTCCTTGGCGAGGCCATCTTTGTCTTCGCCCAGCGCAATCTGTAGCTCATAGGTTGGCGTCGTCGGGCACCTGGTTTTTCCAGACCCAATTATGCAATCTGCCGCGCGGCTCGATGTGATCCGGCCGATGACCATGCAGGCGCAGACCGAGGATGGGCGCGTCCAGCTAGGCCGGCTGAAGCCAAGGCGCAAGATGACGCGCAGACGCGTTAATTACTGATCCGGTTGCGCAATAATTTGAGCGCACACCCGGATCCGGCCACGCGCCGCAGGTTTCTCTATCAAGAAACGGAAGCGTTGGCGCAGGACGTCGGCTCTATTTGACGGCGTCGGGATCGGCCGCTGCCTCAGCCCTGGCTTCAGCGGAGCGCGTGTTTGCAGCTGCAACGGTCACGGTCGCTTTGCGGCCCAGCGCAGGAAAGGCCTTGCGCGCGGCCGCCAGTTGCTCCATCACGGACAACTTGACCAACTCGTTTTTGATCACCGTCGCGCGCACCATCTGTTTTGCCATCGCACATGCTTTTAAAATCTCGCCACGTTGCTTGTACAGCTCGTACTGTTCGCCGACCTCCTTCGGCAATCCAACCACGGCCGCCGCACGGCGTTTCTTGAGCGCTTCCATGGTGGCGGCGAACTCGTCCGACGGCTTTCGCGCCTTAAACCGCGCAGCCTGTGCCTTTGTCATGCCCGCTTCAATGGCTCGGTACTCGGCATGCGGGCCGTCGACATAGCTCTCCCATTCGTCGTCCAGTATTTTGTATTCGGCCGGAAAGGCAGCGACGACTTTCTGCGCGGTCTCACGGGTGTCACAGTCGTCGGCAAAAGCCGCGCCCGCCGCGGCGAACAGTGCAATTGCCAGGGTAAAGCGCAAAGGGGTGTGCATAGTTGCCGATCTGCTTGATTATCTTCACTCGCAATATACAGGAAAAAATATTGTCGAATAAAACATGGTTTGTCATCAGGACAATGAGACAACCGGGTCAGTGCCGACCTTGGACACGGCCTGAGCGAGAACGTCTGCTCCGCCTGCAACCGGTACAAATTTTTCTGCCCAGCCCGCACCTTTGGCCGCTCTCAACAAGTCATGGTCAGCGAGGACTACCATCTGCCGATCTTAGTTCGTTACCATCAGGAGCGCCATGAGCCTTGCCGTTTTACGCAGCCGCGCGCTGGCCGGCATGGAAGCGCTGTGCGTGAGCGTCGAGGTGCACTTGGCCAACGGCTTGCCGGGCCTGACCATCGTCGGCCTGCCCGACGCCGAAGTGCGCGAATCCAAAGACCGGGTGCGCGCCGCGCTGCAAAACGCGGGCTTTGAATTTCCCGCGCGCAGGATCACCGTCAACCTGGCGCCGGCCGACCTGCCCAAGGAATCAGGCCGCTTCGACCTGCCCATTGCGCTCGGCATCCTGGCTGCCTCCAAACAAATTCCCCACGCCGAGCTGGACAACTATGAATTCGCCGGCGAGCTGTCGCTGTCGGGTGAATTGCGCCCTGTGCGCGGTGCGTTGGCGATGACGTTTGCCATGCAAGGCGGGGCCAATCCGCGCGCTTTCATCTTGCCCATGGCCAACGCGGACGAGGCGGCGCTGGTCAGCCAGGCGGCGATCTATCCCGCCCACACACTGCTGCAGGTGTGCGCGCATTTCACGGCGGGCGGCAAGGAAAGCCGGCTGCTGCGGCATCGCCCGCGCCACCCTTGCAAGGCGGCCGACTACCCGGACTTTGCCGACGTCAAGGGCCAGGTCGCGACCAAGCGCGCGCTCGAAGTTGCCGCGGCCGGCTTGCACAGCCTGCTGATGATCGGCCCCCCCGGCGCCGGCAAGACCATGCTGGCGGCGCGTTTTACGGGCTTGTTGCCGCCTATGTCGGACCAGGAAGCGCTCGAGTCGGCGGCGGTGCAGTCGCTCACCGGCGGCTTTAGTGCCGAGCGCTGGAAAGCGCGTCCGTTTCGCAGTCCCCATCACACCACCTCGGGCATTGCGCTGGTAGGCGGCGGCGCGGTGCCGCGACCGGGCGAAATATCGCTCGCGCACCACGGTGTCTTGTTTCTTGATGAACTGCCTGAATTTGATCGCCGCGTGCTGGAAGTGTTGCGCCAGCCGCTGGAGTCGGGCCGCGTGACCATCTCGCGCGCGGCGCGCCAGGCTGACTTTCCGGCCCGCTTCCAGCTCATCGCGGCCATGAACCCCTGCCCCTGCGGCTACTTGGGCCATGCCTCTGGAAAATGCCATTGCACGTCCGAAGGCGTGCTGCGGTACCAAGACCGCATTTCCGGCCCCTTGCTCGACCGCATTGACATGCAGATCGAAGTGGCAGCGATGGATCCGCTCACGCTCTCGGGCGCCGCGGACGGTGACTCGAGTGCTGCCATTGCAGCGCGGGTCAGCCTGGCATACGAGCGCCAACTTGCCAGGCAGCACAAACCCAACCAGCGGCTGACAACGCGCGAAATTGACCGCTATTGCCGCCTTAACAGTGCCGGCGAACAGTTGCTGCGCCGGACCATGCTGCAGCTGCACTGGTCGGCGCGCGCCTACCACCGGGTGCTGAAAGTGGCCCGCACCATCGCGGACCTGGCAGGCACCGACAGCATCTCGGACGAAAATATCCAGGAAGCGATCCAGTCCCGGCGCGGCTTGCGCGAGCGCTGAGACGGCCAGACGACCGTCGCCCTTGCCGTCACCTCAGCCGGGAGCCGTCAGCCTTCAGCCAGTAACACTGAGCCTGCCCTCGATCGAATCGTCAAGCGTCACGCCAAGCGTCGCGCCGATCAGCATCTTGACCCCGGCTACCGCATTGCCGTGCTTGGTATCCCAATAGTAGCCATGCGACGGCGTCACTTTGATCACCGTGATGCGCGGATCGTCCTCGCCCCCGGTAAACCAGGTCTTGAGCACAAATTTCCACAGCTCCTTGATCTTGGCCTTGTCGCGCGAGACGGTCGCCTTGCCTTCGAGGTGCAAAAATTCGGAATGGGGCGAACCCTGGAAAAACAGCCGCACCGCCGGGTTGTTCTTGAGCTCCTCGTTCTTGTGGCTGTCGTCGGCGCTGAGAAACCACAGGTTGCCCTGCTCGTCGACTTGCTGCACGCTCATCGGCCTCGCATCGATATTGCCGTCGGGCGCAGCGGTGCAAAAGAAGCACGTCTGGGCTTGCTTGATCAGCCCGGCCATTTTTTCAATGGCTGCGGCGCCCGTCAAGTCTTCATGATTGTGTTCCGGCTGGTTTTTGTTGATTGAGTCCATGTTATTTCTCCGTCGAATTTGTCCCGGACAAATAATACGACGTCGCGAAGGCGCCGTTGGTTCGCCGTTTAACGCTGCGGGGCAATGGGGCCGATAGCCAGATCCTGCCGCCGCACGGCAAGTCCTGATAACATTCGTGTATGCGATCTTCTTTCCCACACATTTTTACGGCCACCCTCGCCATGCTCGCGCTGGCAGGCTGCAGCCCGGAATTCAACTGGCGCGACTACAGCAGCGAAGCGGCGCCCTACCGCGTGATGTTTCCCGACAAGCCATCCACGCATACGCGCACCATCGATCTGGACGGCATGAAGGTCGACATGACCATGACGGCGGCGCAGGTCAACGGCACCATGTTCGCCGTGGGCACCGCCGAAGCGCCCGATGCGCAGCGCGCCGAAGCGGCGCTGGGCGCCATGAAGAGCGCGTTGATCAAGAACATCGGCGCCACCATCAAGAACGAAAAAACAGGCAAGGCATCGTCGGCCAGCGGCAGCGCACGCGAGCGCAGCGCGGCCATCGATATCGAAGCCACCGGCTTGCAGAAAGGCGAGCCGATGCGCCTGGTCGGCCATTTCGAGTCGCGCAACAAGCGTTTTTACCAGGTCGTCGTCATGGGCAAGGAAAAAGACTTAACGCGCGAAAACGTGGACATGTTCATGTCATCCTTCACGCTGCAGTAAGCAGCGCATGCACGCAACCTTGCGCGGCCCGCGCGCCGCCCGCGTTTTCCTGTGTTTTGCGCTCGGCTACCTGCTCTCCTACGCGCTGCGCTCGGTCAACGCCGTGATCGCACCGTCGCTGGTTGCCGAGCTCGGCATGTCGAATGCCGACCTGGGCTTGCTCTCCTCCGCCTACTTTGTTGCCTTTGGCTGCATGCAACTGCCGCTTGGCATCTGGCTGGACAAGTACGGCGCGCGCCGTACCGAGTCAGCCTTGCTGCTGTGCGCGGCGGCCGGCGCGATTGTGTTTGCCACCAGCACCTCGCTGACCGGCCTGTGGCTTGGCCGCGCGCTGATCGGGGTCGGCGTGGCGGCCTGCTTGACGGCGTCGCTCAAGGCTTACCGCCAGTGGTTTTCCCTGGAACAGCAGCCGCAGCTGGCGAGCTGGATGCTGGTGGCGGGTACCGCCGGGGCGTTGGCGGCCACCTTGCCCGTGACGCTCGCGCTGCCGTCAATCGGGTGGCGCGGCGTGTTTTGGCTGGTTGCCGCGCTGCTGGTGATGGCGTCGGCCGCCATTTTTTTCGTGCTGCGCGATGTCGAACACAGCTTTCCACCGCTTGCGCAGCCAGGCGCGGCGAGCGTGGGCGATGGCGGCTATCGCCGCATTTTCGCCAATGCCTATTTTTGGCGCATGGGCCTGCTGGGCTTGATTAATCACGGCATCTTTTTTGCGCTGCAATCCTTGTGGGCCGGCCCGTGGATGACGACCGTGCTTGGCAAAACCCAGCAGCAAACCAGCCAGATTCTGTTCGTCTTCAACCTGGTGCTGATGCTGTCCTACCTGGTGCAGGGCTGGAGCGTGACGCGCCTGCTGGCGCGCGGTTGGAACATGCACACCCTGATTGCCATTGGCATCACCGGCATGGTGCTGGCGCAGGGCGCCATGCTGCTGACCAGCGCGCCGGCCGCGTGGCTGTTGTGGCTGCCTCTTGCGCTATGCGTACCGGTCACGGCACTGGTGCAGTCCCATGTCGGCATGGCTTTTCCAGCTGCGCTGGCGGGCCGTGCCGTTTCGGCGTATAACCTGCAATTGTTTTTCGGCGCCTTTGTCGCGCAGTGGGGCTTTGGGCTGCTGGTCGATGCGCTCAAGGCGCACGGCACTGGCGCCGCTGACGCGTTTCGCACCACACTGGCGGTGGCGGTTGCCCTGCAGGCAGCGGCACTGGTGTACTTTGTTCTCAGTCGCGCGGTGCCCCCGAAAAAACCTTGAATGGACCACGGTATATGGTAAAAGGTGGCTATGGGCGCGCACGGTTGCGCACGAGATGACCGCGCGCCCGCTTCGTGTTATCGTTTCGTCATGAACCGCACAATAAGAAAGTTTTTATGTTAATTACATTTACCTCCAAAGCAGCGGCTGAAGTGCTGATGTACAAAGACCACGCCAAGCGCATCTTGGACTTGCTCCACAAGGATACCGAGCGCGGTGTGATCACGGCCGCAGAAGCGGCGCAAGCGGTCACGATCATCGAAGCAGAAATCGCGGAAAGCCGCAAGCATGCGGCCTCCGAAGATGTCAAACGCGACGTCGACGCCCATCACAGCGAGTCGCGCGAAGACAGCGAGCACGAAGGCGCGCAAATCGTCAGTTTTTCCACGCGCGCCTATCCGCTGCTGGAAATGCTGCGCGCAGCCAAGGCCGGCGGCCACGACGTCCTCTGGGGCGTCTAAGCGGCGGCCTGCGGGCCTTACAAAAAATCCAGCTTTCGGGCTGGATTTTTTTTGTTCATTGCAAACTTACGGGCTGTCGTCGGTGGCAGTCAGCTTGTATCCCAGCCCGGGAAACGTGCGCAGCATCGGGAACCCGAAAGGCTTGTCGATGGCTTGGCGCAGCGCGTGCAAATGGGTGCGCAGCGCGTCGCTGTCGGGACGGTTTTCGCCCCACACTTCGTGTTCCAGCTTTTCGCGCGGCACCAGGCTCGGTGCTTCGCGCATCAGGCAGCGCAGCAAAATATAGCCGGTCTTGGTTAACGCCAGCGCAACGCCGGCGCGGCTGGCTTCGTAGGTTTCGGTGTTAAAGGCAAGTTCGCCCACGCGCAGCACGGGCGAAGCGCGGTGGCTGCCGCGTGCGCGGCGCACCAGCGCGCGCAGGCGCATGTCAAGTTCCACCAGCGAAAACGGTTTGACCAGGTAGTCGTCGGCGCCGCTGTTAAAGCCCGCTTCCTTGTCGTGCAGCGTGTCGCGCGCTGTGAGCATCAGCACCGGTACCGAACTGTTCAATTCCCCGCGCAGCTTGCCGCAGATGTCGAGGCCGGAAAGTCCCGGCAGCGTCACGTCAAGCACGATCACGTCGTAGGGATGCTGGGCGGCCAGCGCAAGGCCGGCGTAGCCGTTGGCGGCAGAATCGAGCACGTAACCCTTGGGCTCCAGAAAGCCATACAGGTTGGCGACAATGTCGGAATTGTCTTCGATGATCAGGATGCGCATGACTGCATTCTAGAGCACAACTGTACTAGAAAAATGTTTTCATCAGCAGCGGCACCAGCCAGGGGGCCAGCACCGCTGTCAGCACGCCGTTCAGGCCCATGCCCAATACCGCAAAAGCGCCCATTGCCGGACTGACCTGGATGGCGCGCGCGGTACCGATGCCATGCGCGGCAACGCCCAGCGCAAAACCACGCGCTTCCGGACTGGCAATGCGCAGCAGGTCGAACAAGCAACGCGCCGTGACGGCGCCGACGATGCCGGTGCTGATCACCATCACGGCCGTCAGTGCCGGCATGCCGCCCAGCTGTTGCGAGGCGGCCATTGCGATTGGCGTGGTGGCGGACTTCGGTCCGATCGACAAGGCCAGCAACGGCGACCCACCGAAGGCTTTTACCAGCAACACGGCAGAGACGATAGCCGTGACCGATCCTGCGCACAGCGCGCACAGTACCGGCAGTATCACCTTGCGCACGCGGGGCAACTGGCGGGCGAGCGGAATCGCCAGCGCGACGGTCGCCGGGCCCAGCAGAAAGTGGACGAACTGGGCGCCGGAAAAATAGCGCTGGTAAGACATGCCGGTCAGGCTGAGCACGGCGCCGATGAGGACGATGGCAATCGCAACCGGATTGGCAAGTGGCGAAAACCGGCAACGGGCATGGATGGCGTGCGCGCATGTGTACGCGGCAATCGTCAGCGTGAGTCCGAGCAAAGGCGATGAGGCGAGGTAGACCCAGAACGCCCCCACGTCATTCATGTTTGTCCTCCTTGAGCGCTGCGCGCATGACGAGCGCCGTGACGGCGAGCGTGAGCCAAGTGCTGGCGATCACGGCGCCGACGATGGCCGGCCACTGGCCTTGCAGCGACGCCGCCGCAACGAAGATACCCACGCCGGCCGGCACGAACAGCAGCGACAGGTGCTGCAGCAAGGCGTCGCCGGTGGACTGGATTTTGTCGAGCAGGGACGGCCGCATCACCAGAAGGCAAAACAGAATCAGCATGCCGATGACGGGGCCGGGAACCGGCAGACGGAAGGCAAAGGCGATGCCTTCGCCGATACACTGGCACATCAGGAGGATGGTGAACGTGAAGAGCATGGTCAGGCGTCGGTGGCAAAGGTGAACGCCGAGATTACCGCATATACGCGTCGCAGGTGCAGCGACCGTGCGGGCCGTTTGCGCGCGCCAAATAAAAATGCCGCTGAGTCTGCACTCAGCGGCATGCCAGCATCTTGCAGTTGCTTGCCTTGAGAATCAGTACTGGAGCACCGTCAAGGAGTAAGCGCCAGTGCGCCCGCTGTAATAGGTCGTCGCCTCGATCACGTAGGTACCGGTAACGGGCAAGGTAATCGACCCTGCCGAGGCCGGGATGCGCGAATTGGTGCCGCCGCCGCCGTCATCATCGCTGGCAACGAGTAAATTGGTCGGGCTCTTCAAGTACAGGTAACTGTCGAACGCACTCGAAGACAGCTGGATGGCGACCCGCTGGCCCGCCGTGCCGCTGAAGGAAAAGCGGTCGGTATAGTAGCCAACCCCGCGCGCGCCGTTGCTGCAGTCGGTGCCGGCAAGCGTGCCCGCCGTGCCGACTCCGATGGTGACGGCGGTCACCGGGCAGGTGGCGGGCACTGTGGGCGGCGTACTGGTGGCGGCCGACTGCGCCACGTTGTACGCGTACCCGGCGATGTTCAGGTTGACTGCCCGCGCCGCGCCCGTATTGGGCGCCACCGTGTAAGTGACGGTGCCATTCCCGCTGCCCGCCGCGCCTGCGGTGAGCGTGATCCAGCTTGGGACCAGGGTGGTGGTCCAGGTGCAGCTGGCGCCGCGCGTGACATTGACGCTGCCGTTGCCGCCGATTTCACCGAACGTTTGGCTGCTCGGGAAGATGAATGTACCTGCTGCCGGATCGCAGCCGACCGCATACGCGCTCTGGCTGAGTACAAAGCTGCGGCCGGCGATCGTCATGGTGGCGCTGCGCGCCGCGCCGCTGTTGGCCGCGACGGTGTAGTCGATCCAGTCCAAGCCGATCGCGCCGGAGGGATTGCGCGTGACGATGACCCACGACGGCGTCCCGGCAACACTCCATGGGCATCCGGCAGGAACGCTGACAGTGACGGAGCCGCCGCCGCCGACGGCCAGATGGCTATTGCTGTAGATGCTAAGGGTGGGCTGCACCGACGTGTCGCAGGTCGGCTGGCGGAGCGTCTGCTGCGCATTGAAGTCGAGATTGGCAACCCGCATGGTGGCGCCGCGCGTGTAGGTTGTGCCCAGGCCGGCGGTCATGCTGATCACGGCACTGCCAGTTCCCGTGGTGCCGGAATTGATGGTCAGCCACGATGGAATACGCGTAATCGACCACCGGCAGCCGCTGGGAATGGTCAGACCCAAGGTCGCGCTACTGCCGCCTTCGCCCGTGAACGTGATGCCTGGCACGGACAGCGCAGTATTGAACATGGCGCAGTTTTCGTTGAAAAGCTGCGCTGCGGCCGTTGGGCCTGTGTAGCCGCCGGTCAGCAGTACTTTGCCGTTGCCCAGCAAGCTCACCGTATGGTTTTTCAGTTGCTCAGTCAGATGGTCGGCATAGCGCCATTGGCCAGTAGCCACGTTGTAATCCTCGACGACATCGTGCGAAATATTGTCGGCGGCCGTGCCCCCGAAGAGCGCGACATTGCCATTCACAAGCAGTTGCGCAGTATGGCCGTAGCGTGCCATGCCAAGCGAGCCGGTGGCCGTAAAGGTGCCGGTGGCAGGGTCGAACAGTTCCGCGACGACAGGTTGCGGCGAATTGCCACAGCCGCCAGCAACGAGAACCCGGCCATCCAGCAGCTTGGTGGCGCTTGCCATGTAGCGCCCGAAGGCAAGCGGTGCGGCAACGGTCCACACACCGGTCACGGGGTCGCGCAATTCCGCGTTCAAGGCCATGCCGCCGGCGAGCAGGTAGCCACCGACGACCAAAATCCGGTTATCGGCCAGCGCGACAGCTTCGAAATTATTGCGGGGGATGGCAAGCGAGCCGCCAGGCATGAACGCGCCGGTCAGCGGATCGTAGACTTCGGAGGACGTAGTGTTGCCCGTACTCGAGATGACGACGATTTTTCCGTCGGACAGGGTGACGGCTTTGGCGGCGCTGCGCGCGACGCCGAGCGTAGGTCCCATGGTCCAGGTAGCGCTGGCGGCGTCGTAAATTTCCGTGCTGGCCAGGCTGACGTTGGCAAAATTGACTTGCCCGGTACCGCCAATGACGATGATGCGTCCGTCGGGCAAGAGCGCGCTGGCATGCGCCGTGCGCGCCACGTTCATCGGCGCTGTGGGGGTAAAGGCGCCGGTCAGCGGATCGTAGATTTCTGCGCGGTTCGTCATGCTGCCGGCATTACTGGTGCTGAGCGTTCCACCGCTGATCAAGATCCGGCCGTCGGGCAAGGGTGACGCAGTGTGGCTGAAGCGGCCAACGGACATGGGTGCGGTCAGGTCAGTGGCGCTGGCAAAGGGCAGCGCGGTGGCAAGGCTCAAACAGATGGCGCAAGCACGGAAAAACGTGACTATTCAGCCTGAGCGCACAGTGTAGAAAGTTGTTGTAAACAAATCTTAGATAACGCATCATGGGGCATGCCACCAAAACCGCCGCGCCCCGACCTTACTAATCTGTCCGATCAGGACAAGGACAGACTTATCGACGCGCTGTTCGCGCGTCTCGACGCTGTTGAGGCGAAACTGGGAATGAACAGCCAGAACTCGAGTAAGCCCCCGTCGTC
>NZ_JAFCTU010000019.1:0-105509 GCF_049896185.1 Massilia sp. TSP1-1-2
GCCGTTGTCCGTAAAAATCTGGAAAAGCCGGAAAACAGGTGCTCTTTTTGCCCAGCGTCGATTAATTCAACAACGCCACGGTGGGACTGACTTCCTCGCGTTCAATCTTGCTGATCGTGGCCTTCGAGACGCCCGCCCGCTCGGCCAGTTGCGCCAGCGACCAGCCGCGCGCATCGCGCTCGAGCCGTATGCGCTCGGCAATCTGCCTACCTGTTTTGTCGATTGTTTGAATCACCCTTCTACTATAATTGATTCTGCCGCTATTGCCATCGAGGGACGCTCGCCGATCTGCTGGCGCCACATGGCGTAATACAAACCGCGCAGCTCGACCAGGTCGTCATGAGTGCCCTGCTCCACGATGCGACCTTTTTCCAGCACGAAGATCGTGTTCGCGTGCATCACCGTCGACAAACGGTGCGCGATCAGGATCGTGATCTGGCTCTTGCCCTCCGAAATGCTGCGCACGGTGCTCGTCACTTGTTCTTCGGTCAACGAATCAAGGGCCGACGTGGCTTCGTCGAAAATCAGCAGCGGCGGCTTGCGGATCAGCGCGCGCGCAATCGACAGGCGCTGGCGCTCGCCGCCAGACAACTTCATGCCCATTTCGCCGATGACCGTGTCCAGACCTTCGGGCGACTTGTCGAGCAAATAGGCGCAGGCCGCCTGTTGCATCGCCGCGATGATCTCGGCGTCAAGCGCGTCCGGCTTCACAAAACTAATGTTTTCGCGAATCGTGCCGGCGAACAAGTGGGTCTGCTTCGTCACCAGGCCAATCTGCCGGCGCGCCATGTTGTAGCGGAAATCGTCGGTCGATATATCGTTGTAAAACACGCCGGCGCCATCCGGCGTGTACAAGCCCACCAGCAATTTGACCAGCGTCGACTTGCCCGATCCGGAAGGCCCGACAAAGGCAATCGTATCGCCCAGCGTGGCGCCAAAGGACACGCCACGGACGGCATCGTCATGCGCTCCCTTGTGGCGAAAGGTCACGTTGTCAAGGCGCACCGTGGTCACCGCGCCGATATCGACCGGCTCGGCCGGGCGCCGCTCGACCGGTTTGGCCATCAGAACCGCAAAATTGTTCAGCGACGCGTCAGCCTCGCGGTAAGCGATGATGATATTGCCCAGCTCTTGCAGCGGCGCAAAAATCGCAACGGAAATAAACTGCATCGCGATCAGTTCGCCGGTGCTGAGCACATTGCGGAAAATGAGCCACAGCAATGCAAACAGAATCGACAACTTCAACAGGCTCAGCGTAGTGCCCTGCAAGAACGACAGCATGCGGATGCGCCGCACTTTCTGCATTTCCAGCTCAAAAATTGCCTCGGTCTGCGCCTGCAGGCGGCGAATTTCCGGATACGTCAATCCCAGGCTCTTGATCAGTTCCACATTACGAAACGATTCCGTGATAAAGCCGGCATTGCGATTGGTCTCGCGCATGATCGAGCGCTGCTGCCCCTTGATTTCGCGGCTAAGCATGCCGGTCAGTCCGCCCATGACCAGCACCCCGACCAGGAACACCGGCACCAGCAACCAGTGGCGCGCCAGCGCATACCAGATCAAAAAACTGATGCCCACCAGCGCCGCGAACAAGGTGTTGATAAAGGCATTGATGACCCGTTCGCAATCGGCGCGCACCTTTTGCAGCAGCGACAGCGTCTCGCCGCTGCGCAAATCCTCGAATTCCTGGAACTTGAGCCGCGGCACCTGGCGCACGCCGTCATTGAACATTTGCGTGCCCAGCTTTTGCACCATCAGGCGCGTCACGTATTCCTGCACGGCCTTGGCCAGGCGCGAGAGCACCGCCACCAGCACCGCCAGGCCCAGCAAACGCAGCACGCCATGCACGAGCACGTCGTCGCTCTTGTTGCCGCGCCCGATCGCGTAGTTGTCGATGATATTACCGAAAATGATAGGGTCAACCAGCGCCAGCACCTGACTCGCGCACGCGAGCAACAAGGCGAGCACACCAAGGCGCCAATGCGGCCGTAAATAGGTCCAGAGAATGTGCATGTCGCCGCCGCAGAAATAATGTGTCTGAAATTTTTTTGATGTTATCAAATAACTTTCCCATCCATCACACGCGACGGCGCAAGTGTTAACATGGCAAAGTTGCCCTTTTCCGGAGTTTGCATGTCTTCAACCCAAGCATTTTCGCCTGACGAATGGTCCTTCCTCTCCACGCTGCTCGCACTGGTCGCCGAGCAATTTTCGTACAAGTCGTGCAGCAACTATCCGCTCGACGCAACGGCCGAGAACAAGGCACTGGCCGCGGCCGTCATTGAACGCGCGGGCCTGTCCGGCGACTGGGGCGACGAAGACGCCAGCTGGGAAGACTACGTGGCCGACGTCATGGCGCAAGAAGACCAGATCGTCACCTTCATGGACTGGGTGGCGGCCCATCTTGCCGCCCGCTGCCGCCAGCTGGCCGACGGTACCGGCCAGATAATGACGGGCGCTGAACAGGCGGCCATGGCCGACCTGCTCGGCGTGGCGCTCGACGACCATGACGAAGCCGAAGCAATCGGCATCGTCCCCTACGCGATCGACATGGACGCGGACAACCGCGCCGTGCTGGCGCACGTCTCGCCCGAGGCGACACGAGCGCCGGAACAAGCGGCGAGCGTGCCGCTCAAAGCCGTACTCATTCATTTTGCGCAGCGCGCCGCAGCGGCGTAACGCGCTCCAACCAGGATATTCATCATGCCCCATTCGATCATCTGCACCTCGCTGCGCCTGTCCGTCATTGCCGCCGCCCTGCTGGCCGGCGCCGTGCACGCGGCCCCCGCTCCCGCCACGCCAGAGCCGCTTGCCAGCACCCCCGCACCAGCCCAAAAACAGCTCGACCAGCTGGCCGCCGCTTTTTATCACGAGCGCTCCAGCTTTGATCCCATGTACGCCACCGCCAACGGCGACGGGCGTTACAACGACCAGATCGGCATGATGATCTCGCCCAAGCGCCGCGCGGCCCACTTCGCGGCCTACCGCAAGCTGCAACAGCAGCTCGCAGCCCTGCCGCGCCAGCGCCTCTCGCCCGCCGACGCGCTCACCTACGACATGCTGGCCTTTGAATTTGACAGCGGCCTGGCGCTGGCGAGCTTTCCCGAACACCTGCTGCCGCTCAATCACTTTGAGCACATCCCCGGCCTCTTGGCCAATTACGCCAGCGGCACGGCGTCGCAGCCGCTGGCCACCGTCAAGCAGCAGTACGACTACCTGGCGCGGCTCAATGCGCTGCCGGCGTGGATCGACCAGGCGATCGTCAACATGAAGGAAGGCGTGCGCACCGGGGTGGTTCAACCGCGGCCCATCATCGCGGCGATGCTGCCCCAGTTCAAGCAGCTGCGCAGCGACACGCTTGAGGCGAGCATCTACTATTCGCCCGTGAGGAACTTCCCGGCCTCGTTCTCAAGCGCGGACAAGCAAAAGCTCACCGCCGCCTACCGCGCCACCGTCGCCAACAAGCTGATGCCCGCGCTCGACCGCCTGGCGCGCTACCTCGAAAACGCGTATCTGCCGGCCGGACGCACCAGCACCGGCCTGTCCGCGCTGCCCAATGGCGCCGCCTGGTACCAGGCCCTGGTCAAGGACCGCACCACGCTCTCGCTCACGCCCGACCAGATCCACGCCAACGGCTTGCGGGAAGTGGCGCGCATCGAGCAGGAATGGGTGACGCTCGGCCCCAAGCTGGGCTACACGGGCGCGCCGAACCTGCTGGCGCAGTGGGTCACGGCGCAGCCCAAATTCAAGTCCTTCACGACCGAAGCCGAGGTACTCGACGCCTACCGCGCGATCGACGCCAAGGTCAAGACGCGCCTGCCGGCGATGTTCTCGCTGCTGCCCAAGGCGCAGATCGAACTGCAGCTCGAACCGGAACTGACGCGCGCCAGCGCGTCGGACCACTACACGCCGCCGGCGGCCGACGGCTCGCATCCGGGCGTGTTCTGGGCGGTGGTCAACGACCCCAAGGCGTACAGCCGCACCGGCATGGTCACGCTGTTTTTGCATGAAGGCCAGCCCGGCCACCACTTGCATGCAGCGCTGCTCAAGGAACTGGACTTGCCCGACTTTCGCAAGTTCAACAGCGAAAACCTGAACATCGCGGCCTACACCGAAGGCTGGGCGCTGTACGCCGAAACGCTGGGCCACGAAATGGGATTGTTCGACGACCCGGAAGCGTATTTCGGCCACCTGAACGCGGAGCTGATGCGCGCCGTGCGGCTGGTGGTCGACACCGGCATCCACGCCAAAGGCTGGACGCGCGAGCAAGCCATCGCCTACATGGCCAAGGAGCTTGGCTGGAGCGAGGCGCGCGCCAGAAACCAGATCGAACGCTACATGGTCTGGCCAGCGCAGGCGCTGTCGTACAAGAGCGGCTCGCTCAAGATCCTCGAGCTGCGCGCGCGCGCCCGCAGCGCATTGGGCGAAAAATTCACGCTGACCAAATTCCATGAAGTTGTGCTGGGCGACGGCACCTTGCCGCTATCGATACTCGAGCGGCGCGTGGACGCGTGGATCGCTTCGGCGAAGTAAGTGCCTGGCCGCTCTGCCAAGGTGCGCTCAGGTGCCAGGCACCGCATTGGCGCACGGCGTGCCATTCACGTAGCAGGCCAGGTTGCCCAAGGTGGTCTGGGCGATCTCGCGCATCGCCTCCACGGTAAAAAATCCCTGGTGCCCGGTCACGAGTACATTGGGAAACGTGAGCAGGCGCTGGAATACATCGTCGCCGATGATCTCGGCCGAGTGATCGTGGAAGAACAGTTCGCTTTCCTGTTCATACACGTCGATGGCCAGGCTGCCCAACTGGCGCGACTTGAGCGCGTCGATCACGGCGCAGGTATCGATCAGGGCGCCGCGCGAGGTATTGACCAGCATCGCGCCCGGCTTCATGACGCTCAATGCCGCAGCATCGATCATGTGCAGCGTTGACGCCATTAACGGGCAGTGCAGCGAGACGATGTCGGAGCGCGGCAGCAACGCTGCCAGCGGCGTCAGCTCGCCCATGGCGGCAAACTCCGGCGGCGGGGCAGGGTCGCTCCCCAGCACATGGCACCCGAAGCCCTTGAATATGCGCACGGCCGCCATGCCGATTTTCCCCAGTCCCACCACGCCGACCGTCTTGCCATGCAGGTTGCTGCCCAACAGACCATCGAGCGCGAAGTTGCCTTCCCTGATGCGCGCGTGGGCGCGGTGGGTGTTGCGGTTCAAGGTGAGAATGAGCGCCAGAGTGTGCTCGGCGACCGCCTCGGGCGAATACGCCGGCACGCGCGCAACGAACAGGCCAAGCCTGGCCGCGGCCGCGATATCGAGATTGTTAAAGCCGGCGCAGCGCAGCAGCACGGCGCGCACGCCCAGCCGCGCCAGCGCGTCGAGAACCGGCGCGTCCAGCACATCGTTGACGAACACGCATACAGCCTGGCAGCCATGCGCCAGCACGGTCGCGTTGAGCGAGAGCGCCTCGGTGAAATACACCAGCTCGATGGCGCCGTGCTTGCTGCTCTCGGCGTCAAGAAAACGCCGGTCGTACGGCTGGGCGCTAAAGACGGCGATTTTCACGGCGCTTCCTCAAGCGTCAGGCGGGCCGCACGGGCGTGCTTGCCGCGTCGCCGACCACGGTGTTCCATTGCCGCACGCGGTAGGCCGTCACCAAACCATGCGTGACATACGGATCAGCCTTGGCGAAACGCTGCGCCGCATCGGACGAGTCGCCCTGGAACACCAGCAGCGCCCCATCGGCAGGATCGGACAGCGCGCCGGCCAGCAGCAGCTCGCCCCGTTCCTGCGCCGCCCACGCCAGCGCCAGGTGCTCGTCGCGCCACTCGCCGCGGCGTTCCAGGTAGTCGGCGGCCAGATCATAAGACAATAGATAATGCATGCAAATTCCTGAAAATATTATTTGCGCAGCACGACAGTGCCGGCCAAAAAATCGTGCAAGGCGCGCCGCTTGTCATTTGCCAGCACCGTGATCAGGTTGCCCCATACCCAAACCTGCATCAGGGCGCCGACCCAGAAAATGTACGGCGATTGCTCACTGAGCGCCACCGAGCGTTCAGTATACGACAGCGCCGCGTAGTCCGCCTCGGACATGCCCATCGCCGCACTGAGCGTCATGGCCGCCGACGCCAGGCCAAACACCCACAGCACGCTGTAGCGCAGCGCGGCCTCTTTCAAGGTCGCGGGGGAGCCGTCGAGCTTGGCAATGCGCAAGCCAACCAGCATTTTCCCGGGCGAGCCGCCGTGCTTGACCACCATGTACACATGCATGGTCAGGGTCAATATCTGTACCGGCACCAGCAAGTACAGCTGGAACAAGCGCGTTTCGCCGCCGAAGAAAAAGTTCAGGCCCATCAACGGCAGCGCGATCAAAAAATCGATCAGCGCCGCGCCGACCCGGTCCCAAAAACGGGAATAGCGCTGGCCGCTATCCTTGGCGTACTGCTCGGAAGGGGTCAGACCGCCCAGGGAGGATTGGGGCGGCGAATACGGATCGGTTTGGGACATGCGGTTCTCAATCTACATTGTGAAGTGAAGATTTATTATAAATTGAGCAACGCTGTAAAGCTAGAAATAAAGCCAGCGAACCCTACAAAAACCGGTCCAGTATCAGCCGCGTCTTTTTATCGATCGTATACATATCGCGAATCAGAAAATTGATCCCGTGATTGTCCGACACCAGCAGCGACGTGGCGCCGATGCGGCGAATGTCTTCTTCGCCCTTGAGCGTAAATTCAGTGTCGCCGCGGTCGGTTGCCACATACCAGGTGCATGGCGTGGCAAAGCTGCTCACGTCCTTGACGCTCAAAATCTCGGGCATGAATTCGCGCCCTTCCAGTTCATCCATCACCAGCTCGCGCACCTGCAGCGGCAGGCCGGCAATGTCGTCGATCCAGCCAACTTCCTTGCCGTCGCCCAGCACCATCGAAATACCCTTGTCCGGCGACTGGATCGGGAACGCGCGCACCGGCGAGACGCCCTCGTGCACGTCGCCCTCGTGCGTGGTCAAAACCAGTTTGCCGAAGCTGTTGCGGCTCAGTTGAAATTGCGTGCTTGCCATGGCTTAGTCCCCGTCCTTGTCATCCATGTCGGTGTCGACATTGCGCGCCTGCGCTTCGTACAGGCGGAAGTAGGCGCCTTCGCGCGCCATCAATTCATCGTGACTGCCCTCTTCCATCACCACGCCACGGTCGAGCACCACCAGCCGGTCGGCGCGGTGCAGCGTCGAGAGGCGGTGCGCGATGGCGATCGTGGTGCGGCCCTGGACCAGGTTGTCGAGCGCCTTCTGGATCTCTTTCTCGGTTTCCGAGTCGACCGAGGACGTGGCCTCGTCCATGATCAGGATGCGCGGGTCGATCAGTAGCGCGCGCGCGATCGAGATGCGCTGGCGCTCGCCGCCCGACAAACCCTGCCCCCGTTCGCCCACCATCGAGTCGTAGCCGTGCGGCAGGCGCAGGATGAATTCGTGGGCATGCGCGGCGCGCGCCGAGGCGATGATGTCTTCACGCGAGGCGTCCGGCTTGCCGTAGGCGATGTTCTCGGCGATCGTCCCGAAGAACAGGAACGGCTCTTGCAGCACCAGGCCGATATTGCGGCGGTAGTCGGCAATGGCGAACGAGCGGATGTCCACGCCGTCGAGCAAAATCGCGCCTTCCGTCACGTCATAAAAGCGGCAGATCAGGTTCACCAGCGTGCTCTTGCCCGAGCCGCTGTGACCGACCAGGCCGACGAATTCACCGGCCTTGATATTGAGCGTGATGCCGCGGTTGACAGCCCGGTTGCCGT
This sequence comes from Massilia sp. TSP1-1-2, assembly GCF_049896185.1. Taxonomy (NCBI): domain Bacteria; kingdom Pseudomonadati; phylum Pseudomonadota; class Betaproteobacteria; order Burkholderiales; family Oxalobacteraceae; genus Massilia; species Massilia sp. TSP1-1-2. The sequence goes on from NZ_JAFCTU010000019.1 coordinate 7,780, forward strand.
ACCTGAAACCGACTTCGCGCAGGTCGATGCGTCCTTCGATTTTATCCAGGCTGACCGGGTTGGCCGGTTCCGGCACGCTCGATACGTGATCCAGGATGTCGAAAATGCGCTTGGTCGCCGATGCCGTTTTCTGCGTGACCGACACGATCCGGCTCATCGAATCGAGCCTGCCGTAAAAGCGCGCGCTGTAGGTAATGAACAAGGTCAGTGTGCCGACCGAGATCTGCCCGCGCGACACCTGCCAGATGCCAAACACCCACACCACCAACAGACCGAGTTCGGTCAGGAACGACACCGTCGGCGAGAAAATCGACCACACTTTATTGAGCTTGTCATTGGCCGCCAGGTTGTGCCGGTTGGCCTCGCGAAAACGGGCCGCCTCGCGCTTTTCCTGGGCAAATGCCTTGACCACCCGCACGCCGGGAATAGTATCGGCCAGCACGTTGGTCACTTCGCCCCACACGCGGTCGATCTTTTCAAAGCCCGTGCGCAGGCGGTCGCGCACGATGTGGATGGTCCAGGCGATGAAAGGCAGCGGCCCCAGGGTGATCAGGGCCAGCATCGCGTCTTCGCGCACCAGGATGATGCCGGTGATGATGATCATCAGGACGTCGGAGGCAAAATCGAGCAGGTGCAGCGACAGGTACACGCAAATGCGGTCGCTGCCGCTGCCGATGCGCGACATCAGGTCGCCGGTGCGTTTGCCGCCGAAAAACTCGAGCGAGAGCTTCATCAAGTGTTCGTATGTAGCCGAGCGCAGGTCGGCGCCCATGCGCTCGGAGATCAAGGCCAGCACATAGGTCTTCCACCAGCCCAGCACATAGGCAAGCAAGGCGGCGCCGAGCAGGCCCGTCATGTACAGCCACACCAGGCTGGTGTCGACCGCCTTTTTGTTCTGGAACGGGATCAGCACGTTGTCCATCAGCGGCTTGGTCAGGTACGGCGGGATCATGTGCGCGCAGGTACTGGCCAGCATCAGGAAAAAGCCCAGCGCCAGTTCGCCCCGGTACGGCTTGGCAAAGCGCCACAGCCGAAACAGCGTCCAGGTGGACGGCGGCGTGTACAGCACCTTGGTGCAGATCGGGCACTCGTCCTGGTCCGGCTCCAGCGGCGCCTTGCAGCTCGGGCAGATATTGTGTTCGGCGCCCAGCACCGGCTGGCCACTCAGGTGGCTTTCCAACTGCTCGCGGAAATGGTCCATCACGCGGATCGCGTGCAGGTTCTGGCCCAGCGTAAAACGCCAGGCGCCCAGGCGCCCCTGCTCGTCGAACAGTTCCAGGTGGCCCACGCCCGCATGGTCATGATGGCGCAGCACCAGGCCGGGCCGGTAGCTAAAGCTGCGCCACGCATTGTCTTCCGGCGCGCGCACCAGCAAACGGCGCCCAGTCACCGCGACCATGCCTTTTTTGAAACGCAGGCGCGCATCCAGGTCAACCTCGACGCCCGCCAGAACGTTTTCCCCGGTGGCAAGTTGTTTCTCTACCTCACCTTGCCACGCGCCAGGTAATGAAATTGCCGGGGCGGCAAATATCGGTTGAGAAGGAAGTTGTGTAGAAGTCATTGTAGAGGGAAAAGTAAGCCGGGTTCTCGATAGAGGTTTCGAAGAATCGAGACTGGCAGAAATCGGTTTGGCGCGGTAAGCTTCGGTAGGGCAAGTATACAACATGATAGGCTGCAATTTGGCCTCGCCAGGATCGTCAGGCGTTTTCAACGCCTGGCCTGGTACTCAGCAATTATGCAAGAAACGATGAAATGACAAAGAAAAGAGCAATCGATTTTCTCCGCGTAACGCACCTGCGTGGGCCGAACATCTGGACCTATCGCCCCGTGATCGAAGCGTGGCTCGATATCGGTGCGCTTGAAGAGTTCCCATCGAACACCCTGCCCGGCCTGTACGAACGCTTGCTGGCCTGGCTTCCCGGCCTGGTCGAGCACCGCTGCGGCGTGGGCGAACGCGGCGGCTTTCTGGAGCGCCTGCGCGAAGGCACCTGGTCCGGCCACATCCTCGAGCATGTCGTGCTCGAACTGCAAAACCTGGCCGGCATGCGCACCGGCTTTGGCAAAACCCGTTCCACCGGCCAGGTCGGCGTCTACAAGATGGCTTTTCGCACCCGCCAGGAACAGGTCGGCCTGGCCGCGCTGGACACCGGGCGCGCCCTGCTGATGGCCGCCATCGACGACACGCCCTTTGACCTGGCCGCGGCGGTTGCCGCCCTCAAGGACATCGTCGACGAACACTGCCTCGGGCCCTCCACCGCGCACATCGTGGAAGCGGCCACGGAGCGCAAGATACCCCACATTCGTCTCACCGACGGCAACCTGGTGCAGCTTGGCCATGGCGCCGCGCAGCGCCGCATCTGGACCGCCGAAACCGACCGCACCAGCGCGATCGCCGAGAGCATCGCCAGCGACAAGGACTTGACCAAATCGCTGCTGCAGTCGTGCGGCGTGCCGGTGCCGGAAGGCGCGCTGGTCAAAAGCGCGGCCGAGGCCTGGGAAGAAGCGCAGGACATCGGCCTGCCGGTCGTGGTCAAACCATACGACGGCAATCACGGGCGCGGCGTCTCGCTCAACCTGATGACCCAGGCCGACGTTGAAGCGGCCTATCACCTGGCCAGCCGCAAGGGCGACAGCGAAAGCGTGCTGGTCGAGCGCTACATCACCGGCGACGAGCATCGCCTGCTGATCGTCGGCACCCAGCTCGTGGCCGCCGCCAAGGGCGAGTCGCTGTGGGTCACCGGCGACGGCGTTGCCAACGTCATCGCCCTGGTCGACAGCCAGATCAACACCGACCCGCGCCGCGGCACCGGCGAAGACTCGCCGCTCAATGCGCTGGCGCCTGAAAACGGCGCCGAAATCATCCTCGAACTTGAACGCCAGGGCATGACGGCGTACTCGGTCCCGCTGGCCGGCCAGAAGGTGCTGATCCAGCCCAACGGCAACGTCGCCTTTGACGTCACCGACAAGGTCCATCCATCGGTGGCGCACGCCGCCGCGCTGGCTGCGCGCGTGGTCGGCCTCGATATCGCCGGCGTCGACCTGGTGTGCGAAGACATATCGCGTCCGCTCGACGAGCAGCGCGGCGCCATCATTGAAGTGAACGCCAGCCCGGGCCTGCTGGCCCACCTGAAACCGGCCGACGGCCAGGCGCGCCCGGTTGGCACAGCCATCGTCAATCACCTGTTCGGCGCCCTTGAGACTGGCCGCATTCCGATTGTCGGCGTGACCGGCTCCAAAGGCGCGAGCCTGGTTGCCAGGCTGGTCGGCTGCCTGCTGCACCTGACCGGCAAGCATACTGGCGTGGTCAGCTCCGAAGGGTTGTTCCTCGACCAGCGCCTGGTCTCCGGCGCCAATGCCGTCACCTGGGAGGCGGGCCAGCGCCTGCTGATCAACCGCACCGTGCAAGCTGCCGTTTTCGAGAGCAATGCACGCATGATCCTGACCGACGGCCTGGCCTACGACAAGTGCGCCGTCGGCGTGGTCACGGACATGGACGGCCATGAGGGATTGGGCGAGTTCCACATCAACGGCCTTGATGCCATGGCCAACGTGGTGCGCACGCAGGTGGACGTCATCCTACCCGACGGCGTGGCGGTGCTCAACGCGGCCAACCCGGCGGTGGCGGAGTTGGCCGAGCTGTGCGACGGCGAAGTGATTTTTTACGGGCTCGATCCGTCGCAGGACGTCATTGCCAACCATCTGGCGGCCGGCAAGCGCGCCGTCGTCATGCGCGGCGGGAAAATCGTGATGGCCGAAGGCAGCATGGAAAATACCTTCTTGAGCGTGGCCGCCCTCAAGGCCGGTGCCGGCGACGACCCGGAAAGCCTGCTCGCCGCCGTCGCCGCAACCTGGGCCCTGGGTCTGCCGGCCGACCTGATAGGCGCGGGCCTGCGAGCATTCGATCCACGGCCCAAACGGCCGACGCATTGATCACGACTAACTGACAGCGACTCATTGATAACAGCGCGCACGGCCACTATCGCCGTGCGTTGCGCCCTACCCTCTTAGGATGAACGGTTTATGGAAGTATCTCGCATACGCGCCCTGCGTGGTCCCAATCTCTGGAGCCACCACACGTCGGTCGAAGCGATCGTCACCTGCACGCCGATCGAGAGCTGCGTCGGCAACATGCCCGGTTTCGAGGCGCGCCTGCGCGCCCTGTTCCCGGAAATGAGCCCGTTCCAGCCCACCGGCCACGACGACAAGATCCCGATGGCGCACGTGCTCGAACTGGCCGCGCTCGGCTTGCAGGCGCAGGCCGGCTGCCCCGTCACCTTCAGCCGCACCACCGCCACGCTGGAAGAAGGCGTGTACCAGGTTGTCGTTGAATACTCCGAAGAAGAAGTCGGCCGCCTGGCCATGGTGTTGGCGAGCCAACTGTGCGCCGCCGCCGCGCTGGACGCCGCCTTCGACTTGCCCGCCGCCTTGCTCGCCTTGCGCGAGCTGGACGAAGACGTGCGCCTGGGTCCTTCGACCGGCGCCATCGTGCAGGCCGCCGTAGCGCGCAATATCCCGTTTCGGCGCCTGACCCAGGGCAGCCTGGTGATGTTCGGCTGGGGCAGCCGCCAGCGCAAGATCCAGGCGGCCGAAATCGACAGCACGGGCGCGATTGCCGAAGCCATCGCGCAGGACAAGGAGCTGACCAAAAAGCTGCTGCATGCGGCCGGCGTGCCGGTGCCGATGGGTCGCGTGGTGGCCGATCAGGACGACGCCTGGGCTGCGGCCCAGGAAATCGGCCTGCCGGTCGTGATCAAGCCGAAGGACGGCAACCAGGGCAAGGGCGTGACGGTCAACATCACCACCCGCGAACAGCTCGACGCCGGCTACCTGGCCGCGGCCGAATTTCGCGACGATATTCTGGTCGAGCGCTATTTACCCGGCAATGACTTCCGCCTGCTCGTGATCGGCAACAAGCTCGTTGCCGCCGCGCGGCGCGACCCGCCGATCGTGGTCGGCGACGGCGTGCACAGCGTGCGTGAACTGGTCGAACTGGTCAACCTCGATCCGCGCCGCGGCAACGGGCACGCCACGCCGTTGACCAAGATCCGCTTCGACGACATTGCGCTGGCCAGCCTGGCCAACCAGGGTTACATGGCCGAATCGGTCCCGCCCAAGGGCCAGCGCGTCATTTTGCGCAATAACGCCAACCTGTCGACCGGGGGCGCGGCCACCGACGTCACCGACGACGTGCATCCGGAAGTGGCGGCACGCGCAATTGCCGCCGCCCACATGGTGGGGCTGGACATTTGCGGCGTCGACCTGGTGTGCGACAGCGTATTGAAGCCGATCGAAGAACAGAACGGCGGCATCGTTGAAGTGAACGCCGCGCCGGGCCTGCGCATGCACCTGTCGCCCTCGTTCGGCAAGGGCCGCGCGGTGGGCGAGGCGATCGTCGCGTCGCTGTTCGGGGACGACGACGACGGCCGCATCCCGGTGGTGGCCGTCACCGGCACCAACGGCAAGACCACCACCGTGCGCCTGATCGCCCACCTGCTCACCGCCGGCGGCCTGCGCACCGGCATGACCAATACCGACGGCGTGTACATCGAAGGCCGGCGCATCGACAGCGGCGACTGCAGCGGCCCGCGCAGCGCGCGCAATGTGCTGCTCCATCCGGACGTCGACGCCGCCGTCTTTGAAACGGCGCGCGGCGGCATGCTGCGCGAAGGACTGGCCTTTGACCGCTGCCAGGTGGCGGTGGTGACCAACATCGGCTCGGGCGACCACCTGGGACTGAACTACATCACCACGCTGGAAGACCTGGCCGTGCTCAAGCGCGTGATCGTGCAAAACGTGGCCGTAGGCGGCACGGCGGTGCTCAATGCCGCCGACCCTATCGTCGCGGCCATGGCGCACAACTGCCGCGGCAGCGTCACCTTCTTTGCGCTCGACGTCGAGCACCCCGTCATGTCCACCCACCGCGCCCAGGGGCAGCGCGTGGTGTACGTCGAAGACGGCATGCTCGTGGCCTCCCAGGGCAAGACCCGCCACAGCGTCGCGCTGGCCGACATTCCCGTCACCCGCGGCGGGGCGATCGGCTTCCAGGTCGAGAACGTGATGGCCTCGGTCGCTGCCGCGTGGGCGGTCGGCACCGCGTGGGAGCGCATCTGCGCCGGCCTGCAATCGTTCATGGGCGAGAGCGACAATGCGCCTGGCCGCTTCAATGTGTTCAACTATCGCGGCGCAACCGTGATCGCCGACTACGGGCACAATCCGGATGCGATTCTGGCCCTGGTTGGCGCGGTGGAGAACATGCCGGCCAAGCGCCGCTCGGTCGTCATCAGCGGCGCCGGCGACCGGCGCGACATCGACATCACGCAGCAGACCGAGATCCTGGGCGCCGCGTTCGACGACGTGCTGCTGTACCAGGACCAGTGCCAGCGCGGACGGGCCGACGGTGAAGTGGTCGGCCTGCTGCGGCGCGGCTTGAGCGGCGCCCGGCGCACCACCCATATCGACGAGATCAACGGCGAATTTTTGGCCATCGACACGGCGCTCGCGCGCCTGGGCGAAGGCGACCTGTGCCTGATCCTGATCGACCAGGTCGAGGAAGCGCTGGCCCATATCGCCCGGCGCGTCGCGGAAAACTGACCGGCCGGGGCTGCAATTGCCGCCATTGTGCATGGAGTGCGCAATGGCGGCAATTGCCCGCAGTCCATCGTGCTTCTCTCGAAACCGGGTTGGCGGAATCGACGTTCCCCCAGGGAAATCCGTATCCCATCGATCACTTGCTGGACGCCCGCTTTTTCCCCTGACCGAACGTTAGCCAATCAGGTGTCGCAGGCGCTCTACGGACACGACCTCGATACAGCGATACCCCAGCTCGATCATCCCTTCGTCAGCGAGCAAGCGCAATTGCGTCGACAAAGTCTGGCGCGTCATCCCCAGCATCATCGCCAATCCTTCCTGCGACACCGGCACGCGCGCACGCGGACCGGGCGACAGCGCCGCGTCGCCCCGGGCCAGCAACAGCAAGCGGCGCGCCACGCGGGCGCGCGTCGAGCGCAGCGTCGCGTCTTCCACGATGCCGTATAAAAGCCGGATGCGCGCTGCCAGCAGCGCGGCGATGGCACCCGCAAAATCGGCGCGCTGCATCAGCGTGTCGAACACACTGCGCGGCAGCAGCAGCGCCTCCACCTTGCCAACGGCCGTGGCGTCATGGGTGCGCGGCTGGTCGTCGATCAGCGAAATCTCGCCGAACCAGACGCCCGCTTCGATCACCGCCAGAATCGCCTCCTTGCCGTCTTCGCGCAGCGTGGACATCTTGAGCGTGCCGGCAACCAGGGCATACAAACCGGACGCCGCATCGCCCTGGCGAAACAGCATCTCCCCGCGCCGCAGGCGGACCGGCTCGGCCTGACCAACCATGTGCGCGCGCACCTCGACCGGCAGCGAGGCGAACCACGGATTGACCGACAAGGCGGCCAGCAAGGCTGGGCAATCGTGCATGACTATCTCACCAATTGTAAAAATTTTGACAGTTTCCATTGTAGTCCCGCGCTATCGTCTACGACAACAACACAAGGAGACACGCACATGAATATCCCTTCCCTCAAGGACGTCGTCAACGCCGACGAGTGGCAGACCCGCATCGACCTGGCCGCCTGCTACCGGCTGGTGGCCATGTACGGCTGGAGCGACCTGGTGTTCACCCACATCAGCGCCCGCGTTCCCGGCCCCGAGCACCACTTCCTGATCAACCCTTACGGCTTGATGTTCGATGAGATCACCGCCTCGTCGCTGGTCAAGGTCGACCAGCAGTGCAACAAGGTGATCGACTCGCCGTTCCCGGTGAACCCGGCCGGCTTCGTGATCCACAGCGCAGTGCACCAAGCGCGCGCTGACGCGCAGTGCGTGATCCACACGCATACGCGCGCCGGGGTGGCGGTGAGCGCGCAAAAGTGCGGCGTTCTGCCCATTTCGCAGCAGTCCACCTTCGTGCTCGCGTCGCTCGCCTATCACGGCTATGAGGGCGTGGCCTTTCGCGACGACGAAAAGCCGCGCCTGCAGGCCGACCTGGGACAGGCCACGTTCATGGTGCTGCGCAATCACGGCTTGCTGGTGGCCAGCCGCAGCATCCCTGACGCCTTTCTCTCGATGTACACGTTTGAAGCGGCCTGCCAAATCCAGCTCGCCGCGCAGGCCGGGGGCGAACTGATCGAAGTCGATCCGCGCATCGTGCAAGGCGTGGGCGAAGCAATGCGGGTGCAGACGGGCGGCATGGGCGGCGCCTTTGCCTGGCCGGCGCTGATGCGCAAACTCGACAAGCTCGATCCGGGCTATGCCGCTTGAGCGGACCAGCTGCAGGCGGGCGCAGGCGCGTGCAGGCAAAAAGGTTAACATTGCCGATTAATTAAAAAGCAACTACACTGGGGCCGCCTACATCTCGAGAAACGCCGCACGCATGATGGACCACGCATGACACATCCCGACGAGTCGGACCGCAGGCCGATCACTGTGCGCAGCGCCAACTGGGCGCAAGGGCTGGCCCGCTCGCTGGCCGGCATGGGCATCACCCCCAACCAAATTTCGGTCCTGAGCATTGTTTTTGCCGCACTGGGCGCGGGGGCCTTGTACCTGGGCGGCTGGTACCTGATCGGCGCGGCGCTGTGCATCCAGGGCCGGCTGCTGTGCAATCTGTTTGACGGCATGGTCGCCGTTGAACACAAGCAGGCCACCGCGCTCGGACCGGTCTACAACGAGTTTCCCGACCGGATTGCCGACTCGCTGCTGCTGGTGGCGGCCGGCTATGCGTGCGTCAGGCCCGAACTGGGCTGGCTGGCCGCCCTGGCCGCCGCGTTGACCGCGTACGTGCGGGTGTATGGCGCCTCGTGCGGACTCGGTCACGATTTTCGCGGGCCGATGGCCAAGCAGCACCGCATGGCGGTACTGACGGTCGCCTGCGTGGCCACGCCCTTGCTGCCGTTCGGGCTCATGCCGCTGGCCATTGCGATGGCGATCATCGCAGCACTCAGTCTGGTCACCTGCGCCACCCGCACGCTGGCGCTGTGCCGCCTGCTCCAGCAAAAGGACATGCCATGAACGCCTTTTACCGTATGCAGCGCGACGCGCTGCTGGGCTTGCAGCGGCTGATCGTCGGCGGCGCCGCCTTCTTTGACGTGCCGCCCGCGCATCCGTGCATCTTTTTTGCCAATCACACCAGCCACCTCGACACCACGGGCCTGCTGGCCGCGCTGCCGGGAACCATGCGCGAGCGCACGCGGCCGGTGGCGGGCGCCGACTACTGGGGCGCCTCGGCCACCCGCCGCTACATTGCGCACAAGCTGCTCAACGTCGTCATGGTCGACCGCGCCAAGGGCGGCGCCGACGCGCTCATTCCGCTGGCCGCCGCGCTCGACCGGCAGGACTCGCTGATTGTTTTCCCGGAAGGGACGCGCAACGCCGCCAAGCTGCCCAGCGCCTTCAAGTCCGGCCTGTATTACCTGACCAAAGAGCGCCCCACGCTGGCCCTGGTCCCGGTGTACCAGGAAAACCTGCACCGCGCGCTTCCCAAGGGCGCCCCGGTCCCGCTGCCGCTGCTGTGCCGCGCGCACTTCGGCGCGCCGATTTTCAATGACCGCGGCGAAGACAAGGAAACGTTTTTGATCCGCGCCAACCAGGCCGTGTGCGACCTGGCCGACACCTTCTGACAGCGGCGCATTGATGACACCCCAATTTCTCCTCACCGGTCGCATCCTGCTGGCGATCCTGGTCGCCGCGTCCCTGACCGGCTTCGTGCTGAAGCTGAAAAACCCGGCCAGCGACACCATCCATAACCTGAACGCGCGCATCAAGGCCTGGTGGGTCATGGTGTTCGTGCTGTTTTCCGCCTTTGTGCTGGGCCCTTACGCGACCATTGTCGTCTTCGGCTTCGCGTCGCTCATGGCGCTGCGCGAATTTCTCACGCTCACGCCGACGCGCAAGAGCGACTACTGGCCGCTGTTCATCGCTTTTTTCATTGCGCTGCCGGTGCAGTACTGGCTGCTGGCGATCAAATGGTATGGGCTGTTTTCGATCATGATCCCGGTCTACATCTTCTTCCTGATCTCGGCGGCCAGCGCCATGAGCCAGGACACCGACGACTTCTTGTCGCGCAATGCGCGCATCATTTTTGCGGTGATGATCTGCGTGTATGGCGTGAGCCACGCACCGGCGCTGCTGATGCTGGAGATTCCGAATTTTGAAGGGCACAATGCGCAGCTGCTGTTCTTCTTTACCTTCATTGTGCAGATCAGCGACGTGCTGCAGTACGTGTTTGGCAAACTGTTCGGCAAACACAAGATGGCGCCCAAGCTCAGCCCGGCCAAGACCTGGGAAGGCTTGATCGGCGGCGGCCTTGCCACCATGCTCATTGGCGGTACGCTGGCGTTCGTCACGCCCTTCAATGCTTACGAAGCGGCCGGCATGTCGGCGCTGATCGTGATCTGCGGCGCCTTGGGCGGGCTGGTAATGTCGGGCGTGAAGCGCTCGCTCGGCGCCAAGGACTGGGGCACCGGCATTGCAGGACACGGCGGCTACATGGACCGGCTCGACTCGCTCGGCTTTGCCGCGCCCGTGTTCTTCCATATCGTGCGCTGGCACTGGACGCCGTAAGCGGGCCTGCCGGTGCCGACCATCATCACCCATGCCGCGATCCCGCTGGCCATCGGCCTGGGACTGGGCTCAAGCGTCGTTTCACGGCGCCTGCTGCTGGCCGGCGTGGCTGCGTCGATGCTGCCCGACGCCGACGTACTCGGGTTTCATCTGGGGGTCCCCTACGGTCACGCGCTCGGTCACCGCGGTGTTAGCCACGCCCTCGTGTCCGCCGTGCTGATGGGCTTGACGGCAGCGCTGGGTGCGCCCTGGATCAAGAGCACGCGCTTGAAGGCGTTCCTGTTCGTTGCCATCTGCATGGCATCGCACGGGGTACTCGACATGCTGACCGATGGCGGCAAAGGCGTCGCCCTTTTCTGGCCCTTCAGCGAGCAGCGCCACTTCTTTCCCTGGCGCCCGGTCGCAGTATCGCCCCTGGGGCTGGACCGGATCCTGAGCCGGCGCGGCCTCGAGGTTGCCTTGTCCGAACTGCGCTGGGTCTGGCTGCCCGCACTGACCGCCTGCGCGACCATGTACTTCGGGGTCAGACCACTTTCGCGAAATAGTTTTTTAATTGGGGTCAGACCTCAAGATCCTGGCAATTAAGTTCGTCGCAGCAACGATTGTGGCGTTTCGGACGCCTTTCGCCACTGCGGTTCCGCCCGCCCCCTCCGTTTATCAAAAAAAACACCGTGTTATTGCCACTTCACCGAGGTCTGACCCCAGTTTTGCAATTATTTTTAAATGGAGGTTTGACCCCGGTGTATTTACTCTCAGTCCTTATTGCCAAAGAGAAAATGTATATTTAGGAGAAACAGAGAAAAGAGAAAATGATGTGTAGTAATATTACATGCAGGGGATCTTCATTCCCAGCGGCGGCGTCACAAAAACGATGAATTAAGGACAGGGCGCCGTTCGCCAATCACTCTTCCAGGAGTCGCATATGCGTAGTCTACGTAGTATTACTTCACATCTGAAGCTAGCCGTTGCCATGGCTACAGGTGCAGCTTTTCTTTCCGCTTGCGGTGGCAATGCCGCCGATTCTTCCTCACCTCCACCTAAGCAGCAGCCGCGTGTCATGGCAACGTTCGCCGCGTCGGTCCAGGCACCGGCCAGCGTGCGTATGCACTTCCGGCGCGCACAGCACGATGAAGCCCAATGGGGCGTCTATTCGTGGTGGGGTCCCGTCAATCCGAGTCCGGCCTGGATCAGCGGCCGCTTCATGCTGACGGGCACCGACAACTTCGGCGGCTTCGTCGATATTCCCATCGACACCGCCAAGACCAGCATCTGGTTCCTGGTTACCGACGGCGACGGCAACAAGAACTGCGGGAACGACCAGGGCCTCGATTTCGCCGCCGATATCGCCACCAAAGGCCAGCAGATGTGGATGCTCGAAGGCGACTGCAAAATCTACAGCACACAGCCTGCCATCACCCTGGGCAACCTGGGCGAGGCCAAAGCGCACTGGCTCGCGCCGAACACGCTGGTCTGGCCGGGCACGCCCGCCACCGGCAGCTACAAGCTGTATTACGCGGCCAACGGCGGCCTGAGCTCGTCCCCTGAGGGCGTGACGGGCGCCGATGGCAGCATCGATCTGCTCACGGCAGGCAAGCTCTCGCCGGCGCTGGCCGCCAAGTTCCCGCATCTGGCGTCGAACACCGCGCTGGTCATGGCGCAAAGCGCCGTCGCGAGCCTGCCGGCAAAGGTCAGCAGTCAGTTCGCCATCGCCCAGTTCAACGCCGCCGGCGCCCTGGTGCAGGTAACGTCGCTGCAATCGGCCGGCATGCTCGACGCGCTCTTCGCCAGTGCAGCGGCAAGCGCCAAGCTGGGGCCGAGTTTTAACGCGGCCGGCGTGCCGACCTTCCGCGTCTGGGCGCCGACGGCCAAATCGGTCGCGCTCAATGTGTATGCCGATGCGGCAGCGAGCACGACGACCAGCGTACCGATGACGCGCGACGCGGCCAGCGGCGTGTGGTCGTACGCTGCGCCCGACGCCAGCTGGACCAACCGCGCCTACTATACCTACACGGTCAAGGTGCTCTCGCGCTGGGCCGCCAATGGCGTGGTGAGTAATGTCGTCACCGACCCCTACTCGCTCAGCCTGGACACCAATAGCGCGCGCAGCTTCGTCGCCAACCTCGACAGCGCAGCGCTCAAGCCAGCAGGCTGGGACCGCCACGACATTCCCAAGCTCGAGCACCCGACCGATATCTCGCTTTACGAACTGCAGGTGCGCGATTTTAGCGTGGCCGACCTGACCGTGCCGCTTGAGCACCGCGGCAAGTTCATGGCCTTTACCGATGTTGAATCGAACAGCATGCGCCACCTGCGCGCGCTGCAAAAAGCGGGCCTGAGCCACATCCACCTGCTGCCAAGCTTTGACACGGCCAGCGTGAATGAAGCGGGCTGCAGCAACCCGATCATCCCTGCCGATGGACCGAATTCGCCAACCCAGCAAGCCGCCGTGGCCGCGTCCGAAAACAGCGACTGCTTCAACTGGGGCTACGATCCGGTCCACTACAGCGCTCCCGATGGCAGCTTTTCCAGCAACGCGGCCGACGGCGCCGTGCGCGTGCGCGAATTTCGCTCCATGGTCCAGTCGCTGCACGAAAACGGCTTGCGCGTCGTGATGGACGTGGTCTACAACCACACCACGTCGGCAGCGCAAAATCCGCTGTCGGTGCTCGACAAGATCGTGCCGACCTATTACTACCGCCTTAACAACAGCGGCGGCATCACCAACGACAGCTGCTGCGTCGACACCGCCGCCGAAAACGCGATGATGGCCAAGCTGATGATCGACTCGGTCTCGACCTGGGCGCGCGACTACAAGGTGGACAGCTTCCGCTTCGACATCATGGGCATGGCGCCGCTGGCGGTAATCACCCAGCTCAAGGCCGACGTGGCCAAGGCGGCCGGGCGCGACATCTACCTGTATGGCGAAGCCTGGAACTTCGGCGTCGTCGCCAACGACGCGCGCTTCGTCCAGGCGCGCCAGGCCAATATGTTCGGCACCGGCGTAGGTTCGTTCAACGACCGCCTGCGCGACACCATCCGCGGCGGCGGCTGCTGCGACAGCGGCCCTTCACTGATCAGCGAGCAGGGCTTCATCAACGGCGCCTGGTTCGACCCGAGCGCCACCAGCAAGCAGACCAAGGACGACCTGCTGCGCCTGGGCGACCTGGTCAAGGTGGGCCTGTCGGGCACCCTGCGCGACTACAGCTTCACCGACCGTTTCGGCGCGCTGCGCAAGAACGCGCAGATCGATTACTTCGGTCAGCAAGCCGGCTTTGCCGCCAGCCCGCAGGAAACCATCAACTACGTGGAAGCGCACGACAACCAGACCCTGTTCGACCTGAACGCCTTCAAGCTGCCGCAGTCGACCAGCCTGGCCGACCGGGTGCGCGTGCAAAACCTGGGCGCGGCAATCAACATGTTCTCGCAGGGCGTGCCGTTTTTCCACGCGGGCCAGGAAATCCTGCGCTCCAAATCGATGGACCGCGACAGCTACAACGCCGGCGACTGGTTCAACAAGCTCGATTACACCTACCAGTCGAACAACTTCGGCGTGGGCTTGCCGATGCAGGGCGTGAACGGCAGTAACTGGGCTCTGATGTCGCCGATCCTGGCCAATCCGCTGATCAAGCCAGATCGCGCGGCAATCGTCAGCGCGCGCGACTACTTCCTGGACCTGCTCGAGATCCGCGCCGACTCGTCGCTGTTCCGCCTGCGCACCGCCCAAGACGTGATTGAGCGCGTCAAGTTTCATAACACCGGGCCCCAGCAAGTGGCCGGCGTGATCGCCATGACCATCGACGGGCGCGGCTACCAGCACGCCAAGTACAGCAAGCTGGCCGTGTTCTTCAACGTCGACAAACTGGCGCGCGAGGTCAACGTGGACGAGCTGAAAGGGCACAATCTGTCGATTCACAAGGTACAGCGCAAATCGTCCAGCGATGCGCTGGCGAAAACGGCGACCTTCGATCGCGCCAGCGGTGTCTTTACCATTCCGCCGCGCAGCACCGTGGTGTTCGTGGAGCAGTCGGCGGCGGCGGCCAACGCCAACTGAGAATTTGCAGAGCAGCAAGCGAAGCCACCCGCCATCCGGGTGGCTTTTTTTATGGCGTAAAACCAACACTACTGCCCTGCGTTTGCATACATCGCGGCAGGACACTGTTACCATAAGTCAACATTTGTGTTCATAAGCGCTTGTTTTCATGTGACATGTGCCCTACAAGCCCCCTAAACGCGTTGTGACATATCAAAATAAATATCGGTATGCCGAAAAACATGATTGGAGCGTTTTGTGATGTCCACCTACCATTTGCTGGTGGTTGCGAAAGAGTTACAACACATACTTCAAAAAAATAGATCGGAGACTTATGGAACATCATCAAATTGAGCGCGGCTACTCCCGGCAAGTGCGTCCGGTAGTCCTCAAGGCCCTGGTTGCATCGCTGATCGGCGCCGGCGTGATCAGTGCCGCACCCGTATCAGCACAGGAAGCGCAAACCGTGACCGTGACCGGACAGCGCAAGGCTGCGCAAAGTGCCCAGACGCTTAAGAAAAATGCGGACCAAGTGGTCGACTCGATCGTCGCCGATGACATCGGCAAATTCCCTGATAAAAACGTCGCCGAGATCCTCCAGCGCGTCACCGGCGTGCAAGTCATCCGCGGCGGCGGCGAAGCCGGCACCGTCATCATCCGCGGCCTGGGCGGCATTACCACGCTGCTGAACGGCCGTGAATTTTTCTCCGATTCCGGCCGCAGCCTGTACCTGTCGGACGTGCCGGCCACGATGCTGCAGCGGATCGACGTCTACAAGACCCAGGGCGGCGACCTGCCGGAAGGCGGCACCGCCGGCGTGATCGACGTGCGCACCAACCGTCCATTCGACTTCAAGGGCGCCACCTTCAATGCCAACGCCCGCGTTGAAAACCGAGACAAGGCCGGCACCAACAATCCCGACGTCAGCGCCATGGCCAGCAACCGCTGGAAAACCAGCATCGGCGAAGTGGGCGCCTTAGTCGGCCTGTCCTACCAGCGCGGGCGCTATGCCGATGAAGTGGCGTTCGCAGGCGAACCGGCGGTAATCGACAGAGGCATTATCGGCACCAATTTCTTTGGCCGCTTCATGGGCAATGGCGACCGCAAGCGCGAGGCGCTCAATTTCGCATTGCAGTGGCGTCCAAACTCCGCGCTCAGCCTGTATGCCGAGGGCTTTCGCACCAATATCGACCATCGCTTTCAGAACAACTTCATGCTGGGCTTTCCGCCCAACTTCCGCGGCGCGGCCATCACCACCAAGTCAGGCACCAATTACCTCGACACCATCACGCTGCTGAACCAGGACCACGGCGGCTTCACCTCGACCCAGGCTTTCCAGCACGACGTCACCAACCAGCAGTACGCCCTTGGCGGTGCGTGGGACGTGACGCCGACAGTGCGGGTGACGAGTGAACTGGCCAGCACCAAGTCCGACTTCGCCGAACGCCGCGTGATCGTCGACTTCGACTACACCGCCCACGGCTTTTCGGGCGCGGTGCGCTCCGGCGGCGGCTATGTCGACTTCCCCGGCACGAACATGCAAGACCCGGTCAATGCCAACTTCCGTATCGCCGGCGGCAAAGATATCGCCGACACCCGCGGCGGCAAGTCGACCGACTGGCGCGCCGACGTGATCTGGGATACCAGCGACAATGGTGTGGCCAGCTTTATCGAGGAAGTCTCAGGCGGAGTCCGCCTGGCCGAACGCAAGGCCTACTCCCAGGCCAACCGCGACATGTGGTGGAATTTCGGCCCCAACCAAGGCCGCAACGTCAGTAACTTCCCTGGCCTGTACACCCTGTCGGCACCGACCGCCGGCAACTACGGCGTGAACCAATACATCGTCGCCGACAAGAACTACCTGCTGGACCACACGGCCGACGTGCGCAATATCCTGACCGGCTCCAGCGCCGCGCTGGGCGCCGATCCACTGAGCTATTACGACGACGTCGAGAAAACGTCCGCCATCTACCTCAAGACCAAGTTCAAGTTCCAGGCGGGCGTGCCGATCAGCGGCGTGCTGTCGAGCCGTCTGGTGCGCACCGAGCAGGTCCTGTCGGGCAACTCGCGCATTGGCACAGTGGTCGCGCCGCTGACGGTCGATACCAGCCGCACTGACGTGCTGCCAAGCCTGGCGCTGCGTGCCGACTTCACGCCGAAACTGGTGGGCCGCCTGATCGCGGGCAAGGCCATCGAACGGCCGGCCTTCACCGACTACAATCCGGCGCTGCGGCTTGACAATGGCACCCAGGTCGAAGGCCAGACCGGCGGCGTGCCAGGTTCCGGCACGGCAGGCAACCCCTTGCTGCGCCCTACCCGCTCGAAGAATATCGACATCGCGCTGGAATGGTATTTTGCGCCGACAGGCTCGGTGACCGGGACTATCTTCCAGCACAAGTTCACCGACCGCCTGGCCGACAAGAGCAATCTGGAGGTGATCAACGGCCGAACCTACAACGTCACCCGCCGCTACAACCTGAGCAAGGCGAACCTGGAAGGCGCAGAACTAAGCTACCGCCAGTTCTACGACGGCCTGCCCGGGCTGCTCGGCGGGCTTGGGCTGGAAGCAAACTTCACCTACATGACCGGTACCCAGGTCAACCCGGATGGCAGCGAATCGCCGTTCCTTGGCCAGTCGAAAACCTCGTATAACCTGGTCGGCTTGTATGAACGCGGTCCCGTGTCGGCGCGCCTGGCCTACAACTGGCGCTCGAAGTTCTTGGCCGAGGCCAAGTACCGCGGCAATGCGAACCTGGACTTGTATGTGGCGCCGTTGAAGTCGCTGGACGGCTCGATATCGTATCGGATCAACAAGCAGATCACGGTTACCCTGGACGGCAACAACCTGCTGGACCAGCCATACCATGACTACTTCAACCAGGATACGGGCCTGGTGCGCGACACGCGCCGCTATGACCGGGCGATCGGGGTGGCGATGCACTACAAGTACTGATCGGGGAAACTTTCTCGAAACACCGCCCTCGCGCAAGCGTGGGCGGTTTTTTGCATCTGGGCGGCGTGATTGTGCAGTCATTGTGTACTGATTGTGTACCGATTGTGTCGCGATTGATGAACTGCCTGTCGCCCAGGCACAAGACCGGGTTCGGACGCGATGATAAGCTTGCGTTTTCCTTTCCAAGCTGAGCGCGCCATGAAACAGAACTATATCAACGGGGCCTGGGTCGACGGCGCCTCGTCGTCCGCCAACATCAACCCATCGAACACCGCCGACATCGTCGGCCACTACGCGCAGGCCGACGCGCAGCAGGCGCTGCTCGCGATCGCCGCCGCCGCCGCCGCCGCGCCCGCGTGGGCGCTGTCGAACATCCAGCTGCGCGCCGATGCGCTGGACAAAATCGGCACCGAAATCATCGCGCGCAAGGAAGAACTGGGCACGCTGCTCTCGCGCGAAGAAGGCAAGACGCGCGTCGAAGGCATCGGCGAAGCGGCACGCGCCGGCGCCATCTTCAAGTATTTTGCGCAGGAGTGCCTGCGCCTGCGCGGCGACAAGCTCGCCTCGGTGCGGCCCAACCTGGACGTGGAAGTCACGCGCGAGCCGGTCGGCGTGGTCGGCATCATCACGCCGTGGAACTTCCCGATTGCAATCCCGGCCTGGAAGATCGCCCCGGCCCTCGCCTACGGCAACTGCGTGCTGATCAAACCGGCCGAACTGGTGCCGGCCAGCGCCTGGGCGCTGGCCGAAATCATCAGCCGCGCCGGCCTGCCGAACGGCGTATTCAACCTAGTCATGGGGCGCGGCAGCGTCGTCGGCCAGGCCTTCCTGAACGACCGGCGCGTGAACGCCATCAGTTTTACCGGCTCGGTGAGCACCGGCGCCAAGGTGGCGCAGGCGGCCATCGGGCGCATGGCCAAGGTGCAAATTGAAATGGGCGGCAAGAACCCGCTGGTGATCCTGGGCGACGCCGACCTGGCCACCGCCGTCAACTGCGCCGTGCAAGGCTCGTTCTTTTCCACCGGCCAGCGCTGCACGGCGTCGAGCCGGATCATTGTGGAAAAGGCGATTTATCCGGCATTCGTGGCGGCAGTGCGCGAAAAGCTGGCCACGCTGACGGTCGGCGACGCGCTCGGCGCGGGGGTCGACATTGGGCCCGTGGTCGACCAGAACCAGCTGGACCAGGATCTGGACTACATCCGCATCGGGCAGGACGAAGGCGCCACGCTCGCTTTCGGCGGCCAGCGCGTGCGCTGCGCCACCGAAGGCTTCTTTTTGCAGCCGGCGCTGTTTACCGATTGCAGCAACGACATGCGCATCAGCCGCGAAGAGATCTTCGGGCCCGTGGCCAGCGTGATCCCGGCCGACAGTTACGAGCACGCGCTGGCGCTGGCCAACGATAGCGAGTTTGGCTTGTCGAGCGGGATCGTGACCACGTCGCTCAAGTTTGCGACGCACTTCAAGCGTCATGCGCAGGCGGGCATGGTCATGGTCAACGTGCCGACGGCGGGCGTGGATTATCACGTGCCGTTCGGCGGCAGCAAGGGCTCGAGCTACGGGTCGCGCGAACAGGGTGCGTATGCGGCCGAATTTTTCACGACGGTGAAGACGGCTTATTGCGCGGTGTAAGCACGCCGCCCCCGTCGCCACAACTTTCTTCAGGGCTCCAGCAGCGCCAGCAAGCGCGCCTCGATGAGCGCGTACTGCTCGCCAAGCGCCGCGCTCGCCAAGCGGATGGCCGCCCCGTCGCCGTTCAGCGACGCCTTCTCCAGCGCCTTGCACCGATCCGACATGGCCAGCGCCCCCACGGCGCTGGCACTGCCGGCCAGTGTGTGCGAAATCTCGGCCAGCCTGGCGCCATCGGCCGTGTTTAACGCTGCGGCCAGCGCCGCCATCCGGGGTGGCGTGTCGTCCAAAAACAGACGCGCCAATTCGGCAAATTTTTCGCCAAAAAGCCTTCTCGCCGCCTCCACCGGGTCGCCCTCGACCGCTTCGTCACCAGCGTCGCACGGACCAGCGCCAGGCGTGAGCCAGCACGCCAGCTTGTCGCGCAGCGCCGCCGCGCGCAGCGGCTTGGTCAAAAAATCATCCATGCCGGCGTTGATGCACTTTTCGCGTTCGCCTTCGAGCGCGTGCGCCGTCAGCGCAATGACAGGGATGCGGCGCTGTCCGGTGGGCCCTTGCGCGGTCACCATCGCGCTTTCCAGGTGGCGAATTTCGGCCACCGCCTGGTAGCCGTCCAGTTCGGGCATCTGGCAGTCCATCAGGATCGCCGCATACGGCTTGGCCAGGAACATGTGCACGGCAATGCGCCCGTTCTCGGCCAGGTCAACCTCGGCGCCCAGGCGTTCGAGCATGTGGCTGACCACCTGCAGGTTGACCGGGTTGTCGTCCACCGCCAGGATGCGGTGACCGGCCAGGGGCGGCGGCGCCGCCGGCGCGACGGCAATGACCGCCGGCGGGCTGCTGAAGTTCATGAACGGCAGCGCAATGCCGATCGAGAGCGAGGTACGCAGCGCCTTGAGCGTGTCGATCAAGGCTTGCTGCGGCACCGGTTTGGAGAGCAACGCCGCATAGCCCGCATGCGCGTAGCGGCCACTGTCGGCAGCGTCCGACAGCGCGCCGACAATCACCAGCAGCGCGTTCGAATAGCGCCGGTCGGCCTTGATCATCGCACCCAGCGTTTCGGGATCGATGTCCGGCTGCTGATGGTCGATCAGCACCACCGCATACGGCTGCTGGGCGGCGGCGGCGATCGCCAGCGCATCGAGGCCGGCGCGTCCGCTGTCGACGCTGTCGGCCAGGATGCCGTGCTCGACGAACTGCTCGCGCCGCGCCGCGCACTGGGCGTCGTGGCTGTCGATGCACAGCACGCGCAGGCCCGCCAGCGAGCCTGGTTCAATGGCAGGACGCGTCACGCCCGCCAGCGCCAGGTCGAGCTCGAACCAGAAGGTGCTGCCCTTGCCCTGCGCGCTGTGGGCGCCGATCGTCCCGCCCATCATCTCGACCAGCAGTTTGCAGATCGACAGCCCCAGCCCGGTGCCGCCGAAGCGGCGCGTGGTGCTGGGGTCAGCCTGGGTAAATTTGTCGAAGATGGTCTCCAGGTGTTCGTTCGCCAGCCCGATCCCGGTATCGGTGACGGCGATGCGCAGGCGGCAGTGCTGCGGCCATTGGCCAACCAGGCGCACGTCCAGCAGCACATAGCCGGCCGCCGTGAACTTGATGGCGTTGCTGAGCAGGTTGGCCACCACCTGGCCGATGCGGCACGGGTCGCCCACCAGCATCTGCGGCAGGTGCGCCGGATAATTGACCACCAGGTCCAACCCGCGCGCTTGCGCCGCCAGCGCCTGGCCGCTGGCGAGCGTTTCAAGTTCATGCAGCAGATCGAAGGGAATCGCTTCAAGATCGAGCTTGCCCGCCTCGATCTTGGAAAAGTCGAGGATGTCGTTGATCAGCGACAGCAGGCTCTCGGCGCTGGTGTGGGCCACGCTGGCGAACTGGCGCTGGCTTTCCGCCAACTCGGTGTCGAGCAGCAGCTCGAGCATGCCGATCACGCCATTCATCGGGGTGCGGATCTCGTGGCTCATGTTGGCCAGGAAGGTGCCTTTGGCCACGTTCGATTCGTCGGCCATGACCTTGGCGCGCACCGCTTCGTTGCGCTCGGCCTCGCGCTGGCGCAGCGCCACGATGGTGGTGCCGATGGCGTCGCGGATGGTGGCCACTTCGCGGTCGGCCGGGCCGTCGCCGACGCTGGCGTCAAAGTCGCCCTCGGCGATGCGGGCCAGCGCTTCTTGCAAGTTGTGCAGCGGACGCAGCGCGTTGCGCATGCGCCCGATGATGGCCGACATAGCGGCCAGCAGCACCAGCGACAGCACGCCCAGCGTCACCAGGGCGCCCCCATACACGGCGTTGCGCGACGGCGCAAAGTCCATGCCGATTTCGATGAAGCCGACCGTCTCGCTGGTTTCGGCGTGCGGCGCCATGCCGTAGTCGAGCAGCTCGCTGCGCTGGATCACCTGGCGAATTGGCGCGAACGCCTGGATCGAGCGGCCCACGCCAAGCAAGCGCTCGACGCGGCTGATGGCCGCGCCGTGCGCGCTCATGCTGGCGGCGCGAGCGGGATCGAGCCGCTCAAAGGCGGGCGAGCCGCTCTTGTGATATTCGGCCAGCACCGCCAGGTTGCGCCGGTCGTACACGCGCACCAGGCCAATGTCCGGGATGCGCGCGGCGTAGCTGCTGATGCGCGAACGCGCGCTGCTCTCGGGCGAGAGCAGCACCTGCACCGAGAGGTCGTCGAACATCGGCAACAGCTGGCGCGCCTGCTGGTCGAGGTTACGCTCGATCAGATAATTGGCGCCTGCCACCATCGACACCAGCGTGATGACATACGCCAGCACCGCGGCGAACCACAGCATGGCGGCCATGCGCCGCACCAGGCTTGGCCGCTGCATGGCGTCACTGGACATTGACCTGCTCCTTGAGCTTGGGCGTAATGGTCAGGCCAAAGCGCGCTGCGGCGGCTGCGTTGATGGTGATGTGCGCTTCTCCCAGCGCTTCGAGCGGCTCCCCGGCAACCTCGCTGGCGCTTGAGCGGCGCAGCCGTTCGAGCGTGACGCTGGCAATTTCGCCGGTGTCGGCGGTGGCCGAGAGCAGCGCGCCCTCGCGCAGCAGCGCCGGCGAAAAGGCCAGCACCGGCAGGTTGTGGCGCACGCTGAAGGCCATCACGTCGAAGATGGTGCGCTGGCTGAGGATGGTGCTGTCGGGCGCCAGCCACAGGCCCTGGATGCGCCGCTCGCGCAGCTCCTGCAGCGCCGGCAGCACGGCGCGGTCGGAAGCAACGGCCACGTGGTCCAGTTCCAGGCCCAGGCTGCGCGCCGCCATCTGCGCCTCGGCCACCATGTAGCTCGCGTGGCGCCCGGTGATCAGGCCGATCTTGCGCAGTCCCGGGTCAAGCGCCTTCCAGGCGGCGAACTGCTTGGTCAGCGAAGGAATGCCGCTCACCCCCTTCATCCAGGGCGCAATCAGTGAAAATTCCTCAACATTGAGCACCTGGCAAAACACCACCTGCTTTTCGTCCAGGCGCCGGCGCGCCACCTGCGCGGCCAGCAGCCCCACGGCCACCACCTGGCGCACCGGGGAGGCGTTGATGGCCTTGACGACGTCGGTTTCGCGCGCGCGGCTGCCGCCCAGGTTATAGGTCGTGATGCGGGCGCCGTAGGCCGCCTGCAGCGCGCCGGTCGCCGCCGCCACCGCGCCCTTGTCGTCGGAGGCGAGCACGATGATGTCGGCGCGCGCCAGCGGCGCGAGCAGCAGCGCCAGCAGCGACAGCAGCAGCGATAGCAGCACTGGGAGCAGGCGCATGGCAGGCGCCATTAAAAGTCGCGCTGCAGTTGGAGGGAAAAGCGGCGAGCGTCGGCAGGCACCCGTTTGAGCGGGTGCAGTTCGCGCGAGGCGACGGTTGCGTAATGGCGGTCGAGCAGGTTGTCGATGCGCAGCGAGGCGCGCCAGCCGTCGCCCAGGCGCGCGGCATTGAACACCGCTCCCACCAGCAGGGCCGACGGTACGCGGTCGCGCACGGCGCTGTCGTCATCGAACCGGCCCAGCACGCTGCTGGTGTATTGCGTCTCGAGCGCGGCGTCGACGTCGGGCCATGGCAGCTCGCGGCTGATGCCGGCCTTGAACTGCTGGCGCGGTGAACTGGTCAGGTCGCCCAGTTTGTCGCTGCCGCGCTGCAGCACCAGCGAGGCATAGAAGTCGCCGCGGTCGCCCTGGCGCACCCGCACGGCCACTTCGGCCCCGGCCACGCTTTGCGGCGGCAGCGCATTGCGGTACTGGATGCAGCCTGTGGGGCCAAGCCCGCAGTCGATGCCCTGGTACTGCGGGGTCGCCACCTGCACCGGGGTGTCGCGCAGATTCTTGAAAAAGGCCGACAGGCGCCACTGCACGCCGCTGGCGGACTGCGCGATGAGCAGCGCTTCGAGTGAGCGCGACCATTCCGGGCGCAGCGCCCCATTGGCCCAGATGGTGGAAGCGGCCGGCATGCCGTCCTGGTAGCGCGATTCATAGACCGTCGGCGCGCGGTAGGCTTCGCCGTAAATGAGTTTGGCGCTCACGCCGGGCGCCAGTTCCTGCACGTAGGCCACGCGCGGCGACAGGCGCGAGCTGACACCGTCCGAAAAGCCGTGGTAGCTGTCCAGGCGCGCACCGAGGAACATGGTGCCGGGGCCCAAGCGCATCTCGTCCTGCGCGAACAGGGCCCACTGCATGTAGCTCTCGTGGCGGTCGACGCTGAACACGCCGCTGCGCTGCGTGCCCGGCTGGTCGCCGACCTGGTGGGTGAAACCGATATGCTTCATTTCGATCCCGGCCAGCAGGTGGTGGCCGCGCGCGATGAAGCGGTCATAGCGCAATTCGGCGCCCAGCTGGCGGCTGGCCAGGTCGGAGACGTTGATGTACACCGGCGTTGCGCCACGCTCGCCGGCGCGCGCATATGGATAGTCGCCCCGTTCGGTGGCGGTGAACGAATAGACGCGCGCATTGAGCTGGCCGCCCACGCCCAGCTCGCGCGTAAAGCCAGCTTCAAGCGCGGCGAGCGACTCGCGCAGCATCAGGCGGCCATTGAAGGCCGACGCATAGCTGGCCAGCGGATCGCGCTTGCTGCCGGCCACCAGCAGCGCCTGCAGCCAGGCCGGCCCGGACGTCATGCGGGCGAACAGGCGCGCCGTGCGCGCCGCGTCGTTGCCGGACGAGACGCCCTTGAAGCGCGCGCTATTGAAGGCGGGGGTGTCCAGCTCCGGCAGGTACAGGTCGCGCCCCGCGCTATAGGCGGCGCTGGCGGCGACAAAACTGTTGACGCGCGCCCCGGCCGCGCCGCGCGTGAAATACAGCTTGGCCGCGCGGTGGCTGGCCGCTACCAGGCCGGCGCTGGCGGCGGCGCCCTCCTTGTCGCTGTGGGTGATCAGGTTGACCAGTCCCATGACCGCGCCGCTGCCGTACAGCGCCGAACCGGGTCCCTTGACAAACTCGATGCGCTCGATGCTTTCGATATCGAGGTACTCGAGGAAGAAGCCGCCGTAGGTCGGCTCGTAGACCGGCATGCCATTGACCAGGTACAGGATGCGCGAGCCGAAGTCGCCCGGCACTGCCACCCCGGACACGCCCAGCGCCGGCCACTGGCTGGCCGCGTCGTAGACACCGGGCAGCGACTTGAGCGCGTCGGCCACGCTGCGGTAGCCGTAACGGCGGATGTCGTCGCGGCTGATGACCGAGACATTGGCCGGCGTTTCGGCAATCGTCTGCGCATAGCGCGCGGCCGAGTACACGATGTTTTCCTGGGCCAGCAAGTCCAGTTCATCGGCCGCCGACGGCGCTGCCTGCGCGCGCACCGCGCCGCTGGCAAGCAAAGCCGCCATGGCGATTATCCGGCAGGCCTGCCTTGTCGTTGCTGCGCTCATGTCCCCAATCGTGATCGTACTTACAATTTTTCCTGCAAGTATCCCTGAATTTGAGGAATCAATCAATTGGGCCTGCGATTGCTACAACAGTGGCGTGCGCCGCACTTGACTATCGTGCAAACTTGCCAGCCGTTTCAGACAATCGGGTCAGGCAAGCAGTGTCAGGCGAACGCAATGTGCTTGTTGAGCGGCAGCTCGCGAATGCGCTGGCCTGTGGCGTGAAAGATGGCGTTGGCCAGGGCCGGCGCCGCCGGCGGCACGCCGGTCTCGCCCACGCCGCGAATCGGCCCGCCGCCCTCGAGCACGCGCACCGTGATCTGCGGCGACTGCGCCATGCGCAGCGCCTGGTACTGGTGAAAGTTGGTTTGCTGGGCGGCGCCCCCGGCAAAAGTGACTTGCCCGAACATAGCCGCGCTCAGCGCGAAAATAAGCGCCGACTGCAGCTGCGCCTCGACATTGCGCGGGTCGAGCGCGGTGCCGACGTCGGCGGCGATAAAGGCGCGCTCGAGCGTGATGCCATCCTTGCCCATCGTGACCTCGAGCACATGCGCGGTCGGCACGCCGAACGAATCGTGAAAGGCCACGCCGCCGCCCCTTTCTGAGCGTCTGGACCTTCTGCTTGGGGTCCGCCTCGCTCAGCGCCTTGGCGATGGCGGTAGCTTCTCCTTGTCCACATCGGGCCAAGCCGCGAGCGCCTCGACGGCGGCGGGCTCGGTCGCCGCCGACAATCCGGCGAGCAGCGTTCCGACCTTGGTCTTCGTCTTCGCCAGTTCGCCGAACGGCGCGATGTCGGGGACGCTGTCGCCATGCTCCTTGACGGCCTTGGTCTTCAATTCGCCACAAACCTCCACCAGCCGCTTCAAGACGTCCAAGCCGGCGGGGACATAGGCGAAGTCGCCATGGTTGTCCACGTAGGCGCGGGCGCAGTGCCAGTCAAAGATCGAGACGGCTGATAACTGCTCGGGGGCGACCTTGCCCGACAGCCAATGAACGTCCTGCGCGGCGCCATCGACCATCAACTCAAATTCGGCCCGCGCTGGGCCGGCCTTGCCGGGCTCCTCGTTGGCGTTGGGGTGGATGGACTCGCGCTGGTCGCGCGCGCGGCACGCCTGCTTGAAGACGCGGGTGTAGCCGGACTTTCCCGAGCCATTTCCCCCAAAGATGCCCGTGAGGCCGGCAAAAAATGATGGGACCGACGGCAACTCCGTTTGAGTCCTGTGGGAATTTGCCGACTATAATCGACCGCTCTTCAATGATCCATCCGAGGAATCGCAAGGGCTCCTTTTCAAGGAGCCCTTGCGATTCGAGTCCGTTCGTAACGGGAACGCTTCATCCACAAAGAGATGAACGGCCGCCCACAAGGTCCACGTCGCGACGAACATCGCCGAGGCCGCAGCCACGGCATGGGGGAACGCCGCGGCGTCCTCGCCAAAAATCCCGTTCACTTCGACGACCGCCCTTCCGTGCGCGACATAAGTTCCCAAGGCGAACAACCCCGCGGCGAAAAGCTTGGCGGATCGGAATTCCGCGAAGTGCCGGTCGAGGAATCGGGTGGCTTGGGTGGCCAGCACGAGCATGCCCAACGCCGCCCCGGTCAGCAGCGCGGCGACAGTGGCCGCAGGCGAGAGCAATCCATATGACGAGAGCAACGCGTTGCCGGACACGATGAAGACGTGGCGAGGGACATGCCGATCAGCTTGGTTCGCAATCGAAAATGGCGGACCTTCGAAAGGTGGCGCAGCCGCAAGCGCTGCGCACGCAAGCGCGCCCGCGATCGCAATGTCGCCCGCCGCCGACGCGGGTCCTCGCCGCATTCCAAAAGGTTCATATCGCGCCCTCTTTCGGATCACCCCGGTTTGATCGCGTGCGTGTTGCATCTCGCGCCAATACATCGCAAAGCATTGATCTAGCGCAAACCGTTCGATTGACAGATTTCGACACCGCAATCACCATTTGGCAACATTACGAAATAGGAACGCCCATGCAGCCATTCATCGTGCAAGGCGACAAGACGAGCCATGGCGGCACGGTCCTCACCGGATCGCCCTTTTCCGACTGCGACGGCAAGCCGATCGCGCGAGTCGGTGACATGTGCTCGTGCCCGAAATGCAAAGGGATATTTCCCATCGCGCAAGGGGATCAATCGAACATCATCGACGGCGCGCCGGTCGCCTACCACGGCTGCAAGACGGCGTGCGGAGCCTCGCTGGTATCGAGCCAGATCCGAACGCTGACGGAGCCATCGTCCGGCGCGGCGCCGGGAGCGGGCGACGGCGGCGCCGATGGCGAAGTCTCCAATGGATTCGGATCGGTCGGCGCGGGCATGGCGGCCGCCTATCAAGACGAGCCGCACGAGTCCGATTCAGAGCGCTTCCAAGGCCGTTTCCGACTGGTGAGCGTCGACACTGGCGAGCCCATTGCCGGAAGGGCGGTCCGCGTTCGGTCCACTGGCGGACAATATTTGACGGCCACGACCGACGAGCAGGGATACACGCAGTGGGTCGAACGAGAAGCCGCGGAATCCTTGGCCTTCGACCTCCAGGAGCAGTCCGCGTGAGCGCCCCTCCCCCGCTGGCCACAGGAGGGATGTCGCCCGGTGGCACGACCACGGTCGTCCGCATCAATGGCGTGAAGATCGACCCCGTGGACAAGAAAATTCTCTGCTCGGCGATGTGCAAGTGCGACAAGCAGCCGAACATCGGCAAGGACGGAAAGCAACTGAAACAGGGCTGCGTCAGCGCGCATCTAAAGGGGCTCGACAATGCTCTCGATTTTCGCTCGAATTTCAAGCAGGAGCTCAACTACGATATGACCCAGACCCCTCCGTCCCCCATCACGGACAGCGGCGTGGACACGAAGGGTCATGATTTTCTGCCGGGCTGGATTGGAAAATATTGGGGCTCCAAGCCCGAGCATTCGCCAACCTACAAGGCCGGCATTGGACTCATACGCCGGCCAGACGTCGTTGTCGTAAAAGATGCCTCAAAACCCCCGACGCAGGACAACATCAAGCAGATCGTGGAGATGAAATTTCCCCCCGACACTCTCAAAACCGAGCAGAGAGACGCCTACATTAGAATAGCCGGGGACGAAAAGAAACTGGCGAAGCTGGAACCGGGCGACTGCGACTGCCAGAGCGAGGAGCCCAAAGGGCCCAACATACCCGTCGAGGAGCTTGGCGCCGCTGCTGCGGTCGCGGCATGGGTCGCGTATATTCTGTCGCGAGGCAAAATGCCGCGCCCGCCGTTGAGACCGATCCCCGGCCTTGTCCCCGCTTTTTGAGAGAATAGAACAATGGCAAAACCAAATGCGGACGCTTTCATGGCCGAGTGGACCAAGACACACGGTCCTCTCGACATGCCTGGGGCGATGCTGATGAAATATGGCCCCGAGGATTACGTCGGGGCGACGATCGCGGTCAGAGGCACGCTTTATTTCAAAGGCTCGCATACGCCCGAAGGTCGAGAAGCGTTGTGCAAGTGCTTCGACGCCTACAAGGCGATCGCGAACGATCATTTGAAGTGGCTATGGCGCGACGAACCGCCATCCGGGCCGGACAAATACCCCTACGCCAAGGCTCCGCAACTTCGCGAGATGGTCAAAAAAATGGACGAGGAAGACCATTTCGGGTTCACTTATACCGGAGGCGAGAAGCCGCACGACGCGAGCGCGTGGATGTTCAGCACTTTCGGGCGTCGCGCATGGCAAGCCAGAATGGGAACGTGGGGTCCGGACTCCCTTATTTTTTCCGTTCCCAAAGAGGTCGTGGAGGCGAATCCGACACTTTTCCAGAAGCTCTTTGTCGAGTTTTGCAAGCTTCTCAAAGCAGAGCATGGCCATGGCGGGTTCGCGCTAAATCTTTCGGCCGTGCGCGGGGAACCGAACGAGCCCACCGAGGCAGTCATGGTTTCGAAGATGGCGGGATTGGACGCCGGCACTGGCCACTTGATCGGAGGGCTTCCCGGCAGGGACGTCGAGCACCATCTAGTGACCGTGGGGTGGCTGACCGCCATCAACCATGCGATGGTGGAGAAAGTGGGCGGACTCTCTTCGCTCCGCTCCGAACTGCCCGCGAGCTGGTTCGCGAAATACGACTACGGCAATGGCATCGTCATCCAAGCAGGACCCGAGCCGGAAATCGCCCCGGTGGAACTTGATCCAAAACCTGCCATCTACGTGCTGCCTGCGATAGCATTGAAGGAAGTGCGGTTGATGGCCGATCTCTCGCTCCACTACGGCTCAAAAGATGGCGAGCCGAGGCTCACCGGCCTGGCGGCGAAGGAATGGCTTACCCGCTTCGACGTGCCGGAGGATGAACTGATGCGCTACAAGACGAAGCTCTTGAATGAACCGAAGCTGTCCAAGGAAACAACGCTCCCCGACAGTTTGTGACGAGCCACATTAGGCCCGCAAGACATCGAGCGCAACGCCCGCCGCCAACGCCTTTCTGAACCAAGCGGGTCGTGGGCCGATGCTGGCCCAAGTGTTCGCCGGGTCGGACGGGTCCCGATACTTTTGCCTCTCGCGGCGCGGTTTCGCAGGCTTTACCCCACGCGCATCGAAAATCCTGTTCAACGGCATCCCCAATCCATAGGCGACGGCATAGATTTCCTCGATGGCGGCCTCGCGGCGCTTCGATTCTTCCCGAGATATCTACCCTTGGCGCCAAACCAAGCTGCGTCGCGGCTTCATGACTACGTTTTTGGCGGCCGAGGACGCGCCGGCCTAGCGGATGAAGCGTCCGTTTGCTCAATACCGGCGCCGTTCGCTCTCCAAGCACTTTACGAAATTATTGAATGCAGCCTCAACGAGGCCTTCATGCGTGGGCGAAGAGAAGAAAGCCGCCGCCAGGCTGTGGCACGAATTGGACGACCCAGCCGTCCTGCGTTCGATAGTCTTGGCGATCTGGTAGAGGTTGTTGCGTCGCCGCTTGCTGTCCGCCGCCTGGTGGACGATCAGCGACGACAGCGAGATGGTCGCCACAAGGATCGAAAGCGAGATCGCCCCCTCGCCAGCCTTGCGGACGGCCATGAAGTAGAGCCAGCAGACGAGGCTCGCGACAAAGATCGGAGCGAGCGCCAGCCACAAGGCCCATGTCGCGACGAACATCGCCGAGGCCGCAGCCACGGCATGGGGGAACGCCGCGGCGTCCTCCCCAAATATCCCATTCACCTCGACGAGCGCCCTTCCATGCGCCACGTAGGTTCCCAAGGCGAACAATCCCGCGGCGAAAAGCTTGGCGGATCGAAATTGCGCCAAATGCCGGTCGAGGAATTGGTTGGCCTGGGTTGCCAGCACCAGCATTCCCAACGCCGCCCCGATCAGCATCCCGGCGACGGTGGCCGATGGCGATAGCAATCCATATGACGAGAAGAGCGCGGTGCCGGCCATGACGACGACGCTCGCGCCGGACACGGCGATCAGCTTCGACCGCAGGCCCAAGGCGCGAGGCTTGAAGACAGCGCGCAGCTTTGGACGCAACAAGCGCATGCGCGCGCGCAGTGGCGGCCTTCCGGCCCGCTCCTCCGTATCCCGATTTCGTTCGCCTGTGTCCATGCCGCGCTCCCCTCCCATTGATCGACACCGTTGGAGTGGGCGCGACGGGAGAAGTGCGGCGGTGACTTGCGAGGGTTGAGCGAGCGCAATGAAGTCGATTGGCATTTTTTCAACGCGGCAGACTAGAAGTCCGCTCCGTTGACCAGACAGGGAACGGGCATACATCGATCCTGGCAAGCAGCCGTCGTAGCCTCAGTGCGCCCTTCGATGAGCGAGGCCGATGCGCCCTAGGCGAGGCGAAGCGTAAGGCGTTTGAATCACCAGACGACGGGAAACGCCACCGAACTGAGCCGCGCGGCTGTTATCTGCCCGCGGCTTTCGCGTCGGCAGGCCGCGAATCAATCGCCGAAGTCCGTTGAAGCGACTTGGGCCGGACACCCGTCGACCACGCCGGCCCCAAGAACGAGCCGTCGAGATCGCCCGTCCAGGCGCATCGCTATCGGCATTCAACAATCTGAAATTCGGTCGGGACTTGGACCTGGGGCACGAGCGAGCTGAATCCTCCCCGGCTCAAAATGTCGACTCTTGGAGGCGCGACGATCGCCCGCTTTTGGTCCGGCCCGATGAAGACCACGCCCTCCGACGCCGCGGGCACTCCCTCGCAATTCGAGCGCTTGTTGAAGTCCATGGCCAACGCGATCCGGTAGATATTGCTTTGCCGGCGGACGTCCGGAGCGGCTTGGTGGCCCACGACCGCGCTCCAAGTCACGCCGGCGAAAAAAATGGCCGCCGTGATCGTGGCGTCGCCCCATCGCAACGCCGACGCGCATCGGATCAGCCAGGCGCCGCTCGCGACGGTTGCAGGAATCAAGACCGCCCAAAAGAGCCACGCGCCGATTGCCATCGCCGAAGCCGCCGTGGTCGCGTGCGGCAGCGACGACGCGTCGATGTGGAAGATGTTGTTCACCTCGCCGACCGCTTGGCCGTGGGCGACAAAAGTCGCCAGCGCGAACAATCCGAAACCGAAGAGCTTCGCCGACTTGAAGCGCGAGAAGTGCCGATCCAAAAACCGATGGGCGACCGCGCCGAGCACAAGCGCGCCCAACACGGCCCCGGCCAAGACAAGAACCCAAGCCCATCCGCTGATCGAGGACGCCCCGTTTCCAAGAGCCCGGGCCAGCAAGACGCAAGCCGCGCTTGCTCCCGACATGGCGATGACTTTGAAGCGGAAGGAAAATTGGGAGCGGACGGAAAGCGGGGGGTGGCGCCGAAAGCGGCTCTTGCGTCGCCGCCCCCATGGCAAGAGGGCTCGCGACGCGGCGAAGCCATCAAAGGCCGAAAGTTTTTTCTTGTTCATGATCGCCCTTGATCGGCAAGCAGGGGGAGCCCAAGCGGCCGCCTACCTGGCGGCTCGCGATTCCAAGAAGGCATGCGGAGACTTGGCTCATTTGACGACGGGAACAAGGGCGGGGTCGCGCTTTTTCTTTTCCTCGAGCAGGCGCCACTTCTCGGCGACCTCCGGCTCGAACAACGGGACGAACACGACCCAAACGCGCGCGTATTTTTTTGCCACCGAGCGCCTGCAGAACACTTCCACGCCGGGCTGGTCATGCTCGACCGACTTGCGCGCCCAACGGGCCCTCAGTGGGACGACGCATCGGGGAACGGCGACCCGAATATCCGGATCCATCGCCTCGTAAGCCGCTTTCCTCCCGACGCTTTCCTTGATCAAAAACGCTCTGGCCGCCTCGCGAACTTCGTAAAGGCCATGGAATTGGGCGTTCCCCCGATATCCCAAAAGCGGATCTCCGTGAGCGTCCGGCTCCGCGGCCGCGGCGATGGAAAAGATCAGCGCGAGGCCGGCCGCGGCGGCGACTCTACTCGATCGTGACGGTTCCCACATATTTCCCCTCCTTGTCGGACCTGTTCTTGATCAAATACGCGTAGAGCGAGTTCCACATGGACAGCTCATACATCGTCACGCAACCTTCCGAAATATTCCCCACATGGACAAAATTGCTGTTGAGCGTCGCGGCATATTCGATCGGGAACCAGACCGTATCATATTTCAAGTCCGGGTAACCGCCCGGGTTGGTGGCGTAGAAGCCAGTGCTCTCGGGGCTCTTGGGGTTTTGCGGCGCCAAGATTCGGTATGTCCCCTTGGGCAAAGGTTTGGAATGCTTCATTTTTTTGTAATCGGGACTGGCGACGTTGGTCTCCGGATAGTCGACATCCGAATCCAAGGAAATCGTCGCGGTTTTTCCGTCGAAGGACAGCGTGGCCATCAACTGGTTGTGGCTGTCGCCGCCATGGGGTATGGACATCAGCCATTTTCGGCCTATCTGCTTGGCGACGAGCTTCGCGCCGTTGCCGCGCGTCGCGGCGATCAAGCACTTGGCCGCGTTGGCTTTGGACAGGCTGGCTTTGAGCCCCTTGTTGGTGCCTTCGAGGATGAGGAAATGCGTCCTTTCGCCCTCGTCCGAGATGGCCACCTTGACGAACTCGCACAGGTAGCCGCTCTCGCCGGACGGCTCCAGCTTCACCCGCAGCCAGCCCGTGGTGTCGGCGGACTTCGTGTAGCGGATCTTCACGTCGATCGGGTGGACGCTTCCGGGCCTCGGGTTAGTCGGGGCGACTGCGATGGGTTGGCTCATGCTTGGCGATGCCCCAAATAGACTTCGATCGGTTGCGCGCCGTCGGTGGCGTAGCGCTTGGTGCAGCCTTCCGCGTCGGTGACGCCCTGCTCGTAGGCACCCGATTGCAGCTTGACCGTGTAGGGGATGTCGGGCATGGGTTGCTTCTGGTCGTCGAGGAGCGCGAACTGCTCGTCGAAGGCCGCGTCCTTCGCAGGCGAGGCTGCTTTGCTCAATCCCCCCGCCGCGGAGGCCGCCGCGGACGCAGCTTCCGCCGCGACGAGGGCCTTAGCCGCCTTGGCCGCGGTCGTGGCGCCCGCGCTTCCCGAGCTCCACTCCACGGTGTCCGTGAACTGAGTGGCGACCAGCGTCGCGCCGCACGCCGTCTTCATGCCGGCGACGGCCACCCCTTTGCCATAGAACGTCGTCGTGAGGACGCCCTCGATGATGGGGAACGCTCCTTTGCACTGCGGGCATTGGACCTTGTGGCCGATGTAGGCGATGGGCTGCCCCATGCAAATGTCCGTCAACGAGCCTTCCAACACGACGCCGCCGTGGCTGGTCGGATCGCCCTTCCTGATGATTTCGCCCGCCATGCGCGCCCCCCGATTTTAAGTTTTTCACAACATTGTAACTTAAATATTCGAGGGCGCGCTGCGCATTCTCTATCTCCGATTATGCGCGCAGAATTTCATTACGCGAGGGGCGCTCGCATACAAGAAACTGGCGGCGAGCAACGCCTGCCAAATTGTTCGACCAATTCATAAATATCTTGATAGCCAGCCGCCGGCGCTCCTGCCGCCTCGCTCCGCGAGCTTAGGGAGTCGGCCGTGAATGGCGGCCGTGTGGAGCGAGGCGAGCGGGAACAAAGGGGACGAGGCGTCAGTTTGACTTCGCGACCGTGGCGGCCTTAGCGTCTCCTTCATAGTGGACGATCATCTCGTCGTGGTCGGCGATCTGGCCCACCGCGATTTTGATGTTGTTCGCCAGCAGGGTCATGCTATGCAGGCCAAACGCGTTGCCGGTCACGCCGGGGAAAACCACGCGGTAGTCGCGTCGAGAATTCCTGGGCATGTTGAACTTGGTCGACACCTTCCTCACAAACGACAAAGCCTCCCCATCCATATAGATGCGCGAGATGTCGGGATCTGCCGTCGCCACGAGATCCCGGCGGTTGAGGTAGAACCATCCGGTGGCTGGGCTTGGGTCGAAAGCGACCGTTTTCCGCACGTCGCACGCGTTGCTAAAGAAGGCCAAGTGCTGGGCCAGGCCACCACCTAGGGAATGCCCCACCAAGTCAATGGGCGCTTGGGAGTCTTTGGCACGCCCGGGGATCTTCGAACAGGTTGCCGAGTTTGGCACTTTGGGCAGGACCCGGGCGAGCCCGATGATTAATCGGGAACCTTCCGTTCGCGCATCGGCGAATTGCGGATTGTCCCCCAGGCCAAAGTCGACATTGCTGAAATTGGCGATCCAATCGTCTGCCCATTGGTATTTGGTGTTTTCGGTGCCACGGAAGGAGATCGCGGCTTGTATCGGGGATCCCAAGTCGTCGAGCTGGACATAGGTTTCGTAGTCGAGCCCCTTCCCGCTCCGGCAAGGAATGAGCGGGGCGCCCGCGCGCTCGCCGCTCTCCAGGCCAAGCTTGTCGATCAGCGCTCGGTCGAGTCGGCGCCAACCCACTGGAAGTCCAAGACGCAGAATCGAATCGGAACCGGACGACACATAGTCGCATCCATGCTTCATCCGATCCTTGGGGTTTTTGTTGAAATCGCGACGATATACTGATTCCGCCATGTCGGCATAGGACGACACGTCGCGCATCAACGCCGCGACTTCCTCCTGCGACAAAGTTTTATCTTGGACCCCGTCGCTTGTGCGCGCGGATTCGAAGATCATCGGCGTGCGGACAGTTGCGCAAGCGGCTAGCAACCCTGTGGCGGAAAGCAAGGTGGCGTATTTGATAATGTTCATCTGGTCTCCGGAAAAGTGAATAGGTCCAATCAAACGTCGCCAAGGCCGCGTGGCGCCGCCTATCGCGGGACCTTCTTTCCATCGATCCCTGCCCGAGATTACCACGCCGGAAATGTCGTCTTGAAATGTTTTTTTGACATTTTGACGGATGCGTTTAATTCCACTCAATCGGATCGGAGGTCGGCGAGGCTTGCGGCGCTTGCCCCACCCGGAAGTCGCTGAGGATCGCGCCTCCATCCGAGGGAGACGACGCGCATCCGAGAGAGTCCTTGGGTTCGGCGCATCTATTTTTCGAGCGCCTTCTGACCGCCAATAGTCCGCGATCGGCCCAGCACGTCGACGCCAATGGCGTCGATACGCTGGCTACAACGTTTTGTCGAGGTTGCGGCCCTTCCGCCTTGGCTTGCGAACTTCAGAGTAAGCCGAGGCATCGCGTCTGTAAAGTTTGGCCCTGGCGCGCAGCTCAACCACCGATTTGATATTGACCTCCACGATGGGAACGTGTCCGTCCGCCATCGAAGTGAATATGATTCGGAACGGCTGGCGGGCCTCCTCGCCTTCCGGGGACACCATCGAAAAGGTCGCGGACACCACTTGTCTATCATCGAACCTTTCTATCGCCTTCCTGCGCAATTCTTCAAGCGGCATGCCGCGCGCTGGCTCGAAGCGATGGAAGCAGACGATCGAAGTTGCGAAATCCAAAGCGGCTCGGACGGTATTTCCATGGGGCGAGTAGGCGCGGTTAATTCGTTTGTATTTTTGGATGTCCATCGAACAACTCCAAGATGAAAGTCTGGATTTTACTAAAGTCGACGCGGGCGCCTCGCAATCGAAGGGGCCGCCGCAGAATCTAATTCGGCACGCTCCAATTCGCTGACGGCTTGCGCGAGGATGGCCGCGGTCTCGGGGGAGCATTGGTCGAAGCAGTCGCGCCATGGCCGACCCGACTCCATGACGGCCCTGGGATTGAATGTCTTGGATGCGAGAAGATGCGCGAGCACGACTTGATCGCACGGGTCCAGCACTGCGCACAAGATCGCGTCTTCGGTGATCAGGGCGCCAGCCGCTTCCAACACCTTGAGGCATTCCAACTGGCCACGCCTGGCGGCCGTCTCGATCAAAGTCCAAGGGCCGGGACCCTCGCTTCTATGGTGGAACATGGAATCCGGATTCAATCCGGAAGCCAAATGCCGCCGCAATGTGTTGGCGTGGCCACGTTCGATCGCGTAGCTCGCCAAGCGAGCCAGCCGATCGGCCTCGGCCGCCGCGCCGCCGCGGGCTCCCCTGTGGCCATTGTTGATCTTTCCGCTGGACTGCATTCCTTGATCATCTCAAAAACGCAATGGCCACTCAAGCCGCCAGTCGAGAAACGGATGGCGTGGTTGGACCCATGCGCGGCGCCGATGCAAGCGCCGCTATGTCTGTTGTTGCCGTGTCGCCACGCTGCTCAGTCTTTATCGCGAGTATCCGAATTATCACTTGCGCAATAAAGTTGAATCATGTTTATATATAAATATAACAATATAATGATTCTCCCTTACCTGAAAGGTCCACATGAACCAAATCGCCATGCTCGCCTTGATTTCTTTATTCGCACTGTCCGGATGCGCTGAGATGAGAGAGCGCACCATGCCGCCCGAGAAGAATTTGCTAAGCGGCGCTGGGATCATCATGCAGCGCGAGAATGCGGAACAGATCGACGTGGAGAAGCTCATAAAGGAAATGGATTTGGCCAATGCAACCGTCATCGAAAAAGAAGGACCCGTTTCGGAAATGTGGAAATACCGACGCAACGAATTGCAGAGCAAGCTCATCATGGCGTCCAACCAACGATGCGGACTCTACTTGCGCGAAATCACCGCGGCCAAAGCGCAGACTAACATGGCGTGGGGTGGCCTATCCCTGCTTCTGACCGGCGCTGCCACCGTCGTGACCCACGTGCCCACCGTCAAGGCCCTGGCTGCCGGAGCCGGCGCGGCAACCGCGACGAATGCGCTTTACGATCAAAGCTATTTCAACAACCTCGCCGTGGGAGTCATCTCGGCGGGCATCGCGAAGCAGCGGGAAGGAATTCTCATCCAAATGGGAAACAAGAGCAAAATGAGCTTGGTAGAATATCCGGTGCATCGCGCAGTCGCCGACGCGCTGCAGTATCACTCGGCATGCAACGTAATCAGCGGATTGGAAACCGCCGCCGTCGCCACGAAACTCGCGCCGACGCAACCGCGTGTCGACAGTAGCGTTCCCCCGGCGACGCCGCCAGTGGCGCCTCCGGTGGCGCCACCTCAAGTCGCTCCTCAGATCTAACGGCGCGAACGGACGAGCAGTAGCCGTCAGAGGTCATGGCATCTCAGATGCCGACGCGGCCAAGCGGCGACATAGCCAAAGGCCTGGCCATCGCAATCACGAGCGCCGCCGGGAACTCGGGCGACAGGGTCGAAAAAAATGCCGCGGATTTCGCGGCATTTTCCGTTGGATCCGAACTGAGTTAGTTCGTCGCGTCCTTGATGGCTTCCTTTAGATCGCCGACCTTTTCTTGCGTCTTGCCTTCGACCTGGTTCGCCAGGCCTTTGGCCTGCTGCTTGTCGCTGCCGACGACCTTGCCGGCCTCTTCCTGAATTTTGCCGCCGATGTCTTGCAGCTTGCCTTCGACTTGGTCTTTGTTCATGGTGATCTCCCTTGATGCGCAGGCCGGATGGCCATGTCGTGCAAGCATGATGCGCTGCGGAAGCTTGGCGGTCTGTTCGGCGCCGCACGAAAGCAACGGCAAGGCCGCTCAGTCGGCCGGCCCCTTCGCAGGCCGCACCCTCCGCATCGATTTGGCTATCCACGACGACGCAACCGACGTTGAAGTCCTCGCCTAAAAAGGGTCTGCCAAGTGTCGCGCGCATCTCTCGTCGTCAGCGGCTCTGTGGAAATGGCAGCGGTGGGACTGCCGTTCGCTCGTGGCCTGGTCCGCTGCGTGGCGGGAGCCAAGGCCGAAAGTATGCGGACACAACATTGCCATCCCTTGATATTTCGCAAATAGGAGGTTCGTTGCGCCAATCACCATCGTGAAACATTGACGAAAATTGAAACGCCATGCAGCCGTTCATTGTTCAAGGCGACAGGACAAGCCATGGGGGGATGGTCCTGGCGGGATCCCCGTTCTCCGACTGCGACGGCAAGCCGATTGCCCGCTTGGGCGACATGTGCTCGTGCCCAAAGTGCAAAGGCGTGTTCCCGATCGCTCAGGGGGACCAGTCCAACATCATCGACGGCGCGCCAGTGGCATACCACGGGTGCAAGACCGCCTGCGGCGCCTCGCTGATATCGAGCCAGATCCGCACGCTGACGGAGCCATCCTCCGGCGCCGCGCCGGGATCCAGAGATGGCGGCGCAGATGGACAGGCCGCCGACGGATTCGGATCCGTAGGCGCGGGCATGGCCGCCGCCTACCACGACGAGCCCCACCAGTCGGATTCTGAGCGCTTCCAAGGCCGCTTCCAGCTGGTGAGAATCGACACTGGCGAACCCATCGCGGGAAAGGCCGTCCGCGTGCGCTCGACAAGTGGCCAATACTTGACTGGCTCGACCGACGCGGAAGGCTTCACGCAGTGGGTGGAGCGCGAAGCCTCCGAGGCTCTGGCTTTCGATCTGGTGGAGGGCAAGGCGTGAGCAGCGTTCCCCCACTGGCGACAGGGGGCATGTCGCGCGAGGGCACCACGACCGTCGTGCGGCTCAACCGGGTAAAAGTTGATCCGGTGGACAAAAAAGTTCTGTGCGCGGCGATGTGCCAGTGCGACAAGACCCCGAACATTGGAAAGGACGGCAAAGAACTGAAGCAAGTGTGTGTTGCTGAAAATCTCAAGTCCTTCGACAAGCTGCTCGGGCATAAAAGTTTTTACAAAGAAGAGCTCAACTTTGATATGACGCAGACGCCGCCGTCTCCCATCATGGATAGCGGTATTATCACCAAGGGCCATGAGTATTTAAAGGGATGGATCAACAAATACTGGGGCACGAAACCCGAGCACGGACCGACCTTCGTGCCGCGATCGGGACTGATTCGCCGTCCCGACGTGGTGATCGTCCATGACCCGTCGAAGCCCCCGACGCAAGACAACAACAAGCAGATCGTGGAGATGAAATTCCCGCCCGACTCAATCAGCGATGAGCAGGAAAGGGCATACGTCGATATCGCCGGGGGCGCGTCCAAACTTGCAGTCCTGGAACCGGGCGACTGCGATTGCGACGCGCCGGAACCCGACGGACCACGCATTCCGATCAAGGAGCTTGGGTTCGCGGCGGGCGTCGCGGCTTGGCTCGCGTTTATTCTGACAAGAGGGAAGACGCCGCGTCCACCCCTCGTCCCCGTTTTTTAAGAAAGCTGAATGATGGAAAAACCAGATACGGACGAATTTATGGCGGAGTGGAGCAAGACCCACAGCCACTTTGAAATGCCCGGCGCGATGTTGACGAAGAATGGGCCGCAGCCCTATGTAGGCGCCACTCTAGCGGTGAGGGGAACTCTCTTCTATCGGGGAGCTTCCACCCCGGAAGTTCGCGAGGCGCTGTGCAAATGCTTCGACGCCTATGCGGCCGTCGCGGGCGATCACTTGCAATGGCTTTGGCGCGACTCGCCGCCGTCGGGACCGGACAAGTTCGCGTTTGCGAAAGCCCCCGAGCTTCGCTCGATGGTCAAGAAGATGGGCGCGGACGACCACTTCGGCTTTTCATATATCGGGGGAGACCAGCCACATGATGCGAGCCCGTGGTATTTCAACACCTTCGGCCTGCGCGGCTGGGCGGCGCGGATCGGAACGAAAGGGCTCGACACCCTCCGGTTCTCTCTTCCCAAAGAAGTGGTCGAGCAAAACCCAACGCTGTTTCAAAAGCTCTTCGTCGAGTTCTGCAGGCTCTTGAAAGCGGAGCATGGGCACGGCGGCTTTGCGATGAACCTTTCGGCGCCACGTCGCAAACCCAACGAGCCGATGGAGGCCTACATGGTCTCCAAATTTGCGGGGCTCGATGCTGGATCGGCCCACTTGATTGCGGGATGGCCCGGCAAGGACGTTGACCACCATGTCGTCAACGTAGGCTGGCTGACGGCGATTAATCATGCGATGGTCGAAAAGGTTGGCGGCATATCGGCCCTTCGGTCAGAACTCCCCGCATCTTGGTTTGCGAAATACGACTACGGCAATGGCCTGGTCATTCAGGCGGGGCCAGAGCCGGAAATTGCCCCTTTCGAGTTGGACCCGAAGCCGGCGATGTATGTGCTGCCCGCGATGGCGCTGAAGGACGTTCGGCTCTTCGACACCGACGATCTTCACTACGGATCCAAAGACGGCGAGCCAAGGCTGACCGGGTTGGCGGCGAAAGAATGGTTCACCCGCTTCGATGTGCCCGAGGAAGAATTGATGCGCTACAAGACAAAGCTATTGAACGAGCCCAAATTGACGAAGGAAACGACACTGCCCGGCGGGCTATGAGTCCGCGTCGGGGTTGCGATTGGAGGTCGATTCACAATCGCATTCCAACAACCGGCGGCCCGCGGCACCCACCTGCTGGAGTTCGCGCGCTAGCTCTGGGAGCGCCGGCCGACGATCCCGCCGCCCTCTGGGCATCCCGAGCTTGGCGAAGCGCCCGCAAGGCGCCTCTTTGGGATTCCATGCCCGTGTTCGAAGGCAGTTTCGCGGCCACGGCAACGGACGGCAAGCCGGCCATCGCGCTGGCCGGGATCGCGTTGCCGTCGAGCGACCCGGGCCATTTCGAGCTAGGCTAGGCGTTAAGGCGCTGGCCGGCCCGCATTTCCATCGCGTGGCGAACGGCGTTCCTTCCGCTCCTCTTCGCCTCGAACAGCGCCGCGTCCGCCGCCTCCACCATGGCCGTCATGTCGGAATCCCGGGTCGGGGACAGCGACGCCACCCCGAACGACATCGTGACGGGCGACCTGAGCCCGGACGAGCTTTCGCCTTGGGCAAGGCCCTCCACGCGCATGCGGCACCCCTCGGCGACGAGCAGCGCCCCCGCCTGGTCGGTGTCGGGGAGGATGATCGCGAACTCCTCGCCGCCATAGCGGGACAGCTTGTCCGACGGCCTCCGGAGTTGCTCGGTGAGCGCCGCGGCGATCCTCTTGATGCAAAAATCCCCCGCCACGTGCCCAAACGCGTCGTTGTATCGCTTGAATAGGTCGATGTCGCACATCACCAGCGACAGCGGCTTGGACTGCCGCTGCGCGCGGCTCCACTCGGCCGCCATGGCGGCGTCGAAGCTCCGCCGGTTTCCGACGCCGGTGAGCTCGTCGATGCCGTTGAGCTTGGCGAGCAGGACGTTCGCCGCCGCGAGCTCCCGCTGGCTGACCATGAGCAGATGGAACGCTTGGTCGCGCTCCGTCCGGGAGATGCAGGCCCCCGAGTGGTATCGAATCCGCGCCACCAATTCGATCGTCTCCGGCAGCTTGACGAGGTAGTCGTTGGCTCCGAGGAGGAAGCAACGCTCCTTGGCGACCGCGTCGTCGTGCGCCGACAAGATGACCACGGGGACATGCGCCAGCTCCTCCGCCTCGCGGTAGCGCGCCAGGAGCTCGTATCCGTCGATGCCGGGCATGATCAAGTCTTGGAGGATGACCGTCGGCCTGAAGCTTCGCGCGGCTTCCACGGCTTCCTCGGCGCGGCTCGCGACATGGAGGACGATGTCGGAATGCGCGCCCAACACAAGGCGCAGCTTTTCGAGGACCATCGGCTGGTCGTCCACGATCATGACGCGGGCTTGGGGTTGTTTTTCGGTCATGTCGAATGCGCGGGCTGATGAGGAAGGCGCATCTTACCGAATCAAAAGCTTTGCCCGCGCACCGGACGTTGCGCGATGGCATTTCGCCGCCTCACTCCGAGTAGACGACGCGGCTCGGAGCGCCTTGCTTCGACGGCTGAGAAGCGGCGCGACGAGCGCCTTTAAACATCCGGATTTCGGGATCCAAGCCCGATCGCAAGTTTGATTGACGGGCGTCACATGGCGCGTGGCAAAATTTTGGGCGGCAGGGTTTGTAATGGCCACGCCTCTCCATTCGTTCACGTGAACGAAAGTTTAGCCCGCCCAAG
Organism: Massilia sp. TSP1-1-2; assembly: GCF_049896185.1. Taxonomy (NCBI): domain Bacteria; kingdom Pseudomonadati; phylum Pseudomonadota; class Betaproteobacteria; order Burkholderiales; family Oxalobacteraceae; genus Massilia; species Massilia sp. TSP1-1-2. The sequence goes on from NZ_JAFCTU010000019.1 coordinate 49,995, forward strand.
CGGGCGTTTTTTTGCTAGGCGCATCGAAGGACGTGCAGGGGTTAAGTCGCTGTCGGACAAAACCAAGCAACACCCGTCGAGCTTGCCCCCCATGGAGCAAATCCGGCGTCGATGATCAGGGCGGAGTCCTTGGAGTTTTTTCCCGTCGTGTAGCTGAACTGCTGCATGGGCTGGATCGCCATCCGGTGGAGCGTGTCCTTCCATCCTTTCAAATTCGTCGTCCAGTCGCCGTATGCCCGCTTCACGCTGGCGACGCCATGCCGAGACACTTCCGCTAACAGCTCTTGGATGATCGAGAATTGGGCGTTATCGGCGTCGATCAGGACCGCGAACTTTGATTGAGTAGCTTTTCACCGTTGGACGATGCCATTGATTATCCAAGAATGAGAACACGAAAAGAACAACGTAATTCCCGGCCGCAGCTGACCGGGATCGGGGTCTTGACTTCCCCTTAGATTAAGAGAGGATGTTCTTTTCTGGAGGCACGCCTTGGACGACAAACAAAAATCGAAACAGGATGGAGCGCCTATCGACGTCCCACGAATAATAATGTCGCTGACAATTGGGACTTTTGCTTTTGCCATCCTTTTCCTGGCAGCCAAAGATCTTCTGCGATTCTGACTATTGAAGAGCGATGACGAACCTCTCATCGGCAAGGACTTGAAGAGACACCCCTATGAGAAAAAGCGTAACTCCGATACAGCAGTGACGGGAGGCCGACGCGAACGTATCGGTCACGTGTTTTTCCAGAGCGGCGAGATCCGTGGCTTTCTTCGTCGGACGCACGTAGATAACCCCAGCGATAATCCAAACGGTCCCAGAAAGATTAAAAATCAGGCCCAACCATTTTAGAAGGCTTGCCAGTCTCAAGCTTGCAAACCCATATTTCAACCCGAAAAGCAATATGCAGTAGAGAAGACCCCAAATAACCACGATCGCTATCGCATGCAATTCGTTCGCCGGAGCGCTGTCAAACGAAACGTAATTTTTCCGGAAAATATTTGGGAACAGAGACCGGTATTCATACTTGCGTAATTTGGCTGCAATGAGGGGACCCACCTTCAAAAAATTATTCATATTCAGCTCTCCGTTCCGACTCGCCGAGCAGCAATTCAATTGAGAGCTCCGTGGCTTCCAGACGGGCAAGCGCGCCGCGCTTCTCAGCGTCCAAGACTAGATTGAACTCGCCCACCATCGTCCGATGAGATTCGACGCTGGTCCAGCGTTCGCGGACCGCGTCTCGCGGCGACAGCCAGGCGACACGGACGAGGCCTTCAACCGCTTGCGAGAAGAGCTCTGGCCACTGCTCGTCGTTTTGATCTAGCGCGGGACCGATCACGCGATGTTGGAGATCCGTCCAGAACGGTTCGATAGCGCTGACCCAGCCAAGCAGGCCTTGACGCTTCGCCACTTCCATATTGCTGGAGGCCGACATGGATTGGCGCCACTTCCGAAGCTCCCCCATGGCGTAGCAAACCGGTTGATTTCGGCCGATAGAGCGGAGCGTGTCAAACTATTTGAGACCGGTTTCGCAATTAGTTTAGGGAGCTTTTTTCAGTCTGTACGTCTCCCAGGATTGTCGCTTTTGGCATATTGATGCCGGCTTCGGTCGGCAGTGCCGGGGGCCGTGGGTTGATGTTCTTGAAGCGATTTGGATGTCGCGAGAAGGCGTTTTGCAGGATCTGATCGCGTTGCTCGTAGATGATCTTTGCCACGTCGTTGTGCACGGCGGCCGGGGTCATGTAGCCGATTCCAGAGTGCCGATGGTCATAGTTATACCAAGCAAAGAACCTCTGGCAGAAGGCACGCGCTTCGTCCAACGAATGGAACCGCTCGGGGAAGCCTGGCCGATACTTCATCGTCTTGAATTGCGCTTCAGAGTACGGGTTATCATCGGACGTATAAGGGCGGCTATGGCTTTTGACGACATCGAGATCGACGAGCAAATCGGCGACCAGCTTGGAGCGCATCGCGGCGCCCCGGTCCGCGTGCAACGTCAGCTGACCAGGTACGATCCCCTCCTTGTCGCAGGTGTGCCCGATGAGCGCTTCCGCGAGCAGGTCCGATTCACGATCGGCGATCATCCAGCCGACCACGTAGCGGCTAAAAATATCGAGTATGACGTACAGATGGAAGTGCGCCGACTTGACCGGCCCCTTCAACTTGGTGATATCCCACGACCACACCTCACAGGCCCGCGTGGCGAGCAGCTCGGGCCGCGTATAGGCCGGGTGCACCAGCTCGTCGCGGCGTCCACGCGTGCCGCTGCAGGCACGCAGGATACGGTAGAAGGTCGACACCGAGGCCAGGAATATCCCTGCATCGAGCAGCATCGCATACGCCGTGCGCGGTGCAACGTCGACATACTCGGGCGAATGAAGGACGTCGATGACCTCCTTGCGTTCACCCTCGCTCAGCGCAAGCGGCGAGCGACGAGGACGGCGTACCGTATGCAGCGCCTGGCGCGTTTCTCGGCGGGCACGGTAGTAGCTGCCGCGCGCCAGACCCATGCCGGCGCAGGCGGCGCGCACGCCCATTTCCGCCACGAGTTCCGAGGTCGCCTCCATCACAGTGAATCCTCTTCCGGTGGCAAACCCAGGAGATTGCAAAGTTTTTTTTGGGCCGCGATAATGAGCTTGGCCCGCTCAAGCTGTTTGGTGAGCTTTTCATTGGTCAGCTCAAGATTGGCGACGCGCCTGTCCACCGCTTTGGCCGCATCCGGCTTCGGTCCGCGCTTCGTGTTCGGTATGGCCGCATCGCTTGCCGCGATCAGCAGCCGCCACTTGCTCAGATGTGAGCTGTACAGGCCCTCGCGGCGCAACAGCGCTCCGATGGCGCCTGGCGCCGTGCACGCGTCGGCCTCACGCACAATGCGCTGCATATACGCGGTCGTGAACTTGCGGCGCCTCGCTACAGCGACCACCTCTGCACTTGATGCCGGTTCCGTAATGCCTGATGGGTGTTCTGCTGCTGGTGTCATGTTCAATTCCATATGTGTGCCAACTTCCTTAATTAGACTGATGAAGTTGTCTCACAACAGTTTGACACAGGGGGGAGTTCGCCTCGGTCGGCTTGATGAACTTTGGGCCGCCGTCCTTGGCGCGGAGCTCGCCGAGCTTCTTGGCCGACATGCAAAGATACAGGGCCGCGAGATCCTCCTCGACCGCCGTTTCATCCTCCAACGCCGAGAGTTCGTTTCGAGCCCGAGCCATCCGCAGTCGTTCGTCAAGAGTGTCCAAGCTACGCCCTTTTGATGTCGCCGGCGTCGCGAGCGGACCCAGCCTTAGTCATCGCATTATATCCAAATGGCGCGAAGTCTCGGCTGGATATTCAGGACGCGAGATCGGCCCCTTTCGCGGATCGTTAGGCTGTGGCGACGGGCCGCAGAGCCGCCAGCGCGACGGGGTAGGTTCCGAGGATGGCCTCCTCCAAGCGTTCCATGCGCTCAGCTAGGCGAGGCCACGACTGCTCCGAGTAGCTGACCGTGGAGTCGGCCATGCGGACGTGATTGAGAAGGCGTTGGATGGTCGAATACGGGAATCCTAGGTCCTCAGCGATGCGGCCGAACGTGCGCCGCAGGTCGTGTGGACGCAGCACGTCGATGCCCGCTTCCTCGCGCACATATTTGAGCAGCGAATTGCAGTCGGAGTAGTGGCCTGTCGCGCTGCGAGACGAGCGCGCCGGAAAGACCCACTTCGACACGCGTCCGGGCCCCTCCTCGTCGCGCCGGCGCAGCAGCTCCAGGGCGCACGGCGCGATGGGCAGCTCATGGTCGGAACGGTTCTTAGGGTCGAACAGGTAGACCTTCCTCTTGGCCAGATCGACCCAAGAGCTCTGAGCGGCTTCGGCCGCGTCGATGCGATGGCGCCACTTGACCTGGCTGGCCTCGGTCTTTCGCATCCCCCAAAGCAGCGTCAACAGCAAAAAGTCGGCGCCGGTGGGGTTGGCCGCCTTCTTGTTCCACACCGCTTGGACCCACTTGCCAAGGTTGTCCATGGGGTCCATGGGATTGCGTATGCCCTTGCGCTTGTAGTCCTGCGCGAGCTGCGCGCGAGTGCGATACATCTCCTGGGTCTTGAGCGTGATGAACGGATTGTATTCGAGCGTCGGGTCGCGGCGCTGGCTCTTGGCCTGCTCGGCCTCGACCTTGATGGCGCGGTTGACCGCGGCGTTGGCCCATCGGCATGCGGCTTCGGCGGCCGTGCGCCCGGCGGGAACCAAGGCGTCGAAGCGGTCGACAATCATCTTAGACGACAGCGAGGTCACCTTGCGGTCGTCCCAATCCTTGAACTTCGAGCGCCCCTTCGCCATCGACAGCAGGGAGTTTTCCTTGGCCGGAGGATTGCGCTTGACCAAAAAGCTCCTGTAGTCGTCGAAGCACTCGCCCAAGGTCAGCTCGTTGGCGGCGCGCTCGCGCTCGACCTTCGTGGGCGTGACGCCGTGCTTGATCGAGATCTGGATGCCCTCGCGGGCCTTCTCGCGCGCCTCGTCGATGGTGAGGTCGCCGACCTTGCCGACCACCCATTTGGTGACCTTCCCGTTGATCGCTCGCTGCACGATGTAGGACTTGCCGGTCTTGCCGACTCGGACGCCGAAACCCCTAGGCGAATTCTGGCTCGAATCGTAGGTGATGTATTCGCCGCCATCAAAGGGGGCATATACAATAGAGGTTTTCCCGCTCGCGGACGCTTTATGCTCGGGCCTTCGCGACAAGCTCATTTTCAGAACGACATCCTGATTCAGGGGGACCTTCATGGCGCGCTTTCTTGGTTTTAGCCGGGAAGGGCCAGTATGCTCCCATTTTGGCCAGCGCGGCTAGCCGGCGGCTAAAGACACAGGTGCCTGAAAGGGAGCGAAACGGGTCGCAACGGATTGCTGGAGGTCGCTTGGAAGTCGGTAAGTCATTGAAAAATATACAAATTAGTTTGCCGCAGGATGGCGGTGGCAAGGTCACGCCAATGATGCAGCAATACCTGCGCATCAAGGCCGATTACCCAACCATGCTGGTGTTCTACCGCATGGGCGACTTTTACGAGCTGTTCCACGAGGACGCCGAAAAAGCGGCGCGCATCCTGGGCATCACGCTCACCGCGCGCGGCGCCTCGAACGGCAATCCGATCAAGATGTGCGGCATCCCCTTCCACTCGCTCGACCCATATTTGGCCAAGCTGGTCAAGCTGGGCGAGTCGTGCGCCATCTGCGAGCAGATCGGCGACCCGGCCACCAGCAAGGGCCCGGTCGAGCGCAAGGTCCTGCGCGTGGTCACCCCCGGCACCCTGACCGACGCCGACCTGCTGCCAGAAAAAGCCGAACGCCCCTTGCTGGCCGTGTGCATCATCAGCCAGCGCAAGGTTGCCACTGCCGGTCTGGCCTGGTTGTCGCTGGCCAGCGGCGGCCTGAAACTGATGGAGTTTTCGGGCGACAGCCGCACCGTCGGCCTGCGCCTGCAGCAGGAACTCGAACGCATTGCCCCGGCCGAAATCCTGCGCGCTGACGGCGCCGACCTGTTCGAAGACGACGCTGCGGTCCACACCCAGCGCGTGCCGGACTGGCACTTCGACGTCGTGGGCGGCCACAAGGCCCTGCTCGACCAGCTTGGCGTTGCCACCCTCACCGGCTTTGGCGCCGACGGCCTGGGCGCGGCCTTTGGCGCGGCCGGCGCGCTGCTGCGCTACGCCCAGTCAACCCAGGGCCGGGGCCTGCAGCACGTGCTCTCGCTTACCACCGAAACCGAAAACGAATTCATCGGCCTGGACGCCGCCACCCGGCGCAACCTGGAACTGACCGAAACCATCCGCGGCCAGGAGTCGCCCACGCTGTTCTCCTTGCTCGACCACTGCCGCACGGCGATGGGTTCGCGCCTGCTGCGCCACTGGCTGCACCATGCGCGGCGCGACCAGGGCGTGGCGCGGTCGCGCCATGCTGCCATCGCTTCGCTGGCCCAGAGCGACGCGGCCGGCGCGCTGGCGGCCACGCTCTCGCAAGTGCCAGACATCGAACGCATCACCACCCGCATCGCCCTGCTGTCGGCGCGCCCGCGCGACCTGGCCAGCCTGCGCGACGGCTTGCAGCAGTTGCCCGCGCTGCGCAACTGCGTGCAGCGCAGCTTCATCGCAGGCGAGCCTTCGCTGCTGGCATCCATTTACGACGCCATCGCCACGCCCGGGCCATGCCTGGACCTGCTGGTGCGCGCGGTGGCGCAGGAACCTGCCGCCATGGTGCGCGACGGCGGCGTGTTCGCGCGCGGCTTTGACGCCGAACTGGACGAACTGCGCGGCCTGTCCGAGAACGCGGGCCAGTTCCTGCTCGACCTGGAAATCCGCGAGCGCGCCCGCACCGGCATTGCCAACCTGCGCGTCGAATACAACAAGGTGCACGGCTTTTATATTGAAGTGACGCACGGCCAGACCGACAAGGTGCCCGACGACTACCGCCGGCGCCAGACCCTGAAGAACGCGGAGCGCTACATCACGCCCGAACTGAAGGTGTTCGAGGACAAAGCCCTGTCGGCGCAAGACAAGGCGCTGGTGCGCGAAAAGCAGCTCTACGACGTGCTGCTCGCCGACCTCGCGCCCCACATCGCGTGCCTGCAGACCATCTCGCAAGGCCTGGCGCAGCTCGACACGCTCACCGCGCTCACGCACCACGCGCTGCAGCACAACTGGAATGCGCCGCAGCTGGTCAGCGAGCCTTGCCTGAATATCTGCGAAGGCCGCCATCCGGTGGTTGAAAACCAGATCGAGCGCTTCATCGCCAACGACTGCCAGTTCCGCGACGAGCGCCGCCTGCTGTTGATTACCGGCCCGAACATGGGCGGCAAATCGACCTTCATGCGCCAGGTGGCGCTGATTACGCTGCTGGCCTACGTGGGCAGCTACGTGCCGGCCAAAAGCGCCGTGATCGGGCCGATCGACCGCATCTTCACCCGCATCGGCGCCACCGACGACCTGGCCGGAGGACGCTCCACCTTCATGGTCGAGATGACCGAATCGGCGGCGATCCTGAACGGCGCCACCGAGCATTCGCTGGTGCTGATGGATGAAGTGGGGCGCGGCACCTCGACCTTCGACGGCCTGGCGCTGGCGTGGGCGATCGCGCGCCACCTGATCGACACCAGCCGCAGCTTCACGCTGTTCGCGACCCACTATTTTGAATTGACCCAGCTGCCCGAAAACCATCCGAGCGCGGCCAACGTGCACCTGTCGGCGGTCGAACACAAAGACAGCATCGTGTTCCTGCACGCGGTGCAGGCCGGCCCCGCATCGCAAAGCTACGGCCTGCAGGTGGCCCAGCTGGCCGGAGTGCCGCAAGGGGTGATCAAGGCCGCCCGCAAGCACCTTGCGCGGCTCGAATCGCAGGCGCTCGAAACCACGCCGCAGCGCGACCTGTTCGCGCTGCCGTGCGTGGAACCGGAGGAGGACGTTTCGCCGCCGCACGCGGCCAACAGCGCGCTGCTCGAGGCGCTGGCCGGCATCGATCCGGACGCCTTGAGCCCCCGTGAAGCGCTTGACCAGCTGTACCAGCTCAAGCGGATGGCGTCCGAATGAAGCTGCGGCCCTGCTCCGCGCTGCTGCTGGCGGCGCTTTTCTGTGCCGGCGGCGCGCACGCCAGCAGGCAAACGCCGGCGCCGGCGTCAATCCCAACCCGCGCGCACCACTTCGGCGTGATCGGGCACACCTTTGCCGGCGGCGCATCGGAAGCGCAGCTTGAAAAGGCGCTCGCCAACATCCGCAAGGCGCCGCTTGCGTTCGTGGTCGCCACCGGCGTCAAGGGCGTCGCGGAACCGTGCACCGACGAGTTGTACATGCACCGGCGCGACATGCTCGACAGCGCGAAGCGGCCCGTGATCGTGGTTCCTGCGGCGAGCGACTGGAGCTACTGCAAAAACGCGGCCGGGCGCCTGGTCAGCATCGAGCGCCTGAACCGCCTGCGCGAGCTGCTCTACGAGGAACCGGACGCGCTTGGCACCAGGGCGCTGATGCTGGCGCGCCAGTCGGCCAACGCCAAGTTTCGCAGCTACGCCGAAAACGCGTACTGGATCATGGGCGACGTGCTGTATGCGACCGTGAATCTGCCGTCGAACAACAATAACTACCGCTCCGAGGCCGGGCGCAACAGCGAGTATGAAGACCGGACCGTGGCGGACCGTTTCTGGCTCACGCGCCTGTTCGCGCAGGCCAAGCACAAGCAGCTGACCGGCGTGGTGCTGTTCTCGGAAGGGAACGTGAATATTTTGAAGGAAGAGCCGGGACTGCTGGCGCGCCTTGGCCGCAGCAACCAGACGCCCCAGGATGGGTATGCAGCGGCGCGGCGCCAGATTGTCGCGCTGGCCAAGAAGTTTGAGGGCAAGGTGCTGTTGATCGATACGGCGCCGGTGTCGAATGGGGTCGAGCCGGCCATTGCGTGGCGCGAGAACGTGGGGCATGTCAGTGTGGGCTCGCGCGTGATGCAGGTGGACGTCACGCCGGGGGCCGAGCATATGTTCAGGATCGACGAACGTTAACGTTTAACGTGCCTTATAAATGCTCCACTACATCGTCCCCGCATTCGCGAGGACGATGTGCAGGTGGCATCATCAATATTACTATCACTGCGCTTCTATCTAATTTACTGCACCGGCTTGCCGTCAGCGTCGATCTTGACCACGTCCCCGAGCTTGAGCTCGCGAATGCCAGCTTCAACCTTGCTCATGTCGCCCACCACCACCCACGCCAGCTTGTTGGGCGTGATCGAGCGCGCGGCCATGGCGTTGGCTTGCGCCGGCGTCATCGCCATCACGGTCTGGGTAAAGGTGTTGTAGTAGTTCTCCGGCAGCTTGTACTGCAAAATGGTTTCGTACGCGCGGCCCAACTGTCCGGCAGTTTCGAACGAACCCGGCAAGCCGAGCGTCTCGTTGCTTTGCGCACTGGCCAGCTCGGCCGCGGTGATCGGCCTGCCGCCGGCGATGTCGCCATACTCGCGCACCAGTTCCTGCAGCGATTCACGCGTCTTGTCGGTTTGCACCGGCGACACGCTCATGAACAGGCGCTGGCCCACGGCCGGATGCAGGCCGGCGTTCACGCCGTACGACCAGTGCTTGTCTTCGCGCAGGTTCATGTTAATGCGCGAGCTGAACGTGCCGCCGAAGACGTCGTTGACCAGTTCCAGTGGCACCGCATCGGGCGAATTGCGCGGGGCAGCGAGCTGCACCGCATAGATCACGCTTTGCTGCGCGCCCGGACGGTCCATCAGGTACACGCTACGCTTTTCAGGCAGCTTGACTTCGACCACGTTCTTCTTCGGTACCTCGCCCGCCTTCCAGGCGCCGAACGCCTTTTCCAGCAGCGGCGTGATGTCAGCGAGCGTCGTGTCGCCCACCACCAGCAAGGTGGCGTTGTTCGGCTTGAACCAGGCCTGGTGGTACTTGACCAGGTCCTCGCGCGTCATGCGCGATACCGCCGCTTCGGTGCCGGTACCGCTGAACGGCAGCGCATAGGCGTGGCCCTTGCCATAGACGATTTCCGGAATGACGCGCAGCGCCATCATGCTTGGATTGCTTTTCTCGCGCGCGATGGCGGCCAGCCGGTCTTTCTTCAGGCGGTCTAGTTCAATCTGCGAAAACGCCGGGTTCATCACAATGTCGGCGTACACGTCCAGCGCCTTGGGCATGGTTGCCTTGAGCACGTTCATCTGCACAAAGGCGCCGTCCAGGTTGGTGCTCGCGCTGTAGTTCGCTGCCAGCGCTTCGAACTGTTCGCTGATCACCGGCGAACTGCGCTTTTGCGTGCCCTCTTCAAGCATGCGCAGCGCCAGACCGGCAACGCCCGGCAGCGCGGCGGAATCGGATGCAAAGCCGCTGTCGACCATCATCGAAAAATTCACCACCGGCGCGCTGTGGCGCTCGGCCAGCACCACCTTCAAGCCGTTCGACAGCGTGGCCCGCTGCATCGGCGGCAGGTTCAGCGTTTCCGGCTTGCCGAGCGCGGGAACTTGGCTGCGATCAAACTTGGCAGTAGTCGACAGTTCGGTCGGGAAAGGCTGCACATCGAGCACGAAGTCGCCGTCGCTGAGCCACTCGTTCATCGCCTGCTTCACTTGCGCCGGCGTGGCCGCCTTGATGCCCTTCAGGTAATCCTTGTAGCAGTCGGGGTTGCCCGTGTAGGTCTGGCATGAGGCGAGCAAGTCGCTCTTGCCGCCAAAGCCACCGACGCGCTCGACGATGCGGGTAAATTGCGCCAGGATGGCCGTCTTGGCCAGCTCGAGTTCGGCAGCGGTGGGGCCGCCTTTCATCAGGTTGCGCAATTCTTCATCGGCGCCCAGCTCCATCTTGCGCACATCGGCGCCCGGACGCGCGGTCAAGGTAAAGGAAAACTGGCCGCCGATTTCGGACGAATCGTTTTCCGCCTGCGCCGACGTGGCGAGCTGGTCCTTGTAGACCAGGCGCTTGTAGAAGCGGCTGGTCTTGCCCCCGCCCAGTACGCGCGCGGCCAGGTCGAGCAGCGGTTCGGTGGCGGTGTGCCCGCCCGGCACGTTCCAGACGCGGTAGACGCGGCTGGCCGGCACGCGGTCCTGGACCGTGCTGCGGTGGGTGCCGGTGCGCTTGGCAATCCAGGCTTCATGGCGGGCCAGCGGCGGGCCGGCGGGAATGTCGCCGTAGTACTTCTCCACTTTCGCCAGCGCCGCTTCCGGCGTGATGTCGCCGGCCAGCACGATGGTGGTGTTATTGGGGCCGTAGTTGGTCTTGAACCATTCCTGCACGTCCGGCATGGACGCCGCATCCAGGTCCTTCATGGAACCGATCACGGTCCAGGAATACGGGTGGCCGACCGGGTAGGTGTTTTCAGTGAGCAGTTGCCAGGCGACGCCGTAGGGCTGGTTTTCGCCCAGGCGCTTTTCGTTTTGGACCACGCCGCGTTGCAGGTCGAGCTTTTTCTGGTCGACCGAACCGAGCAGATGGCTCATGCGGTCGCTCTCGGCGAACAGCGCATAGTCGAGCATCGAGGTCGGCACGTTCTCGAAATAATTGGTGCGGTCGGAGTTGGTCGTGCCGTTCAGGTCGGTCGCGCCGATGCCTTCCATGGCGGTGATGTAGGTTTGGTTGAAGTTTTCGCTGCCACTGAACATCAAGTGTTCAAACAAGTGGGCAAAGCCGGTCTTGCCCAGCTTTTCATTCTTGGAGCCGACGTGAAACCAGGTGTTCACCGCCACCACGGGCGCCTTGTGGTCTTCATGGACCAGCAGCGTGAGCCCGTTCTTGAGCACGAACTTCTTGTAGGCGATATCGGGAATGGCGATGTCGACCTTGCCGGGGGCGGGGGCCGCATTCAGCGTGCCGGTCGACATCAGAGCAAGCGACGCCGCCAGCAGCGTGCGGCGAAACGTGCGGGGAACAAACGTGGTCATACAAGTTCTCCTGGAATGGCGTGCGCTATGCACAAAGGGTGCGCCGCGCAGCGATACCAGGCGCGAGGCGCGCGTGACATTCTAATGCGTTTATTTGACGTTGGAAAAGATAAATTTTGACAACCCGACAACGTATGCATACGCTGGGTTGCCGGGCGCCGCCGCACAGAACAAGGCGCGGCGCCGCCCGGACAGCAAAGGACGCTGTTAATGCACGGGATGGCTGCGGAAGGCGTCGCCCTCGTCGCCGTCGCCATCTTCGTCGTCTTCGTCGCCATGGTGGTGGCCATGGGCGCCGTGCACGTGCTCGTGGGTGATTTCTTCGTCGGTGGCGGCGCGCACACCGGCGACCGACAATTCAAAGCGCAGCGCCATGCCGGCCAGCGGATGGTTGCCATCCAAAACGACCTTGTCGTCGGCGATGTCGGTCACGGTGAAGATCATCGCTTCTTCGTCGGCGTCGGCGTCGGGCATGCCTTCGAACTGCATGCCCACTTCCAGCGGCTCGGGCAGGCGGTTGCGCGGCTCGACCTTGACCAGTGCCGGATCGTAGTCGCCAAAGGCGTCGTCAGGCTCGATCTGGATGACGGACGAATAGCCCACTTCCTTGCCGTCGAGTTCTTCCTCGATCTTGGGCAGCGTGTTTTCGTAGCCGCCATGCAGGTAGACCATCGGCTGACTGCCGTCTTCGATCAGGTTGTTTTGCGCGTCGGACAATTTGTAATTGACCGTTACGACCGTATTCTTGGCAATCTTCATCATGCTTTCCTTTCAATGTGTACTGCCGGATTATACCTGCCGACGCCTTGGCCCGATACGGGACTTGGTTATAATGGGCCATGAAAAAATCTACCCTGTTAGGCAACATTACGCCCGCCGAGTTCTTGCGCGACTATTGGCATAAAAAACCCCTGCTGATTCGCCAGGCCATCCCCGGCTTCAAGCCGCTGCTCACGCTGGCCGCGCTGGCCGAGATGGCCAAGCAAAACCATATCGAGTCGCGCCTGATCACCAGCGTCGACGGCGACTGGGACATGCAGCACGGCCCGCTCGAGACGCTGCCGCCGACCACGCAAAAGCAATGGACGATGCTGGTCCAGGGCGCCAATCTGTACCACAAGGGCGCCGACGCGCTGCTGCGCCAGTTCCGCTTCATTCCCGACGCGCGCCTGGACGACTTGATGATCAGCTATGCCACCGATGGCGGCGGCGTCGGTCCCCACTTCGACTCTTACGACGTGTTCCTGCTGCAGGCGCACGGCAAGCGCCACTGGCGCATTGGCCCGCAGAAGGACCTCTCGCTGGTCGAAGGCAAGCCGCTCAAGATCCTGGCCAACTTCAAGCCGCAGGAAGAATTTTTGCTCGAACCGGGCGACATGCTGTACCTGCCGCCCCACTACGCGCACGACGGCGTGGCCGTTGGCGAGTGCATGACCTATTCGATCGGTTTTCGCTCGCCGTCGTACCAGGAACTGGGCGAAGCGTTTCTGCAGTTCATGGCCGATTCGATCGACTTGCCAGGACGCTACGGCGACCCGGCACTGGAAGTGTCCAAGCATCCCGCGGAAATTCCGCGCCACATGCTGGCCACCATTACCGAGGAAATCAACAAGGTGCGCTTTACCGAAGAAGACGTGACGATCTTCCTGGGCGAACACTTGTCGGAACCGAAGCATAATGTGTTTTTCACCGGGCCTGCCAAGCCCTTGACGATGGGCCGCTTTGCCCAGAGCGTGGCCAAAAAAGGCGTGGTACTGTCGCTCAAGACCCTGATGCTGTATCGCGGCAAGCACGTGTTCATCAATGGCGAATCGTTTGCTGTGGGCCGGGCCGACAAGACCTTGCTCGACGCGCTGGCCAACGAGCGCACCCTGCCCGGCCCGCTCGTGGCTGGCGCTTCGGACGATGTGATGGAGGCGCTTTACACCTGGTACCAGGATGGCTGGCTCGAACTTCCCTGAAAGGTTTGCTATGACGGACGCCGCAGAAAACCGGTTCACCACCCGCACCGAGTTCGAAGGCCATTTTCTGGCCTGCGTTGCGCGGTCAAACGCGACGCTGTCGCTGTTCGACCCGGACTTTGCGGTTTTCCCGCTCGGCACAAGCGCCACCGATGCGGCGCTGCGCGATTTCCTCGCCCGCGGCGGCCACGTGCAGATGGCCATGCACCAAACCGGCCTCATCGAGCGTGAATACCCGCGCTTCTTGCGCCTTTTAAAAGATTACAGCCACAGGGTCGAGTGTCGGGTCACCAGCCGCGCGCTGCGCACGCTGACCGATTCGTTCTGCATCGGCGACGGCGAGCATATCGTGCGGCGCTTCCATAGCGATCACATGCGCGGAGAAGCCGTTTTCAACACGCCGTTGGCGACCGAAATCAGCGCCGAACGGTTCACCGGCATCTGGGCGGAATCGCTGCCGGGACTGCACGCGACGACGACTGGCTTGTAGCAAAATTTCGTGCTTTTTCCAAATTTAGTTTGGCAAACTCAGGAAAAATTAGTAAAACGTCTATTCCAAGTGCCCGGATCGGGTATTTTTGCTTGCATGTTCACAAACCGCTTCCAAAAAAGCATTATTGTGCTATTGCGAAGCACCATTTTTCGCTATAATAGCGGGTTAGGAAGTTTCCGTTGTCTGTAAGCACTCATAACAGGTACGAAAGTCTACGAGATCTCCCTAACGAGCGATAATTACCGGTAATTATTCATCGCATCAAATATTGTATTTATAGTGAATTAATTAAGGAAAAACCCATGAAAAAATCTTTGCTGATCGTCTCCCTGTTGGCCGTTGCTCTGGCTGCTTGCGCTAAAAAAGAAGAGCCAGTTGTTGCTCCAGTTGCTCCAGTAGTTGAGACCGCACCTGCACCAGCAGTTGTTGAGACCCCAGCTCCTGCTGCTGACGCTGCTACCGCTGCTGCTGTTGCTGCTTCGGCCGCTTCGGTTGCTGCTGACGCTGCTGTTGCTGCTTCGGCTGCTGCATCGACCGCAGCTTCGGCTGCTGCATCGGCTGCTAAGTAATTTTCAGCACGGTTTGAAAAAAGAAAGCCGACCTTCGGGTCGGCTTTTTTTCGTCTGTCGATACCGATGCCGGGCTGGAGCGTTGCGCGGCGCTGAGGCGGACGCTGTTGAAAACACGAAAAAAAATGCCGTTCAGCGCATAGCTGAACGGCATTTTGCTGTGGACGACGCTTGATTACTTCAGTTCGTCGCCCAGCAGCTTGAGGATCTTCGCGCCGGTCGGTGTTGCTTCCGGCTTGCCTTCGTTCGACTGCACCGTCACCTGGCTCACGCTCGCGCCGGCCGCCGTCTTGACGACGACGCGGTAACGCTGCGCTTCCTTGGCCTTGTCGGCTTCGCCAAAAGTGAACAGTTTCTTGAAAAAGCCATCTTTGGCGGCGATGTCCGGGTCGACAAAGCGCACGAAATACACGCCCTGCACGCGGTCGCGGTCTTCGACGGTAAAGCCGACGCGGTCCAGCGCCAGGCCCACACGGCGCCATGCACGATCGAAACCTTCATCGACTTCCACGGCGCTGCCCACCAGTTTGGCGTGCTGCGGCGCCACCACGGCGCTGGCCACCACCGCTTTCGAGGCGGCGGTCGGCTTGTTATCCTCGGCGCCGGACAGGCGCGCCACCAGCTTGCTCAGAAATTGCGCTTCCAGGTCAGGATCGTTGCCGCGCGAGGTCCAGGTTGGAATTTCCTTGTGCGGACCGGTCAAGACTTCTTCGGCCCCGCGATGGCTGATGTAGACCTCGGTGCCGCCGGTTGCGGTGCGCTCCAGGCGCGTGCGGTACTTGTCGCGCTCGCCGGAACCGTACAGCGAATCGATAACCTTGCCCAGCGTGCGGCGCACGATGTCTTGCGGGATCTTGGCGCGGTTTTCCGTCCATTCCGTTTCCATGGTGCCGGTGGTGGCCGACTCGGCAGCGAGCGTGAAGCCATTGTCGATCCAGAACTGCTTGATCTGCGGGAACAACTGCTCGGGCGACTGGTTAACCGCCAGCCAGCGCTGGTTGCCATTGCGTTCGACGCGCATCGCTTCGGTGTTGATCGGGCCGACGGCCTGACCGGCGGGCGCAGCGGCGGCGGCGGTGGTGCGGCCGGCCTGGTAGGTCGAGGCCGAAGCGCTGCCGCGTCCTTCAGGGACGGCGTAGCGGTTGTCCTTTTCGAGCTGGGTCAGGTCAGGCGGCACGTCGAGCTTGGCGGCTTTTTTCGCACCGCGGTAGTCGAGGTGGTCTTGTTCCATCACCGAGCTGATCATGCCGCAGCCGGTCAGGGTGACCAGCAGCGCGGAAGTAATAACGGTGGCCATGGCCGGAGTAAATGTGGTGCGAATAGTCATGTCGTAGCTGGATAAGGGCCAACAGCGGCCGGTGTCTGAAATGATCCCAACCCTTGCGGGTCAGGGCGTAGGGAGAACGCCGGCGTCGCGCAGCGCGCCGCGGACGGTGTCGTGGAAGTCGGCCGACAGCGCCACCAGCGGCAGGCGCAGGCCCGGCGGCATCATGCCCATTTCGGCCAGCGCCCATTTGACCGGAACCGGGTTGGGCTCGACGAACAGCTTGCCATGCAATCCCATGATCTGGTTGTTGAGGGCGACTGCCGTGGCGATCTCACCGCCCATGGCAGCCGCGCACATCTCGTGCATAGCCTTGGGTGCCACATTGGCCGTCACCGAAATATTACCAGCCCCGCCGCACAGCATCAGCGCGATGGCGGTCGGGTCGTCGCCGGAATACACGGCAAAGCTTTTCGGCACCAGTTTCAGCAGTTCCAGGCCGCGCCCGATATTGCCGGTCGCGTCCTTGATGCCAACAATATTCGGAATGGCCGACAGGCGCACCACCGTCTCGTTGGACATGTCGGCGACCGTGCGGCCAGGGACGTTGTACAGGATGATGGGCAAATCCACCGCTTCGGCAATGGCCTTGAAGTGCTGGTACATGCCTTCCTGCGTAGGCCGGTTGTAGTACGGCACCACGCTCAGCACGGCGTCGGCGCCGAATTCCTTGGCCGACTCGGACAGCTTGATCGCTTCGGCGGTCGAATTGCCGCCGGCGCCGGCGATGATGGGAATCCGGCCCTTGGCGTGCGCGACCGTAAAACGGATCAGCTCGCAGTGTTCAGCAACGCTGACGGTGGCCGATTCGCCTGTGGTACCGACGATGACGATCCCGTCCGTGCCTTCGGCGACGTGCCAGTCAATCAGCTTTTGCAAGCCGGGATAGTCGAGACTGCCATCCGCATGCATCGGAGTGACGATTGCTACTATGCTGCCCTTGATCATATGTATGTGACGATGCTGGTAAAAGAAACTCTGATTGTAGCGGATACCCCGCCTAAAAGGTTCATTCTTGACTGGAATCGCGCTTTGCGGCGCCCTCGTGGGGCTCCAGCTGCGCCTTACTGCGGGCAAAATCAGGTCCGACGGCGCATAGCCGCTGCACCATCGCTGCCTTGGGCGCGTCCGTGACGCCGTCCTCGAAGGCCAGCACGCGCAGGCCGTGCAAGGCGGCCAGCGCCAGCAGCTCTCCCTCGCCCAGCAAAAAGTGGGGATTTGACGGTTTGCCGAAGGCCTCATTTCCGATCGCGAATGTTTCGTAAATCAAGACGCCGTCCGGCGCCAGGCTGCGTGCAAGGTGCCCGAACAGCGGTCGGTGCAAATAATTGGTGACGACAATGCCGGCAAAGCGCCCCGGCGCAAATGGCCATGGGGAAACGCCGTCTTCCAGGTCGAAGTGCAGCGTGGTGACCTTGTCTTCTGCCAAAGCCGCCAGCGCCGCCGCATCGCGGTCCAGCGCCAGCACGGCGTGCCCAAGCGCGGCGAAGTGGCGCGCGTGGCGTCCGCCGCCGCAGGCCAGGTCGAGCACGTCGCCCTGCCCCACCAGCGGCGCGAAGCGCCGAACCCAGTCCGACACGTCCGCCATCAGCTGTACGACAAGCCCATGGCCTCGCGCACGTCGCGCATGGTTTCCTGCGCCAGCTTGCGCGCCGCGTCGCAGCCGTCGGCAACGATGGCGCGCACCAGCGACGGATCGTCCAAATACTGCTGGGCGCGTTCGTGCATCGGTTCCTGTTCGGCGATGATGGCGTCAATCACCGGTTGCTTGCATTCGATGCAGCCGATGCCGGCCGTGGTGCAACCTTTGACGACCCAGTCCCTGGTGGCGTCGTCGGAATAGACTTCATGCAATTGCCAGACCGGGCACTTGCGCGGATCGCCCGGATCGGTGCGGCGCACGCGGGCCGGGTCGGTCGGCATGGTGCGCACTTTCTTGGTGACGGAATCCTTGTCTTCGCGCAGCGCAATCGCGTTGCCATAGCTCTTGGACATCTTGCGGCCATCCAGGCCCGGCAGGCGCGACGCCACCGTCAGCTTGGCTTGCGGCTCCACCAGGATCAGCTTGCGGCTGCCTTCCAGGTAGCCAAACAGGCGTTCGCGGTCGATCATCGACAAGCTTTGGGCGTCGTCCAGCATGGCCTTGGCTTGTGCGAGCGCATCGTCCCTGCCTTCCTGCTGGTATTCGGTACGCAGTTCCAGGTACAGCTTGGCGCGCTTGCTGCCCAGCTTTTTGACGGCGTCCATCGCTTTTTCTTCAAAGCCCTTTTCCTTGCCGTACATGTGGTTGAAGCGGCGCGCGATCTCGCGCATCATTTCAATGTGCGGCACCTGGTCGTCGCCCACCGGCACCTGGCTGGCGCGGTAGATCAGCACGTCGGCCGCCTGCAACAAGGGGTAGCCCAGGAAGCCGTAGGTGGCCAGATCCTTGCTCGTCAGGTTGTCGATCTGGTCTTTGTAGGTGGGCACGCGCTCGAGCCAGCCAAGCGGCGTGCACATCGACAGCAGCAGGTGCAGTTCGGCGTGTTCCGGCACCCGCGACTGGATGAACAGCGTCGACTGCGACGGGTCGATGCCGGCCGCGAGCCAGTCGACGACCATGTCCCAGGTGCTGCGTTCGATGATGGTCGGGTCGTCGTAATGCGTGGTCAAGGCGTGCCAGTCGGCCACGAAGAACAGGCAAGGCTGCTCGGACTGCATCCGCACCCAGTTCTTGAGAGCGCCATGGTAATGGCCAAGGTGCATGGTGCCCGTAGGGCGCATACCGGAAACGACACGATCTGGATACATGAAATGAACTCTAGAGTATAAAAATGAATGGCGCTGTCAGCTTGGCTGCCAGCTCAGGAAAAGGGGATGACGACTGCCTTGAATGCATTGCTCACATAATAAATCGACCTGGCCAGGAACCTGTCGAGCACATGGAACTTCATGAGCAGCAGGAACATCGCAAAAATACACATGTCGTACACTTCCATCCGCACCGTGCGGCGCAGCAACCAGTACGGCATCAGGCGCCGCAGCAGCCTGATCGTTTTCTTGGGCCTGGCCGGCGGCAAGCGGATCGCTTCCATTTTTGTCGCGATCCGCCGTGGTAGCAGGCTCATCAGGATTTCCCCGCCATCCAGCGGCGGGACGGGAATCATGTTGAATACAACCATTGCCGCATTCACCAGGATGCCCGCCCTGGCCATTTCCCACAGCAGCGGCTGGCGTACGCTGACAAACAGGCCCAGCAGCGCCCAGAGCGTTCCCATCGCTGCATTCGCGGCCGGGCCGGCAAAGGCCACGAATGCCGCATCGCGGCGCGGGTTGCCGAGCCGGTTAAAGTCGACCGGGACCGGTTTTGCGTAGCCGAACGGCAGCTGGATCAGCCAATACGCCACCAGCGGCAGCAAGATGGTGCCCAGCGGATCGATGTGGCGCAGCGGGTTGATGCTGACGCGACCTTCGTCGGCCGCCGTGGAGTCGCCGAAAAAACGGGCGACATAGCCATGCGCTGCTTCGTGCAGCGAAATAGCGAACACGACCGGAATCACGTACGCCATCAGCCAGAACAACTGGCCAGATACACTATTCATGCAGCGATTTTAGCAGAGCCGGTGGGCCGGCCCGTCGGCGCGCCTTCAAAGTCCGAATACGGACGGGTCGCCGCGGCCCTGACGCACCAGCGACGGGGTCTCGGTGGTAAGGTCGACCACCGTGGTCGGCTGCATCGAACAGGCGCCGCCGTCGATGATCAGGTCGAGCAGTTTTTCAAGCCGCTCGCGGATGCTGTCGGCGTCGGTCAAGGGTTCGGCCTCGCCGCTGAGAATGAGCGTGGTGCCCAGCAAGGGCTGGCCGAGTTCCGCGAGCAAGGCCTGGGCAATGGCGTTTTCCGGCACGCGCAGGCCGATGGTCTTGCGCGACGGATGCGACAGGCGGCGCGGCACTTCGCGCGTGGCTTCCAGGATCACCGTGAACGGGCCCGGCGTGGCCGCCTTCAGGAAGCGGAACTGCTTGTTGTCCACGCGTGCATAGGCGCCGATTTCGGACAGGTCGCGGCACAGCAGCGTCAAGTGGTGCCGGTCATCGATGCCGCGGATGCGGCGCAGTTTTTCGACCGCCGCCTTGTCGTCCAGGTGGCACACCAGCGCGTAGCAGGAGTCGGTCGGCAGCGCGACGATCCCGCCGGCATGGATGATCTGCGCGGCCTGCTTGATCAGGCGCGCTTGCGGGTTGTCCGGGTGGATCTGGAAAAATTGGGTCATCGGTCAGGAACATTCAGCGTAAAAAATCTCAGCGTAGTTGGTCAAGCGCGGCAATGCGCTGCTCCATTGGCGGGTGGGTGGAAAACAGCGCCCCCCAACTGCGCCCGCCGCCGGCGATGCCAAAGGCCGCCATCGACGACGGCAAGGCGTCCGGCGCCATGCCGCCCAGGCGCCGCAGCGCGCGCTGCATCGGCATCGGGCTGCCCAGCAATTTGGCCGAGCCGGCGTCGGCGCGAAACTCGCGCTGGCGCGAGAACCAGGCCACGATGATCGATGCCACCAGGCCGAACAGCAGTTCGCAGACGAACACCGTGACCATGTACCCGATGCCGGGGCCGCGATTGTCATTGCGCAGCAAGACCTTGTCGACCACAAAGCCGACCACCCGCGCCAGGAACACGACAAAGGTATTGACCACACCCTGGATCAGCGTGAGCGTGACCATGTCGCCGTTGGCAACGTGCGCAATTTCGTGGCCGAGCACGGCTTCGATTTCATCTTGATTCATGCTCGACAGCAGGCCCGTGGAGACGGCCACCAGGGCGGAGTTCTTGAAGGCGCCTGTTGCAAAGGCGTTCGCTTCGCCCTCGTAAATGGCGACGTCGGGCATGCCGATGTGGGCGCTGTCGGCCAGCTTGCGCACGGTGGCGACCAGCCATGCTTCGTTGGCGTTGGCGGGCGTGTCGATCACCCGCGCGCCCGTGGACCACTTGGCCATGGTCTTGCTCAACAGCAGAGAAACGATGGAACCGGTAAAACCGACGACGGCTGAAAACACCAGCAGCTGGCCGACATTGATGCCGGACGCGCTCACGCCCCGACCAATACCGAAGACGGTCAGTACCAGCGACAGCACCAGCAAGACGGCGATGTTGGTAACCAAAAAAAGAACGATGCGTTTCATGGCAAGCCTCCGGGGCTGTGGATGGTTGTCAGAGTGAATAGGTAAGGCTGGTTGGCGCGAAAAACAAGGGGCCCGCATTGCCCCGCATTGCATCGCAGCGCATCGCGATAAGCTGCAGCTCTCAAAACCAGTCGTGCCACACCGGTGTGAGGCTAGATGGCAATGGCGGCAGCGCGGCGAAATCGATGCGCGATTCACCAGGCGCATGAAAATCGGTCCCGCGCGACGCCAGGAAACCATACCTGCGCGCATGCTCCGCATACACCTGATACTGGGCGGCACTATGACTGCCCGTGACCACCTCGATCGCCGTGCCGCCCAAGTCCTTGAATTCATCGAACAAGGCGGCCTGTGCCGTAATATTGAACTTGTAGCGCCCCGGATGGGCAATCACGGCCACGCCGCCCGCACCTTTGATCCAGCCCATGGCCTGCGTCAGGCTGGCCCAGCGGTGCGGCACATACCCCGGCTTGCCTTCGGTCAGGTATTTACGAAACACTTCCGGAATGTTCGCGCAAGCGCCGCACTCGACCAGGTAGCGCGCAAAATGGGTGCGCGACATCAGGTCGGGATTGTCGACATACTTAAGCGCACCCTCATAGGCGCCGGGAATGCCGGCCCGGGCCAGTTGCGCGGCCATCTCGCGCCCGCGCGCGTCGCGCCCGCTGCGGGTGGCGGCCAGGCCGGCCGTCAAGCCTTCGGAGGTCGGATCGATCTGCAGGCCGACGATATGCACCGTTTCGCCCGCCCACGTCACCGATATTTCCACGCCCGGCACAAAGTGCATGCCCAGCGCGGCGGCGGCGTCACGCGCGCGGCCGATGCCGCTCACTTCATCATGGTCGGTCAGGGCCCAGGCATTGACGCCGGCATCATGCGCATACTTGGCCACGGCGGCCGGCGCGAGCACCCCGTCCGACACGTTCGAGTGACAATGCAAATCTACATTCATACCTGAAAACACCGGCTGACAAAAGAAGGCTCCATTGTACGCTGCCTGCGAAAAATCCCTGTGGCGTGCTCAGCTTTCGGCCAGGAATTGCTCCAGCATCGCCGCCAGCATTTCCGGCTGGTCGTGGTGCAGCATGTGGCCGGCGTCGGGCATCATGCGCGCGCTGACGTTGGCGATATGCGCCAGGCGGCGGTCGATCTCGATGCGCGCTTCCGGCTTGGGGCCCATCCACAGCCACATATTGGTGTCGTCAGCCTCGACCCACAGTACGGGCGCGGTGATTTTTTTCCAGCAAGCGAGCACTTCTTCCACCCGGTACAGCGAAGGCGACGGCTTCTTGTGGGCCGGGTCGCCCAGGATTTCCCATTCGCCGGCCGCGTTTTCGGCCGCCCAGTGCTGCGACAGGAAGTCGGCGCGCGCGTCCAGCAGGCGCGGATTGGTTTTTTGCAAGCGCGCGGCCACCGCCTGCCGGCTCGGGTAGCTGCGCAGCGTGGGCGGCTCGCGCAGTTCGGCCAGCCACTTGGCGTAGCGAATGGGCGATTGCTCGGGCAGCGTCGATTGCAGGCCGAAGCCTTCCAGGTTGATCAGGCGTCGCACCCGCTCGGGGCGCACGCCGGCGTACAGGCTGACCACATTGCCGCCCATGCTGTGGCCCAGCAGATTGACCGCCTCGCCCGGCGAATAATGCTCCAGCATGACGTCCAGGTCGGCTACGTAGTCGGGGAACCAGTAGGTGTCGGAATGGGTGCGCTCGGACAGGCCAAAACCGCGCCAGTCGGGCGCGATGACATGCCAGTCGCCCTTGAGGCAATCGACGACGAACTGGAACGACGCGGCCACGTCCATCCAGCCATGCACCATGAAGATCTTGGGCGCGCCCTCGCGGCCCCAGTGGCGCACGTGGCTGCGCAGGCCGCGCACGGTGATGAATTCGGATCGGGACGCTAGCATGACTTGCCTTATAGATAAAAGTACGACCGTTCTATTATACCGGACTATTGCATTGTCGCGCTTTGGCGCCATTTCAGGCAGTCGGGCCGGCAAAGCCCGGCACGGCGCCACAAGGGCGTAAAATAGCGCTTCCCTTTCCCACTCAGAACAAAGACACCATGGCTATCTACCAGTTGGGCGAGCACGCTCCCGAGATCGACGCATCGGCTTACGTGGCCGACTCTGCCACCCTGATCGGCAAGGTGACGCTGGAACAGGACACCTCGGTGTGGTCGGGCGTGACGATTCGCGGCGACAACGAGCGCATCACCATCGGCAAGGGTAGCAATGTACAGGAAGGCACGGTCATGCATACCGACATGGGCTTTCCGTTGACCATCGGCGCCAACGTCACCATCGGCCACCAGGCCATGCTGCACGGCTGCACGGTGGGCGACGGCTCGCTGATCGGCATTCAGGCCGTGATTCTGAATGGCGCCAAGATCGGCAAGGGTTGCCTGGTCGGCGCGGGTGCGCTGGTTACTGAAGGCAAGGAGTTTCCCGACTATTCGCTGATCGTCGGCGCGCCCGCCAAGGTGGTGCGCACGCTGGACGCCGAAGCGATCGGACGCCTGGAACTGAGCGCGGCCAGCTACGTGGCGCGCGGGCGACTGTTCAAGACAGAATTGAAAAAAATTGGATAAGCCATGACGACAGACACCACAGATACCCTGCAAAAATTCATCTTCGACAATGCCGCCGTGCGCGGCGAGTTTGTTGAAATTTCCGACACCTGGCGCGACATCGTCCAGCACCACGACTACCCTGTTGCGGTCAAGACCTTGCTGGGCGAAATGGTGGCTGCGGCCGCTTTGCTGTCGGCCAACCTCAAGTTCAATGGCGCGATCGTGATGCAGATCCACGGCGACGGCCCGGTGCGCTTGCTGGTCGTCGAGTGCGACTCGGCGCTGCGCCTGCGCGCCACGGCCAAGGTGATTGAAGGGGCAACGGTGGCCGAAGGCGCGACCCTGACCGACCTGCTCAACGTGAGCGGCAAGGGGCGCTTCGTCATTACGCTCGACCCGATCGACAAAATGCCGGGCCAGCAACCCTACCAGGGCATCGTACCGCTCGACGGGGACGACATGGCCACCGTGATCGAGAACTACATGCTGCGTTCCGAGCAGCTCGACACGCGCCTGTGGCTGGCCGCCGACGGGCAAGTCTCGCGCGGGCTGCTGCTGCAAAAGCTGCCGCGCCACAGCGGCAAGGAAGACCAGAGCGTCCAGGCCAGCGAAGCGGAAGACCTTGAGACGTGGAACCGCGCCGTGATGCTGGCCTCCACGCTCAAGCAGCCCGAGCTGCTCTCGACCGGCATTCAGACGCTGATGGAGCGCCTGTTCTGGGAAGAGACGATCCGCGTGTTCGAGCCGGCGCACCCGCAATTTCATTGCGGCTGTACGCGCGAAAAAGTGGGCAATATGCTCAAGATGCTGGGCCGCGACGAAGTCGATTCGGCGCTCGACGAGCTGGGCCAGCTGGGCATCAACTGCGACTTTTGCGGCAAGCACTACGCGTTCGACAAGGTCGACTGCGCGCAGCTGTTCGCCGGCGACACGCCGGTGGAAGTGTTGATTCCCGCCAGCGACAGCAAGCACTGATGCGCGACACGCCCCGCAGCGCGTTTGCGCACTTTCTTGCCATTCCCACGCGCTGGATGGATAACGATGGGTACGGGCATGTCAATAATGTCGTGTATTACTCGTATTTTGATACGGCGGTGAACCAGTTCTTGATTGAGCGGGGCGTGCTCGATATTCACAAGGGTGAGGTGGTGGGCTTTGTGGTCGACAGCGGCTGCTCGTACTTCAGTTCCGTCTCGTTCCCGGATGTGATTCATGCGGGGATACGGGTGGCAAAGCTTGGCAACTCAAGTGTGCGCTATGAGATCGCGCTGTACCGCAATGACGATCGCCTTCCGTGCGCGGCGGGCCACTTCGTGCATGTGTATGTTGAGCGCAGCAGCAATCGGGCGGTGTCGATTCCGGCGCCGGTGCGCTGTGTGCTCGACACCATTCGCGGCGAATCGCTGACGCCTTGATCGGCTGGCAGCAGGCCAAGCGAAGCTGCGCTAATTTGACTACTCGAACGACAGCAATCGCCCCAAACCAGACGTTCAAAACTTTGCGCAGTACACTCAGTATTAGGGGGCTTCTACATTGTTCGCGACGAATATTTCAACGAATTGCATTGGTGTAAGCGTTGCGCCATTTTGCTTAGCGATCTTTTGGTTCTTCTCCCACATTGCTTGAATAGCTTCGCGAATATTAGGAGGAAAGTGAAGTTGGGCCACCACGATCTCTTCCCATGTACCACCGGTTGCATAGACTTCATGCAGCTTGGGGGTCATATGTACTAGAAGCGTCTCCTGTGATGCATCAAGCTGATCAATACACTTCAATACGAATGAGTCGACAAGCTTGAGAAACGGCTTTCCGGCATAGCGGTCAACTGGCTGAGTTATTTTTTTCCAAACCCGAAGAGGCCCATTTAAAAATCCTAACGTGAAAGATGGGCGGCGCAGTTAAGCGTCCGCTCGATTGAAACTTGAGCCGCCCGAATGGCCGCTGCTGGCCGAACTCGGGCGTTTGCATCAGCATAGCACGCTGCCAAACGGAAAAAGTCACGGACTTTACCGACAGGCCGCTATCGCCCCAAAGCAGACACCGACTTACAGCGCCTTCGCGCCGTTGTAGCTGTCATTGACGTTTAACGCAAACCTGCTGGAACCAGCTCGACAGATTCGGCCAATGTTCCGAAGTTGTCCCGTTATGAGACCATGTTCAAAGATGGCATGCCACCCGAACATGTCCCCATGATGGGACAGACCGGCAGCGCCGGCGCCACGGCCCCGCTCAGGCACTAGCGCTTCCAACGGCTGCAACAAGCAGCAAGGTGTAATGTTGCTTGCCCAGCCTCCGCGCCCCGCTGCGATCGTAAAAGCGCATTGCGGCCTCGTTCCACGCCGGCGTTTTCCATTGCATGTCGCGGCAGGAATTTTGAAGACCTCCGTCCATCACGGCCCGCGCGGTCTTCCCATATAAGTCGCCGGCCGAGCTATTCATAATCGATCATCAGACACCAATGCGATCCCTTGCCGATTATTCCGATAGCCATCTTGAGATCGTCAACGACACCTGCGCAATCGGGCACCGAATCGGGATGCTGTTCGACGTAATTCAGATAGCCTCCAAATATCGCCAAGCCTTCGGCGGCAGGTCGCATGTCACGGATCGTGCAGTCGAGCATATAAAGATCGGAAACCGGTGATACGCCAATGTCCGCGGCGACCAAATCAAGCGCATCGGCCGCGTGCGCAAGTGCGCGTCCATCCATGAAATTAGCTGAATCAGCAAAGCTGTTGCCGAGCGAAACATACAGTGAACCAATCATGCATCTTCCTTGTTCGTGGCTTGGGCGGGCGCGGCGATGCCAGGGAGCTGGCCGTCACAGACGCGGACCCGGTCTTGCACCTGCAGGCACATCGTGCCTACCATACTCACTGAATCCCAAGACTACCGTCGTACTCTCAAACGCGTAGAGTCGGGGATGTTCGCCTGAAGGGCAATCAGTCGTCAGCGTTCCGATAGTGCTCGACAAGAGTGAAATCACTGTGTCCGTGTCGCTAGTTTTTGCCTAGCAGCCTGTCGGACTATGGGTAAAAAAGAAACTTTATTGACCGCTTGCTGAAAATTTAGGCTAAATTTCCGCATTTAAATGCCACGAATGGTATCCAGAGCCAATATTTTTCGTTTCAGGCGCGCAATCGTGTTTTAGTTTCGCAAGTCCGACAGGCTGCTAGGCTTCGACTTCATCCGGCTTAGGATTCATAGCACCTCGAAGAGAATGTTCAAGGTCCGCTGCTGGCCGATCACTGCCGATTGTATTCGACAGCACCTCGGCGCCTGCCGGTTCCGCTGCTAGCCTCTAGACGTCATAGCTAAATGCCGTCACCTGCCAACTGGGCTCCAGCCGTAACCGGATGCCGTAAGGGGGCGGTCGGGTAATGTCGTAACGTCCAGCAAATAGATTGGCCGCCGCGAACTCGATATATTTACCGTCCTTGCCGGTTATCACTCTTGCGCCCGGACTACCCAAGAGACTTAAGAGAACTACAGGCTCTGCCATTCCTTCACACCTAATCGTCAGCTCTACATCACCGGCCATCGGCCAAATCATGAGCGTTAAACTTAGCGGTTTACTGTCAACTGAGTAACCATACGAAATGCCATATTCTTCTCCGACAGGCACAACTCCCAAGGCTTCAAGAAAATCCAACGGCTCCCACGAAAATTCTCGCATTCATATTCCGATAAGTTGATCATTACAAAAAGAGGCACTGCTGCGGTGACCGTGGCCGTTGGCTTCTGGCTGATTCAGTAGCATCGACGGGGTCTGCGCCGACTTGCGGACACGGACTGTGCCGTTCAGTTCCACGAGGCTACGCTAGGGCAGAGGTCGTGTTCAATTGTCGGCACAGACGCCGTGCAGCTACGCCAGATATAAGTGCAAACCTATATTCGCGCATGCCCAGCCGCACGCGGGCTCAGGACACCAAGCACAAACACGGTATGAATTTCATCCACATACTGATACATGGCCAAAAAGCCGCGTCCCTTACGGCTGCAGCATCCGGGTCAGTCAGACTCGCATTTAAGTCAGCGGGCTAAGCTAACGATCTCGATCACAACGACGTTGGCGAAGCGATAGCTGCCGCGCACCCAATGACCCTTGGTTCCAATTTTTAGCTTTTTTGCATGAAAATCTCGGCTTGCCGGGTCGAACACCCACATATTTGCCTTTCCATTCTCAGGCAGTATTCCGGGTGTTGTGTCTGTCATCACGCGACCATCCGCTTCGAGGATTTCGGGCCAAATCATGTGGATACCCTCAACTGTAGGATTCTCCCCTTCATACAGAAAGTCGACACGCATTCCTTGCTCCGGCTCAGACAATCTCAGCTCGTCTCATGGATCGAGCGTATACGCAACGATGAAATCCGGGGCGCGACATAGCCGAATTGCGTAGGGCTCATGTTTGATCATATTGGGAATGGCAACTCTGATTTATTTTTCATGCACTCACTTGTGCTCGGCTGAGTGACCGGTTCTGGCCGGCACCTATCGATTGTACTCGACGGCGAACGGTCACCTGCTGGCTTGTCCGCTGCCGCCCCAGTGGTCATTGCAGCTAACAATTTATGGAACGTGTTTGTACTAAGCAAGCGTGGTGACAATTTGCCCCTAATGGTCTCTGAGCTCGCGTATCCACCACTGGACCATTGGATCCTCGTCTATGAAACGCATATGCGAGGCGAATTTAACCAACCTTAAACCGTCCGCTTCGCTGAACTCGAAACCATCATGGTCGAACTCGAACACTCTTCCTGCAGCAGCGCCCTCCGTCGCCACTGAAATGTAGTTGCCAAAGCACGGCGTTTCGCCGATGGCTAAACAAGTTTCAATCCAGTCCGGCACGATTTGGATTTCGCACCCAGCAGCAACACATTGAGCTAACGGCGGCAGGTATAAGTCCATACTATATTCGCGCATAACCAGCCTCACGCTGGCTCCGAACGGCAAGCACAAACACGGTATCAATCTCATTCACATACTGATACAAAGCCAAGAAGCCTCGCGCCTTGCGTCCGATTACTAATTCGCGCTTACCGTCGGACTTAGGCCTGCCGATGAGTGGGCTGTGCGCGAGAACATCAATCACCCGCACGATTTCCATAATGCGCGCGGCCCCCTCGCTGACTTTATTTTGGGCCTGATATTCCAGGATACGGTCAAAGTCCTCCAGAACCTCCGGCGCCATTTCGACACGCGCCATATCATTCCCGCTTCGTCTTCGCGACCGGACGCGATATCTGCTTGCCCTCCAAGCGTGCTTCGAGGTAGTGGCGCAGGTCGGTCCACGGTATCGTTTTCCCTGATTCCACGATCTTGGCAAACCGAGCATTGGCTTCTTCATCAAAGCCGGCACGCTGCTCTTCCAGCTCTGTCTTTTCCGCAATGGCTTCAAGGATGAAACTGTGGGTTGACTTGCCAACGCGTTCAGCGGCGCTGGCAATTCGTGCCTTCAAGTCTTCCGACAGGCGAATTGTTGTAGTTGTTGCCATTGCGGTCTCCTTCTGTACACTTAAATGTAGCACAATTGTGCTATGCACTTCCACAATTGGTGTGGCAAGTTAAGCATCTCTAAGGCTAAACTGGGAAAATTCCTTGCCGCCATCTTTCCCACCAACTTGATCGCCCCCATGACTTCATCAGTTCGCACTCTCGTCCCCTTTCTCGCGTTTTTCTTGTCAGCCTGCGCCTCTGTGACGCCGCCCCAGCCCGCCGATGTTCGCAACCAATACATGGCGACGCTCAAGAGCCTGTGCGGCCAGCGCTTCGAAGGCGCCATGACCTATGCAATCGACCCCAAGCATGCCTTCGCCAACAAACTGCTCGTGGCCAATTTCGCCAGTTGCAGCGACACCGAAGTGCGCATCCCGGTCCAGGTCGGCGAAGACCGCTCGCGTACCTGGGTGATCACCCGCAACGCTAGCGGACTGGACTTGCGCCACGACCATCGCCACCCGGACGGCACGCCTGACACTGAAACCATGTACGGCGGCCCAGCCGAGGGCGCCGGGTCAGCACTGTCGCAGTCGTTCTTCGCCGACCCTTACACCGCCAAGCTGATCAAAGGTTCCGATACGAATGTCTGGACCATCAGCCTCAGCGCTGACAAGAACACGCTGACCTACCATCTCGAGCGTAACGCCAAGCCGCGCGTTGAAGCAGTGTTCAAACGCGTGTCGCGCTAGGCAAACGCGGCTGCGGACCCCGGCCCCGCGTATCGCTCCAGCACGTCGCGCGAGCTCATGATGCTGGCGTATTCCCCGTCCAGATTGGACAGCGCCATGGCATGCACGTCATCGGCACTGCGCGCGGTGCCGGCATAGTCGGTCTTGGCAAAGGCAAACGTCGCATCGGCCACGACCACGGTGTCAAAGCCCAAATTGCCAGCGCTGCGCGCGCTCGCCTCCACAGAATTATTGGTGCTCACGCCAACCATGACAACGCGTGCAATGCCGCGCACGCGCAGCCAGCGCTCCAGCGCGGTGTTGATGAACGCGTCCGGTACATTTTTCTCGAGCACGTGCGCGCCCGGCAGCGGTGTAAATCGGGCCTGGAACTCGGCGCCGCTCTGGCCCGGCGCGAACATGGACGTTGCCGAGCGCGATATATGGCGCACATGGACAATGGGCGCATCCATCGCGCGCCACGCCCGCAGCAAGCTGGCGATGTGACGCTCGGCATGCGGATTATTGCGCTGCCCGGCTTCCGGCATTGCCATGCAGTTTTGCATGTCGATAACGAGCAACGCTGGCATGTCTATCTGCATCCGGTTTCCCCCTATGATTGCGTTTCCTGTGGATGGCACCCGCTGCCTTAGTCCGACAGGCGCTGCAGC
Organism: Massilia sp. TSP1-1-2; assembly: GCF_049896185.1. Classification (NCBI taxonomy): domain Bacteria; kingdom Pseudomonadati; phylum Pseudomonadota; class Betaproteobacteria; order Burkholderiales; family Oxalobacteraceae; genus Massilia; species Massilia sp. TSP1-1-2. The sequence goes on from NZ_JAFCTU010000019.1 coordinate 80,287, forward strand.
CTGCACCACGATACACCCCAGCGGTCTTCCTCGTGAAAAAACAGGGACGACGCATACAGGCCCGGTACCAGCCACAAGGCGGCCGCGTTCGGGCCGCCGGCAAAGTCGATCAAGCCGCCGGGGCTCGCGCCCGACAGCGGCAGGCGCGCGATCGACGTTGAAGTGTCCTGAACGCTGTTGGTGGCACACACCGCCACGACCGGCCCCTTGTCGACGCGATAGTGCAGGCCGCTCGCTTGCTGCAGGCCGTCGAAGGCCAGTGCGTACGCACGCGCTGCAGCCCGGTCGGCCTCGCTATCGGCATACTCGATCTGTGCCAGGCACAGCCGTTCGCGCGTACTGTCCACACTGATGGTAACCATGCCTGGCGCCACGCGCCACAGGTAGCAAGCGTTTGCGGGACCGTAGTGATGGATCGCTTCCAGGCCGCCAGAGTCGACAGCCTGCCCGAACCAGTGCGCGAAATCATCCGCGTTTGCAACAAGAACAGTGTCCCCATTGCACTCGACTTCGTCGGACCAGCCAGCTGATGCCTGGGCCGCCATTATTTTCTGGCGGCCTTTTTGCGCAAGCCTTCAAGCATCAGCGGAATGCTGTCCTTGCTGAGCGAATCGACGATCCATCCCAGCCCGAAAGGCACCGGGCCCGGATCGGTTGAAACAACATACTTGACGATGCTCTTGCCCGCCGTCGGGGCAGGCGTGAACTCCCAATAGCCGTTGGTGTCGGCGATGGTTTCCTCGGGCTTCAAGCCTTTCCACGGCAACTGGCTCCACGCTACCGTGCACGACTCGGGCGTGAGCACCGGCGTCATGCGCAGGCGGTATTTCTTGATTTTCCCCATCGGCAGGGTGAGCGTGACGTCAATGATCGTATGGCCCGGTTTCGACATCGCCACCTTGGTCGATTCGGTGTTCGGCATGAAACTCGGATAGTCGGGGTAATCCTGGATCAGCGCGCACAGCTTCTCGACCGGCGCGTTGATGATGGTGCCGGCGGCGAACGACTTTGCCGCGCTGCCGGGTTTGCTCGTTTCCACCAGCGTCACCGCCGTCTCCGACAGCTTGCGCGCATCGATCGGATCGGCGGCCTGCGCGGCGCTGGCGCACCCCAACAGGAAAGGGATGATGGCTTTGACGAGATGCATGAACGGACTGCTTTCAGAACGATATGGGTAGCGAATTCTTACCGAAGCGGCAAGGACGGTCAAGGAGGCAGCCGATTTTTACACGGGCGCGTGTCGGGATGATGAATGGCAAGCCGCCCCGTTTAGTCGCGGCAGAAGCCCTCGCCCGCTTCGATGACCACGCAATCCTTGCGCTTGGCCAGCCACTTCATGCCGGTCCCGGCGCCGTTGGTGGGCTTGATCGTCATCGTTTTGCCATCGCGCACGAAGGTGACAGCGTCACCGGCACCTTTGGCGTCGAAAGTGCGCGGGCCGTCCAGGTTCTGCACCGTTACCACGTATTTACCGCCCTCGCATTCCACCAGCAGGAAGGTGCCCTCGGGGCCGCTCCAGCGCCCCAGCAACGGCGCGGCAGGATCGATGACGCTGGCCGGATTGGTGACAGCCGGCCCGGGCGCCACGCCCGGTTTGCTGCAGCCGGCCACGCTTGCCAGCACGGCAGCCGCAAGTACGATGTGATTGAGTCGGATGGTATTTTTCTTCATGCTATTCCTGGACAGTAAACGCAAAAAACCGCCGGTTGCCCGGCGGCATTGAGCATACATCAATGATTCAACAGTACCTGCGCAATCAGGCCGGTGGCGATGGCAACGAGCAGGTAATCATTACCGGCCTGTACCCACTGGTAGCCACGCTGCGGCTCGTACAGGCGACGGCTGCGCCAGTCGCTGACTACATAGCGGCGGTCGCGGTATTGCTGCTCCACGTAGCCGCCCTGACGGTGCTGGTAGTACTGGTAGCGCTGCTGTGACTGGTAACGGTTGTCGCGGTAGTCGTTATGGTCGCGGCGCGAATAGTGCTCGTCGCGGCTGTAGCGGTCGTCGCGGTCGTCGCGGTCGTAACGGTCATTGCGGTCGTTGCGGTCGTTGCGGTCATAACGGTCATTGCGGTCGTTGCGGTCATAACGGTCGTTGCGATCATAACGGCCGTCGCGGTCCTGGCGCTCAATCCGCACGTTGCTATCGTTGTTGTAACCGTACGATTGAGCAAACGCCGCGCTTGAAGTCAGACAGGCTGCAGCGACTGCGAAGATGAGGGCTTTCTTGATCATTTGAAACTCCTTGATGAGGTAGAACCGTCCGGGGTTCAATCCTGCAGAACTACCTGCAGCGTGATGGGCCGCCACGTTTTGTCGCAACCCACAACCTCATTAGACCTGAGAACCGGACACAAGGGCATGCGCACGCGGTAAGAAGTGTTACAGGAGGTATCCAGCCAGATGTAACAGCTTTCAGCGCGCCAGACTGCGCAGCGCGCCCTCCAGACCCGGATGGGTGAACGCGAAACCGGACCCAAGGAGCTTGTTCGGCGCCACGCGCGAGCCTTCGAGCAGCAGGTCGGCCTGTTCGCCAAGCAGCAGACGCATCGGCAACCCGGGGGTGGGAAAGCCGTATGGCCGGCCCAGCACGCCCGCCGCCACGCGGCTGAAATCGGCCTGCGTCAAGCTTTCGGGCGCCGTAAAATTGTAGACCCCGTCCGCACCGCTGCGGCACAGGTGCGCCATGGCGTTGATGACGTCGTCAACATGAATCCACGACTGCCACTGCGCACCGCCCGCGAGCGGGCCACCCAGGCCCATTTTTATGGGCATCAGCATCATCGGCAGCGCGCCTTGCAGGCCGAGCACCACGCCGATGCGCATCAGCGCCACAGGCACGCCGTGGGTGCCTGCGGCTTGCGCCGCCGTCTCCCATTCGCGGCACAGATCCGACATGAAGATCGGCTGCGGCGGCGCGCTTTCGGTCAGTACGCTGTCGTCACCGCGCGCCTGGTTGCCGTAGTAGCCAATAGCCGACGCCGACAGCAGCAGCGCCGGTTTGTATTGGGCGCGTGCGATCCAGGAGACCACGTTTGCAGTGAGTTCAACGCGGCTCTTGCGCAGCGCGGCGCGGCGCGCTGCGGTCCAGCGCCAGCCCAGCACGCGCGCGCCGGCCAGGTTGATGATCACGTCCACCTGGCGCGATACGGGCAACTGGTCCATGCTGCTGATGCAGTCGACCCGACCGTCGAACATCCAAGCGGCCTGGCGCGCCTGGCGCGTAAGCACGGTCACGCGCTGGCCGTCGCGCAGCAAGGCGCGCACCAGTTTCTGGCCGATGAAGCCGGTGGCACCGGTCACCAGGAAGCTGCGCCCGGCCGCGCCAAAGCCCGGGGTGGCCGCGCTTGCTTGGAGCGCGGCGCGCCTTCCCAGCGCCAGCGCGGCAAAGCCGTCGCGCAGGCTTGAGACGCCCACGCCCACGCCGCACAGCGCAAGGAACACGCTAAGGGGGCCGTGCCATTGCCACACCAGCGCGCTGCCCTGCGCGTACCATGCGGGCGTATTCAAGGCCAGCAGCGTAATAAAGGCGCCGCCGTTCATGGCCAAGATAGTATGGGTGACGCGTTCCGTGGCCGGCAGCAGGCGGGTGCGGTCTTCCACCACGAAGTCCCACAGCGTGAGCACGATTTCAACGGTGAACACGAGCAGCAGCACCAGCGCCCACATGCCATGGAACTGCCAGGCCGACAGGCCGATGAAGAGCGCGGCGTAAATCATGGAACGCAGCGCGTGGATCGACAGTTCAAGGCGCGCCGTGGCGCGTCCGGGCAGCGCCTCGGTCAGTTCGTGGTGGTACAGCGTGTCGAAGGCGCCAAGGCAGCCTTGCGCGGCCATCAGTTGCAGCGCGAGCGTGTGCGTGTTCATGCCGCGACTTCCCTGAACACGCCCGCCTGCGTGAACGTGGTGCCAAACAGCGGGTGCCGGATGTCGATGCGGATGTCGAACTGGTTGGCGTTGTTGTTGCGATGGCACAGGAAGGTTTTGCCGGGGGTGAAAAGGCCGGGCAAGGGAATGCGCAAGCCGAACACTTCCCAGAAATAGCCGTCGCTCTCGAAGTGCAGGTTCCCATCGCGCACGTCGAGCACCAGCTTCATGCCAAGGCCCATGCCGACGTATTCGAGCACTTCGCCCTTGCTGCTCTCTTGCATGTAGGAAGTGAACTGCACGCTCTTGCGGCCATTCAGGCGGTAGATGCGCTGCTTGAAAATAGACGGGCAGTTCTCCTTCGAATAGACCTGGATATCGACCGGAAAATGGGCGTCGTTGTAGGGCATCAGCGCGCCCTGGATCATTGGCATGGTGAAGTAGCCCAGCACGCGGCCAAGTTTCGAGCATGTCAGTTCACTCAGTTCGCCGCGGTAGTTGAGCGGTTTGCCGGGCAGCGGATTCTTGTCGAAGCGGGCCTGGATATCGGGGTGAAGGCGGGACCATTCGGCGCCCAGAATTTTCTTGAATAATTCGCCTTCGGACGGAAGCGTCATGGCGCGGCCTTTGCACGATCGGTAAGAAAAAGATAAACCAGGGGCGGCAGCATGCCGGCCACCGCAATGCAGTCGAGCCAGACATTGTTCCAGCAGTCGGCGCGCAGCGAAAGCAAGATGTCTTGCGGTGCCCACAGCACAATGCCCGCAATCAGCGCGCCCCAGGCAAAGGCACTGCGCTGTTGCGCACCAATGTAGGCAAGGGCCCCCATCCACAGCGCCGCCGCCTGCACCGTGGGGCCGAACAGCGCAATCCACCAACTCTGGTGGACGCGCACCTGGTGCGGCACGTCGGCGCCCCAGAAGGCGGTTTCAATGCCGTGGTGGTAGCCCTCGAACAGAGCCGCGTTGACGAACAGCGGCAGCGCCGCGCCGACTACCAGGTGCAGGGCAATGCTGAAGTAGGTCACGCGCACGGCCCAGGTGCGCAGGAAGTCGTGGTTCATCGCCGGTTCCCGTCTTTGAAAAATGGATTGCCGTGAAAGCAGACGCCTTCTGCACAGGTGGGCGGCGCCTTGTAGCCGAGCAGTCGCGACATGGTGTAGCGGTTGCGCGCGAACGCGCGGTACAGGAACGAGAGCACGGAGCGCAGCACCGGCACGCGCAGCGGCCACACCAGGTAGCCGCGCCCGGCCAGCGTGTAAGCCGCCAGCAGGCTGTCGACGCCGACCAGCACCTTGCCTGCTGCGTTCTGGCTGTAGATTTCCAGGTTCAGCTGCGCCATGCTGGCGTTCAGGTGCGCCGGGTCGAAGCCATCGACCGAGATGTCGACAAAGGCAAGCTTGCCGGCCTTGTCCCACGTGCCCAGCTGGCGCATGCCGTTGGCGCAGAACGGGCATTTGCCGTCGTAATACAGGGTCAGTGCAGGCGTATTCATGCGGGGCCGTCCTTGTCGTCGTTGCCAATCAGGCGCGCCACCTTGCCGCCCATTTTGAGGAAGCGCTGCAGCGTGGCCGGCGGCAGGTGCTTGTAGTCGTCGTAGGTGGCGCCCAGCATCTCGAGGAACACCAGCACGTCGTGCATGCGCGCGAGCGACGCCGGTTGCAGCGACTCGTCCTTGGCGCCCTCGATAGCGCACTCGCGCAGCACGCTCAAGGTGGGATCGATTTCGCGCCGCTTGCGCTCTTCGACGATGACGCGAAAAATCTCCCATACGTCCTGCAGCGCGATGAAGTGATCGCGCCGGTCGCCCATCAGGTGCGTCACGCGAATCAGGTTCCAGCTTTGCAGTTCCTTGAGGCTGTTGCTGACGTTGGAGCGCGCCACGCCGAGCGACTCGGCGATGTCTTCTGCGGTAAGCGGACGGAGGGCCAGAAACAGTAGCGCGTGGATTTGTGCCACGGTGCGGTTCACGCCCCATTTGGTGCCCATCTCGCCCCAGTGCAGGATAAATTTTTGCTCGGTCGACCCCAGGGACATGTTTTCTCTCATTTCTTTAATTTCTGTCGTTACAGAAATTAAACGCTGAAATGACGTGAATGTCAATCCTTTGTAACGGTCCGTTCGATCCACCGGTTCTGCGTCACCACCTGCGCACCGATGGCAGCGAGCATGTGCATGATGCCCATGTAGGCGCGGTCGAAGTACGGCAGGTCCGGATGCATGCCGCTGGAAAAACGGGCCAGCGTTGCAGCGCCGTCCTTGTCGGGCACCGGCACCGGGGAACGATGGGCGAAATCGAAAGGACTGACGCGAAACGGCTCCAGCTGCCAGTTAACAATCGGCATCATCGCGGGCAGCAGTTCGCGCTCGAACTGCTCCTGGCCAAGTTCCTTGGAAATGACGCCCAGCGCAACGTAGGCAAGCCGCACGTCTTGCGCCGAGCCGCCATGCAGCAGCGCATTCCAGGCGCCCGACAAGATGGCCAGGAAACCAGGCGTGATTTCCTTGGTGCAGCCAAAATCGAGCAGGCCAAGACGCCCGTCAGGCATGAACAGAAAATTGCCGGGATGGGGGTCGGCATGCACGCGACCGAGCTCGAACAGGCTGTGGAAAAACCAGTCGAGCAGCAATTGGCCGGCGTGGTTGCGCGCCCCCTGGTCGGGCTTGGTGGCGAGCCACTGGTCAAGGTGCAGGCCGTCCAGGCGCGCCATGGTCAGCACGCGCTTGCTCGACTGCGCAGGAAATGGCTGGGGGATCACCACGCCGGGCAGCGTGACGCGTGCGCGAAACCACGCCAGCTGGCCGGCCTCGTGTTCGTAGTCGAGCTCCTCGCCCAGCTTGTGCGCCACCTCGGCCATCATCTGGTCGACCAGCGCTGGCGGCGGCATCATGCCGGTGGCAGGGCCCAGCGTCTCGAGCATGGAACGCAGCATGCGCAGGTCGCTGTTGATCGACGAACCAATGCCGGGATATTGCACCTTGACCGCGACGGCCGTACCGTCGGCCAGCGTGGCGTAGTGCACCTGCCCAAGGCTGGCGGCGGCGCAGGCTTGCGCGTCGAAGGTCGCGAACAGGTGCTCGGGCGCCTGGCCAAATTCGCTGCGAAAGACCTTGTGCACCAGCGCCCGATTGAGCGGCGTGACCTGGTAGTTACCCTTGGCGAGTTCTGCGCGCACGCCGGCCGGCAGGAAGTCCGCGTGGGCGCTGAGCAGCTGCGAGACTTTCAGCGCCGTGCCCTTGAGCTGATTGAGCGCGCGGAACATGATGCGGCCAAGGTCGGCCTCGAACTTGTCCTGCGCGCCGGCCTGGGCCTGGGCGCCGAGCGTGATTTTGCGGGCCTGGCGCCCGATGCGCGCCACGCCGGCCTGCGCCAGGGCCAGGCCGGCCACGCCACTGCGCGCCAGCTTGCCCGTTGGCGGCGCCTTCATGGCGCCACGCTGCCAAGGCCGCGGCGCGCGGTCTTGAGCAGGTCCAGCAAGCCCGAGCCGCTTTGCATCATGCGCGCCATCTGACTGCGCAGCATGAAGGTGGCCAGCTCGGACATCTTGTTCATCACGCCGCTTTTAAGCGCCAGCGTGACTACGCCGAGCGTGAGTTCAACCAGCTGGGTGGTGTCGGCAAATTCGTCCGATTCGTCCTTGAGCCAGTACAGGATGACGGCGAACAGATAGTCGGTAAACAGGCCGCCGATCAGGTTTTTGAAGTCGCAGGGGGCGATCTCGCCACTCTCCTCGGCGGCGGCGATGAACGCGACAACGCGCTCCTTGAGCAGGTGCTGGCTTTGCATGTCGTCGCGCATCATCACGAAAGGCGACTTGCGCACGATGGCGCGCGCGATCTCGACAAACTCGCGGTCAGGCAGCAAGCCTTCGAGCACGCCGTCGACCAGCAGCTGCAGCTTTTCGTGCAGCGTGAATTCTGGCAGGCCGGGGGTTTCGTCAAGCTGTTTCAAGGCGTCGGCGATGTTCAGCTCGAAGTACTCGAGCAGGATGCGCTCCTTGGTCGGGAAGTACTTGTAGATGGTGGCGTCGCCGATCCCCGCTTCGCGCGCCAGCTGCTTCATGGTGGTGGCGTCGTAGCCTTGCTCGGTAATGAGGTCGACGGCCGTGCGCAGGATGTGGCGGCGAGTTTTTTCTTGCTGGGATTTTGTGGTTTTCATGTACCTACTATACATTAAACAACAATTTTTTCAATTTAATGGATAGTAAATAGCGCGATTAGTGAGGGCGCATAGAAGCCACGTCGTGCGCGAGGACGATGCAGGGGTATGCGTTTTGAGCGGACTGCCGGTAAGCGTACTACGGCTTGGTATCTGGCTTGGTATCTGGCTTGGGTGGCGGCGGCAATGGCGTTGCCGATTCCTTGGGCTGGCCGTTGGCCCCCAGGATTTGAATGAATACTTCGTTTTGCTTGATCATGCCCAGCTCGTAGCGGGCGCGTTCTTCCACGGCGCCGGTGCCGTCCTTGAGGTCATCCACCTCGGAGGTCAGCTTGGCATTGCGCGCTTTCAGTTCTTCGGTGCGGGTCTTGGCCGCAGCCACCGAACTTTCCAGTTCCGATACGCGCAACCACCCTCCCTTGCCTAGCCACAGGGGCAATTGTACGAGCAGCAGCAAGGTCGCGAGAGCGAGCGTTATGAGGCGCATGGCATTCCAATACCGGCCGGCTGAAGTTAAAAACTCGCGCCGGCCGGGGTACTGATTACTTCAGGTTGTAGAAAGCACTACGGCCCGGATAGCTGGCGATGTCGCCCAGGTCTTCTTCAATGCGCAGCAGCTGGTTGTACTTGGCCATGCGGTCCGAACGCGACATCGAGCCGGTCTTGATCTGCATGGCGTTGGTGCCAACGGCGATGTCGGCGATGGTCGAGTCCTCGGTCTCGCCCGAACGGTGCGAGATGACGGCCGTGTAGCCGGCGCGCTTGGCCATTTCGATGGCGGCGAAGGTCTCGGTCAGGGTGCCGATCTGGTTGATCTTGATCAGGATCGAGTTGGCGATGCCCTTGTCGATGCCTTCTTTCAAGATCTTGGTGTTGGTGACGTACAGGTCGTCGCCAACCAGCTGCACCTTCTTGCCCAGACGGTCGGTCAGGATCTTCCAGCCATCCCAGTCGCCTTCGTGCATCGCGTCTTCGATCGAGATAATCGGGTACTTGTCGCACCAGGTTTCGAGCATGTCGGTGAACTCGGTGGCGGTCAGCTGCATGCCTTCGCCTTCGAGGTGGTACTTGCCGTCCTTGTAGAACTCGGAGGCGGCGCAGTCGAGTCCCAGGCAAATCTGGGTGCCCGGCTCGTAGCCTGCCTGCTCGATCGCCTGCATGATCAGCTTGATGGCTTCTTCATGGTTGGCCACGTTCGGTGCAAAGCCGCCTTCGTCGCCGACCGAGGTGGCCAGCTTTTTCTCGTGCAGGATTTTTTTGAGCGTGTGGAAGATCTCGGCGCCGTAGCGGATCGCTTCCTTGAAGCTTGGCGCGCCGACCGGAATGATCATGAATTCCTGGATGTCCAGGTTATTGTCGGCGTGGGCGCCGCCGTTAATCACGTTCATCATCGGCACCGGCATTTGCATCGCGCCCGAACCGCCGAAGTAGCGGTACAGCGGCAGGCCGGCTTCTTCGGCTGCGGCCTTGGCAACGGCCATCGACACGGCCAGCATGGCGTTGGCGCCCAGGCGGCTCTTGTTTTCGGTGCCGTCCAGGTCAATTAGCGTGCGGTCCAGGAAAGCCTGTTCGTTCGCGTCCAGGCCCATGATCGCTTCGGAGATCTCGGTGTTGATGTTCTCGCAGGCCTGCAGCACGCCCTTGCCGAAATAGCGTTTCAGATCGCCGTCGCGCAGTTCGATCGCTTCGCGCGAACCGGTCGAGGCACCTGAAGGCACGGCCGCGCGGCCCATCACGCCCGACTCGAGCAGCACGTCGCATTCGACGGTTGGGTTGCCGCGTGAATCCAAAATTTCGCGGCCGATAATGTCAACGATAGCACTCATTCTTATTCTCCAAAAGGGTAGGCAAAACGGTGAGCGGGTCCGGGAGGACCCGCCTGCATCTGTCAAGCGGTCGGGCGGCTACGGGCCGGTCGAATCAGTTGAAGCTCGATTCGAGAAAGCCTGCTTTCTTGACCACGCGGTCGAGTTCGACCAGGGTCGCGAGCAGTTCTTTCATGCGTCCCAGCGGGACCGCATTCGGGCCGTCCGACAGCGCCTGCGCGGGATTGGGGTGCGTTTCCATGAACAGGCCGGCGATACCGGCTGCCACGGCTGCGCGCGCGAGCACGGGAATGTGTTCGCGCTGGCCACCGGATGAGGTGCCCTGTCCGCCCGGCAGTTGTACCGAATGGGTCGCGTCGAACACGACCGGGCAGTTCGATTCGCGCATGATCGCCAGTGAGCGCATGTCCGAAACGAGGTTGTTGTAGCCGAAGGAGACGCCGCGCTCGCATGCCATGAAGTTGTCGGGATCGAGGCCCGCTTCCTTGGCCGCATGGCGCGCCTTGTCGATCACGTTCTTCATGTCGCCGGGCGCGAGGAACTGGCCCTTCTTGATATTGACCGGTTTGCCGGACTGCGCGCAGGCGACGATGAAGTCGGTCTGGCGGCACAGGAAAGCGGGCGTTTGCAGCACATCGACAACCGACGCCACTTGCGCGATCTCTTCGATCGTGTGGATGTCGGTCAGGACCGGCACGCCGATTTCGCGGCGCACGTCGGCCAGGATCTCGAGACCCTTGTCCATGCCGGGACCGCGGAAGGTGGTGCCGGACGACCGGTTGGCCTTGTCGAAGGACGACTTGTAAATGAACGGAATGCCCAGGCTTGAAGTGATTTCCTTGAGCGTGCCGGCCGTGTCCATCGCCATCTGGCGCGATTCGATCACGCAGGTGCCGGCGATCAGGAAAATCGGGTGCTCAAGGCCTACGTCGAAACCGCAAAGCTTCATGCTGCATCTCCTTGCAAAGCGAGCGTGCCATTGTTGGCCGCCGATTGTTGCTCATTGGCCGACTTGTGCGCCAGCGCGGCCCGGATGAACGACGTAAACAGCGGGTGGCCGGTACGCGGGGTGGACTTGAATTCAGGGTGGTATTGCACGCCCATGTACCACGGGTGGGAATTGGCGCCTTCGCGCGGCAGTTCCATGATTTCGCACAGGTCTTCGGTCGGGGTGCGGGCCGAGACGATCAGGCCGGCCGCTTCGACGCGTCCCAGGTAGTGGTTGTTCGCTTCGTAGCGGTGGCGGTGGCGTTCGGTGACGACGGCGCCGTAGATTTCAGCGGCCAGCGTGCCCGGATTGACCGCGCAGGTCTGGGCGCCAAGGCGCATGGTGCCGCCCAGGTCGGACGACTCGTCGCGTTTTTCGACCTTGCCGTCATGGTTTTGCCACTCGTTGATGAGGGCGACGACGGGGTGGTTGGTCTCGGTGTCGAACTCAGTGGAATTGGCGTCGCCCATGCCCGCCTTATGGCGCGCGTATTCGATCAGCGCGACCTGCATGCCCAGGCAGATGCCCAGGTACGGGATCTTGTTTTCGCGGGCGTATTGCGCTGCCATGATCTTGCCTTCCACGCCGCGCTTGCCAAAGCCGCCCGGCACCAGGATCGCATCGTACTTGCCCAGGTGTTCGCAACCCTTGGTCTCGATGTCTTCCGAATCAAGGTACTCGATGTTGACGCGGCTCTCGGTATGGATGCCGGCGTGGCGCAGCGCTTCGGTGAGCGACTTGTACGACTCAGTCAGGTCGACGTATTTGCCGACCATGCCGATGGTGACGGACGTCTTCGGGTTTTCCAGCGCATAAATGAGCTTGGTCCACATCGACAGGTCGGCCGGTGGCGCTTCAATGCCGAGCGCCTCCAGGATGATCGCGTCCAGGCCCTGGTCGTGCAGCATTTGCGGCACCTTGTAGATGGTGTCGGCGTCCCATACCGAAATCACGGCCTGCTCTTCCACGTTCGAGAACAGTGAAATCTTGGCCCGTTCGTCGTCCGGAATCGGACGGTCGGCGCGGCACAGCAGCGCGGTCGGCGTAATGCCGATTTCGCGCAGCTTTTGCACGCTGTGCTGGGTGGGCTTGGTTTTCAGCTCGCCCGCCGAAGCGATGTACGGCACCAGCGTCAGGTGGACAAAGGCGGCCGACTTGCGCCCGGCGCGCAGCGACAGCTGGCGCGCCGCTTCCAGGAACGGCAGCGATTCGATGTCGCCCACGGTGCCGCCGATTTCGACCAGCGCCACATCGACGCCTTCGGCGCCGCGGTAGATATAGTCCTGGATCTCGTTGGTGATGTGCGGGATGACCTGCACGGTCTTGCCGAGGTATTCGCCGCGGCGTTCCTTGCGGATGACCGATTCGTAGATCTGGCCGGTGGTGAAGTTGTTCACCTTGCGCATGCGGGTGCTGATGAAGCGCTCGTAGTGGCCCAAATCAAGGTCGGTTTCGGCCCCGTCGTCGGTAACGAACACTTCGCCGTGCTGCATGGGACTCATGGTGCCCGGATCCACATTAATGTACGGATCGAGCTTGAGCATGGTGACTTTAAGGCCGCGCGATTCAAGAATCGCGGCGAGAGAGGCGGCGGCAATCCCTTTTCCAAGGGAAGAGACGACACCACCGGTGACGAAGACAAATTTGGTCATTGCAGATAGTGCCGAACGGCACGTGCGGGAAATTGAAATTATACCTTAAACGGGTGAATACTGCCGCAAAACAAGGTAAAACTGGGCATCATGCCGGCGCCCTGCCCTCCTCGCCATTGCCATAGAAACGCACCAACTGTTCGACGAAGCGGGGCAAAGCCGCTTTGCCGGCCGAGGCGAGGTAAGCGACGCTGACGTCGATGAAGAGCAGCTCGCTCTCTTTCAGGTCCCGGTAGACGACGCCGCTGCGGCGAATGTTGCACAGCGAGCGCGCAATGAGCGCGACGCCGCCCTGGTTGGCGATCAGGCTGAGCAGCACGTGATGGTCGGCCGGTTCGGGCGCGCGTTGCGGCGCATAGCCGGCTTGCCGGAAAACGGCTTCGCAGGCGTCGTAAAAACCGGGATTTAGATCGCGTTTGAACCAGAACAGCAAGTCGTCGTTCAGTTCGCCAAGCCCGATGACTTTTCGTTTGCGCAGGCGGTGACTGGCCGGCAGTGCGACGCAAAATTGGTCTCGGTACAGCTGGCGCACGGTCAACACGGTCACGTCGGCGGTCTCGGTCGGCATGCCGATGATGGCTGCATCGAGCCGGTGCTGGAGCAGGTCGCGCACTGAGCGGACCGAACCCTGCCGTTTGAAGTCGCGCTCCAGGCCCGGCATTGCCGCTTCCAGGACGGGCAAGAGTTGCTGCAACGTCCCGGTATCGACAACCGTCGTCACGCCGACCCTGAGCGTGTCAACGACTGGGCCGAGACTGCCGCAAAAGCGCGCGCCCATGGCGTCGCACGCGGCCAGCAAGGTGCGCGCCTCGTCCAGGAAGCGCGCACCGGGGGCCGTCAGGCTTGCACCTTGATTGCTGCGCTCAAGCAGTTTGATACCCAGCGCGCCTTCAAGTTCGCTGATCTGGCGGCTCAGCGGCGGCTGGGTCATGTGCAGGCGCGCGGCGGCCTCGCGGAAATTGAGCGTCTCGGCCACCGCCACGAACATTTCCAGCTGCCTGAGCTTGAAGCGAAGCGCCATACCAAAAAGGTATCATAAAAATGGGATTGGCCATTGTAGCGCGGCTGGCCTATCTTGAGGCCACGCTGCCAAGTGCAGCGCAACCTGCACAGTGGAGGCAACATGAAACAACGCATTTTGGGACACAGCGGCATCGCCGTTTCGGCCGTCGGCCTGGGCTGCATGGGCATGTCGGAGTTCTACGGCGCCACCGACGACGCCGAAGCGCTGCGCGTGATTGGCCGCGCGCTGGAGCTGGGCGTGAGCTTGTTTGACACTGCCGACACCTACGGCGCCGGGCACAACGAGACGCTGCTGGCGCGCGCCCTTGGCAAGGATTCGGGCGCCGTGGTGGCCACCAAATTTGGCATCCGCCGCGCGCCGGGCGTGTACGAGCGGCGCATCGACAACAGCGCGGCGTATATCAGGCAAGCGTGCGAAGACTCGCTGCGCCGCCTGAAGGTCGACACCATCGACCTGTACTATGCGCACCGGCTGGCAAACGAGGTGCCGATCGAAGAGACGGTCGGGGCCATGGCCGAGCTGGTCGCGGAGGGCAAGGTGCGCGCGCTTGGCCTGTGCGAAGTGGGACCGGAGACACTGCGGCGCGCGCACGCAGTCCATCCGATCGCGGCGGTGCAAAGCGAATACTCGTTATGGACGCGCGACGCCGAATCGGCGTTGCTGCCGGCCTGCCGCGAGCTGGGCATCGGCTTTGTTGCCTACAGCCCGCTGGGGCGCGGCATGCTCACCGGGGCCATCGATGCGGGCACCGTGTTTGCCGCGGATGACTTTCGCAAGATTGCGCCGCGCTTCCAGAACGGCAACCTGGACGAGAACGTCAGGCTGGTGGCCGTGGTGACGGCGCTGGCGGCCGAGAAGGCTTGCACAGCCGGACAGGTGGCGCTGGCGTGGCTGCTTGCACAGGAGGGCGTGACCCCCATTCCCGGCACCAAGCGACGCGGCTATCTGGAACAAAATGTGGGCGCGCTCGCCGTTTGCCTGAACGCGACCGAACTGCAACGGCTGGACCGGGCCATGCCGTTGGGCGCCGCTTCCGGCGAGCGCTATCCTGCGGCCGGCATGCAAGGGCTTGGGAATTAAGCAGTTTGGCGGGGGGCATGTTTTCCCGTGCAACTTGGGAACTTTCTACTGCAAATTGATAGACGTGCGATGGGATGGTTAAAGCAAGAGGCCTGAAAAAAGCATTTCCGGATTTCTCTGAGCGCTAGCGAACAGACCGTCAATCGTGCGTCACTCAAGCTGGGATTTTTAATCAGTGGAGGTCACAATGTCCTACGAAGAACGCGATGCTTATGGCATGTATGTCGACAAAGGCCACAAGGGCCCAGGTCCTGAACTGATGGGGGCTGACACCCTGATCGGCGACCACGTACACAACCTGAAAAACGAGCACCTTGGCGAGATCAAGGAAATCATGCTCGACATGCGCAGCGGCAAGATTGCCTACGCGGTGATGTCCAGCGGCGGCGTGCTGTCGATCGGTGAAAAGCTGTTTGCGGTGCCTTGGGAAGCGTTGAAGCTGGATACCGCGAACAAGCGTTTTACGATGGACTTGCCGAAGGAGCGCATCGAGAATGCACCGGGATTCGACACGGATCACTGGCCTGACATGGCCAACGCCGAGTGGAAGAACGAGATTCACAGCTATTACGGCATGCCGGTGATGTAATGGCCTCGACCTCCGTTTCCGTCATGCATGCGTCAACGCGGCGCAGGCATGGCCACTAGCCTGACAGAGTAGATTCCCAGCGCGCGCAAGGTGGCCTCGGCTCGCGTTTCCGCCATGCATGCGTCAACGTGGCGCGGACATGGCGGAATGCGCGTTGCTTTTCCGCCCTACGTTTATGGCCACTAGCCGGACACCCTCGGTTTTTTGTCACGGTTAGCAAAAATTGCGGCTGGTCGTATCCAGCCGGCCCAGCAGGGCCGACATATCCACCAGCCGCTTGGCCACCAGGTGGCGCACCTGCCCTTCGCGCTGCCACACGCCATACACCCCCAGCAGCGTCGCCCCCAGTACTTCCTTGCGCTGCTGCTCCACCAGGCTCGGCCAGACGATGACGTTGACGTTGCCGGTCTCGTCTTCGAGCGTGACGAACAACACGCCCTTGGCCGTTCCCGGCCGCTGGCGCACCGTGACGATGCCGCACGCGCGCGCCAGTTGCCCATTCTTGTAATCATTGAGCGTGGACGCGGGCATGAAGCGCTGCCCCAGCAGGCGCGCGCGCAGCAGCGCCAGCGGATGGCGCCCCAGCGTCAAGCCCTGCGCCCGGTAGTCGCCGACGATATCCTCGCCTTCGCTTGGCGCCTGCAACACGGGCGTTTCTTCCACCAGCGAGGTGGGCCTGAGCAAGTCTTTGTCGGGCACCGCGCCCACCGCCTGCCACAGCGCCTGGCGCCGGTTGCCGGCCAGCGACTGCAGTGCATTGGCCCCGGCCAGTACCTGCAGATCGTGGCGGTCGAGCTGGGCGCGGCGCGCCAGATCGGTCACACTGTCAAAGGCGCGCATCGCCCGCGCATCCTCGATGCGCGCCGCGACCTCCTGACGCATGCCGCGCTGCAGGGACAGTCCAAGCCGCACCGCCGCCTGCGGCCGCCCGGACGGCTCGAGGGCCGAATCCCAGCTGCTGATCGCAATATCTACCGGCCGCACTTCAATGCCATGCCGCTGCGCATCTTGCACCAGCGCCGACGGACTGTAAAACCCCATCGGCTGGCTGTTGAGCAGCGCGCATAAAAACGCGGCCGGTTCGTGGCACTTGAGCCAGGAACTGGCGTAGGCCAGCAGCGCAAAGCTGGCTGCGTGCGACTCTGGAAAACCGTATTCGCCAAAGCCCTGGATCTGGCTGAAAATGGATTCGGCAAAGGCCAGGTCGTAGCCCCGCTCCAGCATGCCATTGACGATGCGCCCGTAATATTTTTCCAGCCCGCCCTTGCGCTTCCAGGCCGCCATGGCGCGCCGCAGCTGGTCCGCTTCGCCGGGGGTAAAGCCGGCCGCCACCATGGCCACCTGCATCACTTGTTCCTGAAAAATGGGAATGCCCAGCGTGCGCTCGAGCGCGACCTTCAGTTCCGGCTTGGGATAGACGGGCTGCTCCAAGCCTTGCCGGCGGCGCAGATAGGGATGCACCATGCCGCCCTGGATCGGCCCGGGCCGCACCACCGCCACTTCGATGACGAGGTCGTAAAAGGTGCGCGGCAGCATGCGCGGCAACATGCTCATCTGCGCGCGCGACTCGATCTGGAACACGCCCACCGTATCGGCCGCGCAGATCATGTCGTAGGTGGCCGGGTCTTCGGCGGGAATATCCTGCATGGAGAACACCGTGCCGCGCTGCTGTCCGACCAAATCGAGCGTGCGGCGCAGCGCCGAGAGCATGCCCAGCGCCAACACGTCAACCTTGAGCAAACCGAGTTCCTCAAGGTCATCTTTGTCCCACTGAATGACGCTGCGCTCGGCCATGGTGGCGTTTTCAATCGGCACCAGGCGCGAAAGCTTGCCTTGTGAAATGACGAAGCCGCCTGGATGCTGCGACAGGTGGCGGGGAAAACCGAGCAGGCGCTGCGCCAGCGTGGCCCACTGCTGGGCCAGCGCCGACTCGGGATCGAGCCCGCATTCGGCCAGCCGGTTGACCAGGTCTTCCTTGCTGTCGAACCAGTGATGGGTCTTGGCGACTTTTTCCACGATGGCAAGATCGATACCGAGCGCCTTTCCGCTGTCGCGCAGCGCACTTTTGGGGCGGTAGCTGATGACGACGGCGGCCAGCGCGGCGCGCGTGCGGCTGTACTTGGTGTAGATGTACTGGATGACTTCTTCGCGCCGCTGGTGTTCGAAGTCGACGTCGATGTCGGGCGGCTCGTCGCGCTCCTTGGAAATAAAGCGCTCGAACAGCAAGTTGCCGCGCGCGGGATCGACCTCGGTGATCGACAGGCAGTAGCACACGGCCGAGTTGGCCGCCGAGCCGCGTCCCTGGCACAAAATGCCCACCGAGCGCGCGAAGCGCACGATGTCGTAGACGGTGAGAAAATACGGTTCGTAGCGCAGAAACGCGATGAGCTCGAGTTCGTGCTCGATCTGGGCCTGCACCCGCGCCGGAATTCCCAGCGGAAAACGATGGTGGGCGCCGATATAAGTTTCCTTGCGCAGGTAACCGCTCGCCGTTTCCCCGGGCGGCACCAGTTCGTCAGGGTATTCGTAGCGCAGTTCTTCCAGCGAAAACGTGCACAGGCGCGCGATGCGCAGCGTTTCGGCCAGCGCTTCAGGGGCGTAGATATTGGACAGGCGCAGCCGCGCGCGCAAATGCTGTTCGGCGTTTTGCGACAGCGCGTAGCCGCACTCGCCCACCGGCTTGCCGATGCGGATCGCACACAATGTGTCGTGCAAGGGTTTGCGCGAGCGCACGTGCATGCACACATGGCCGACAGCGGTGATCGGCAAGCCGTGCTGCCAGGCAACTTCTTCGACCGTGGCGCGGTGGGCGTCGTCAAAGGCGCGGTGCAGCAAATTGAGGCCGAGCCAAGAGCGCCCGGGGAAGGTGGCGGCGATCCAGGCGGCCTGCGCGTGCAGGCGGTCGACGCAGGCGCTGTCGTAGCCCGGATAGGCCGGCAGCAGGATGGCCAGGCAGTCGGGCAAGTTTGCAAGATGCGCGTACAAGGGCGCCGGCGAAGCGAAGTCGGCCGGGGTAAGCAGATAAGTGCCCTTTTCGCTGCGCGTGCGGCCCACAGTGATCAGTTCGGACAGGTTGCCGTAGCCATTGCGGTTTTGCGCCAGCACGATGAGCGAGAGCGCGGCGCTGCCGTCTGGATTGGTGAGGTGAAAATGGGCACCGATGATCAGCGGCAGCGCCGCCTTTTTAGCTTCGGCGTGAGCACGCACTACGCCGGCGAGCGAGCATTCATCGGTGATGGCCAACGCGCTATAGCCTAGCTGCACCGCGCGCGCGACGAGCTCCTCGGCGTGCGAGGCGCCGTGCAGGAAAGAGAAATTGGACAGGCAGAACAGCTCGGCATAGTCGGGCAAACTCTGGGCTGTGGCAGCGGGAAACATGGCGAGAAGCTACAATATAGGTAAGTGAGACTACTGTATAGATGTACAGTATATCGCATCGTCTTCGCATCGACAAATTCAAGGAAATCGGTATGCAGGTGGCACTATTGCGCTGTTTTGGGGCGGTTCCGGGAAAGGGAAACATTGCCCAGGTGATCGAAGACGGTCCGGTGGCGGTGGCGCAGCGGCAACTGCTGGCGCGCGAGAGCGGCCACAGCGCCACCGTGTTCCTGACGCCGCCGGCGGGCGAACGCGGCGCGTGGGTGGCCGACTTTTACTACCCGCATGCGCGCAGCGTGCTATGCCTGCATGCATCGCTGGCGGCGGCGCATGTGCTGTGCAGCCGCCAGCCTGGTACGCCGGTGGTGCTGGAAACGGCGATGCGCAGCCAGTTGCTGACGCTTGCGCGCGATGGTGAAGCGCTGTATGCCAGCGTGCGCAGGCAGGCTGTGGCGCCGGTTGGCATTGCACCGGGTTTGCCCGCGCGCCTGCTGGGCGAGCCTGGCCTGCGCCTGGCCGCGCCCGCGCTGCTGTCGTCGGTGGGCAGCCCCAAGCTGCTGATCGCAGTGGCGGACCGCGCCGCCTTGTACGCGCTCACGCCGCCGCTGGCCGACATTGTGGCGTGGAGCAAGGAAAACGGCGTCAATGGTTGCTATGTGTATTGCCGCACCGGCGAGCGCGAATATGAAGGACGCAATTTCAACCATCCGGACCCGGCCGGCGAAGACAGTGCGACCGGGGTCGCCGCCGGGGCGCTCAGCGCGTGGCTGGGGCATGGTCTGGTCGTGCTGCAGGGTGCCCTGCTGGGCAACCCGTGCCGGATGGTCACCCGCATCGATGGCAAGGATATTTTTGTAGGCGGCGCAACAGAAGTGCTGGCGCAATAACCTTTGATATGATGCTCGCTTTGCAAAAGCGCTTTCCTGGAGAATACGAATGAAATTTGTCAAGATGCTGGGCGTGGCAGCGGTGCTGGCCGCCGGTGCGATGGGGGTTGTACCTGCCGCAGTTGGCGCGCCCGCTGCCGCGCCAGCGGCATCGACCGTGATTACGGTCGGTCATGTGAAGGCGGTGACGGCGCTGCTGGAAGCGATGCAGGCTGAAAAGATGATGCGCACCACAGCGTCGCTGAGCAAGTATGCCAATGAAGCGCAGCGTGCGTCTGTGTTCGCAAAGCTGGATAAAATGCCCAAGGAGCAGATTTATGCGCGCCTGGCTTATCCGCTGGCCAAGGCGATCAGTGCTGAAACGGCGACCGAAATGACGCGCTTTTATAACACGCCGTATGGCAAACAAGTCGTCTACCAGATGTATAACAGCGGCGGCGGCATGCAAGGCATGGGCATGGGCGGCGCCAAGGCGACCGACGCGGCCGAAAAGAAAGAAATGAAACGGCCGGAGTATGTCAAGGCGAAGAAGGAATTGGCCGATGCGGACAGCGCGATCAGTCATGAAGCGTTTGTGTTGTTGCAGGCGATTTCAAAGAAATAAAATTTCGGCTGCAGCGCAAGACGAAGCGTGGAAAGAAAGCGTGGCGACAACGCGTGATGGCGACTACTTGGGCGGGAACGCGATCGTCACGCTCAGGCCGCCCAGCCGCTCTGACTGGCCCAGCGTGAGCAGCGCGCCGTGGCGCACGGCGATCGCCTTGATGATCGCCAATCCCAGCCCGCTGCCATTCGCTTCGCTCCCCGCCACCCGGTAAAACCGGTCGAACACGCGCTCGCGTTCGTCGGCGGGAATCCCCGGCCCGCTGTCTTCCACGCACAGCACCACGCCCTGCGCGCCGGCGCTCACCTCGACGTCCACCCTGCCGCCGGCCGGCGTGTATTTGATGGCGTTGTCCACCAGGTTGCGCATCAGGATATGCAGCGCGTCGCCCTGCCCTGTTACGATTGCCGTGTCGGCCCGCTGCAGCCCCAAATCGAGGCCCTTGCCTTGCGCCGCATGCGCCATCTCGGCCACCGCGCGGCGCGCCGTTTCGGCCAGGTCCACCTGTTCGCTGCGCGCGCCGCTGGCAGCACTGGCTTCCTGGCGCGCCAGCACCAGCAACTGTTCCACCAGCCGCGTGGCGCGCTCGATGCCGGCCGTCAGGCGCGCAATGGCCACCCCGCGTGCCTCGCCACTGTCGGCCCGCTCCAGGCTCAGCGCCTGCAGCTTGAGCGCGGCCAGCGGTGTGCGCAGTTCGTGCGCGGCGTCGGCCACGAAATGCTGCTGCGCTTCAAACGCCGTCTTGACGCGTCCGAACAGCAGGTTCAGTTCCTGCACCAGCGGCAGCACCTCGTCGGGCAGCCCGGCGTCCGACACCGGCGACAGATCGTCGGCCTGGCGCGCCGCCACCTGCGAGCGCACCCGCGCCACGGGCGCGAGCGAACCGCTGATCACCCACCACACCACCAGCATCAGGATCGGCATCATCACCGCGATCGGCCCCACCGTGCGCAGCGCCATGTTGCCGGCCATGTTGCGGCGCACCGCCATGTCCTGCGCCACCTGCAGCGTCTGGGTCGGGGTCTGGATCGAGAACACGCGGTAGGTCGTGTTGTTCTCGTTGACGTTGGAAAAACCGAGCACCGCGTGCTGCGGCAAGCGCGCGCTGGAGACGGTGCGAAACACTTGCACCCCGTCCGGGGTCCACACTTGCACCATCAATTCATTGTTTTCGGACTGGGCGTCGATCCCGGCCTGCACTTCGGTGTTCGACAGCGGCACGCTGGAACGCAGCGCCAGCGCCATCTGCTGCATGTGGTAGTCGAAAATCTGGTCGGCGTTGTCGAGCGCGGTGCGGTAGGCGATGGAGGCTTGCACCACGGCGGCGATGCTGATGGCGGCGAGCAAAAACCACAGCAGGCGCCCGCGCAGCGAGTGTGACACCGAGCGCGACACTGAGCGCGACACGTCCGACGCCTTCATGGCTTGGGCACCATGTAGCCAACGCCGCGCACGTTCTGGATCAGTTCACTGCCCAGTTTCTTGCGCAAGCCGTGGATATACACTTCGACCGCATTGCTGCTCACTTCGTCGCGC
Organism: Massilia sp. TSP1-1-2; assembly: GCF_049896185.1. Lineage (NCBI taxonomy): Bacteria > Pseudomonadati > Pseudomonadota > Betaproteobacteria > Burkholderiales > Oxalobacteraceae > Massilia > Massilia sp. TSP1-1-2. Next base: position 101,878 of record NZ_JAFCTU010000019.1, read on the forward strand.
CAGCTGTACAGCTTTTCTTCGAGCTGAGCGCGCGAGAGTACGGCGCCCGGACGGGCGATCAGCGCTTCAAGCACAGCCCATTCGCGCGCCGACAAGGTGACGGCCACCCCGTCGGCCTGCACTTCGCGGGTGGCCGGATTGATGGTGATGTTGTTGTGTTCAAACACGGGCTCGGCGCGTCCGGAAGCGCGCCGCACCAGCGCGCGCAGGCGCGCCAGCAACTCGTCGAGGTCATAGGGTTTAAGGACGTAGTCGTCGGCGCCGGCATCGAGCCCGGCGATGCGCTGCTCGACCGCGTCGCGCGCGGTGGCGATCAGCACCGGCGTGCGGTCCTTGCGGGCGCGCATGGCGCGCAGCACTTCCAGGCCATCCTTGCGCGGCAAGCCCAGATCGAGCATGACCAGGTCATAGCTTTGCGACTGGCGCAGCGCCGTATCGGCCATTTCGCCATCCTTGACCCAGTCGACGGCGTAGTGCTCGGCCCTGAGCAGGTCGAGCACCACTTCGCCGATCATCGTATCGTCTTCCACCAGCAGCAGGCGCATCGCTATTCCTCGTTCAACTGGTGGGACGACCAGGCAAGCTGTCTGCTAGCCGATCCGCACCGGGATAAATATCTTGTCGGCGCCGCGCTGGATCAGCAAGGCCACCGACTTGGTCGACTTGCCGACCACGTCGCGCACCTGGCTGACGGAACTGACCGGCCGGCCGTTGACCGACAATAATACGTCACCGGGCTGCACACCGGCGTTGGCCGCCGCGCCGGCCGCGTCTTCGATCACCAGGCCGGAGGCGATGCCGGACTGGCGCCGCTCGTTCGGGTCGAGCGGGCGCAGTGACAGACCCAGGCGCGAGCCGCTGTCCACGCCGGCCACTTCCTCGCGCTCGGCCGGATCGGCCTTGTCGCTGGCGTTGGCCAGGCGGGCGTCGATGCGCACGATGCTACCGTCACGCCAGACATCGAGCGCCACCTTGTCGCCCGGTTGCGCCAGGCTGAGCATGGCCGGCAGGTCGCCGGAGGCGATGATTGCCTGGCCATTGAGCTTGCGGATCACGTCGCCGGACTTGATGCCGGCCTTGTCGGCGGCCCCGCCTTTTTCGACGTTGGCCACCAGTGCGCCTTCGGGCGAAGCGAGCTTGAAGGAATCGGCAAAGCCCTGGTTCACTTCCTGCACCGTCACACCGAGCTTGGCATGCTGCACCTTGCCGGTCTTGACGATCTGCTCCTTGATGCGGAAGGCGACGTCGATCGGAATGGCGAACGACAATCCCATGTAGCCGCCGGTCTGGCTATAGATTTGCGAATTGATGCCGACCACTTCGCCCTTGGTATTAAACAGCGGGCCACCCGAGTTGCCGGGATTGACGGCGACGTCGGTCTGGATGAAGGGCACGTTGCTGTCGTCGGGCAGCGAGCGGCCCTTGGCGCTGACCACGCCGGCGGTGACGGAACTGTCCAGGCCAAAGGGCGAACCGATGGCCAGGACCCATTCGCCCACTTTCAATTCATTGGAGCGGCCGATCGGCACCACCGGCAAATTGTTAGCGTCAATCTTGAGCACCGCCACGTCCGTCTTGGGGTCGGAGCCGAGTACGCGGGCGCGGTATTCGCGCCGGTCCTGCAGCTTGACGGTGACTTCGGTGGCGTCGCGCACCACGTGCGCGTTGGTCAGGATGACACCGTCCGGGCTGATGATGAACCCGGAACCGGCGCCAAAAACGGGTCTGTCGCGTTGGGCGCGCGCATTATTCTGCGGGCCCTGGAAGCGACGGAAGAATTCAAAAAACGGATCGTCCTCGTCAAACTGGGGAGCGCGCTGGCCGCGTTCGGCCAGTGCAGTCTTGGTGCTGCCCATGACACGGATATTCACGACGGCCGGGCCGTTGCGCGAGACGATCTGGGTGAAGTCAGGCAGCACGACGCCGGCACCCAGCGGTGCCGGCGCGGCCGTTGCCGGGGCCGCGGCGGCCACGACGGGAACGGCGGCGACGGCGCTGTTATGGTTGACCGTGATCGCTCCAACCGCCCCGCCGATGGCGCCTGCGGCGACCAAGGCAAGGGTGAGTCGCTTCGCGGTAATGACAGTGGTGGCACCTGCGTTATGCATGACTTAACTCCTGGATTGAAATGGGTTGCTGACGGGATGAATAATGATCGATCAGACTTAGGGTTACCTTAAGTTTTTGGAATGGGTGCCCGTGAAAGGGGGCGAGCTGCACGCAGCGCCGGTAAAGAGGTGCGTTAGCGGCGGCCACCTCTATATCGTCCTCGCGCACGCGAAACGGGGCGCCCCAACATGCGGGCGCCCCGTGCTTCCTCAGTAAAGCCTTATGCAGCCTGGCGTTGCTCCAGCGCCTGCACGTTGCTGCCCTCGGCCGCGTCGATGACGATCTTGCGCGGCTTGAGCACCTCGGGTACTTCGCGCACCAGTTCAATGGTCAGCATGCCGTTGTCGAACGACGCGGTGGTGACCTTGACGTGGTTGGCCAACTGGAAGCGCTGCTCGAAGTCGCGCGCCGCAATGCCGCGGTGCAGGTAGGTACGCTGCTGCTCGTCCTTCTGCTTGCGGCCCGTGACGTGCAGGGTGTCACGCTCGGCGACGATCTCCACTTCCGCCCGGTCAAAGCCGGCCAGCGCCATGACGATGCGGAACTTGTCCTCGCTGACCAGTTCGATATTGTAGGGAGGATAGCTGGGCTGCACCTCGGTGCGCTGCGATTCCAGCAGGTTGGCCAGGCGGTCAAATCCGATAGTTGAACGGCATGTCGAACCTCACCCCCGCTTTGCAATTTTATCGAAAAAACTTTTCAGGAACAAGGACTTGAGATATGGCAATGCCAAATCAATTACACTTTTATTATAGCCATTTATAATGCCGTTGAACTTGCCTGTATTTGCACAAAAATGAAATTCAACTGACTCGTTCACGCGCGCTACTAACCTCCAATAATGGAGTCGTGCATGTGCCGTGTATCTCAACAGTCGGTATGACAACCCACACACGATAGTCGCTGCGGCCCGGGGGCTTCGAGTCTTTAATCGCTTTGTCGACGCATTTGACATTGATATTGCATCCCGCGCACTCGAGGCCGGCTGCTTGACCGAGGGAGAAAAGAAGGCCCTTTGTCAGCTCGTTTTCTACCCAGTCGAGCAGATCGAGGGCATGTCTGATCGTGCCGTGCGGATGATCGCATCGGCGCAGAAGAACGGGGACCCGTCGCCAATCACAGGGGCCGTGGAGTCGAACACCGCAGTCAAGCAACTCCTCCAGATCGCAGAGTTCCTGCTTTGGTATCTCGAAAAGGTACTGGAACCGCGCATGCCCTTGGGGTCGCCCGTTGCCGAGGCGCTGCGGCGTGCGTACGAGTCATGCGCGAAGGAACTTAAGCGAGCGGTGGGGGACAACAAATCGTCACATCCGCATAAAATCAAGTCGGTACCCACCAAAAGGTTCCTCGAAATCTACGCGGCGCTGTACTTCCACGCGGAGGACATATTACAGACTAAGAGCGGCAAGCCCGGTAGCAACCCAATCCACCCAAGTTAAGACATTTCGTGACTATTCAGCCTGAGCGCACAGTGTAGAAAGTTGTTGTAAACAAATCTTAGATAACGCATCATGGGGCATGCC